>NZ_JBVIMH010000016.1:0-180678 GCF_055579945.1 Kitasatospora sp. NPDC032150 | reverse complement strand
AGCTGGATCCGGCGGTGCAGGTCGGAGGAGACCACCTCGCGCGCGGTCCGGGTGATCCGCCCCAGCGGACGCAGCACCCGGCCGGCCATCGCGTAGCCGACCATGAAGGCGATCACCGCCAGGCACACCAGCACCGTGAGCGACTTGCGCAGCAGGGTGTTCAGGGCCGCGTCGATGCGGGTGACCTCGTAGTGATCGAGCCACTGGTTGAAGTTGCCGTTCGAGACGGTGTAGCCGTCCGGGGTGACGATCTGCACACCCGGGCCGATCGTCATGGGCGGCAGCGCGGCGTCGCGCATGGCTTGGCGTACGAAGAAGTACATCAGCACCAGCAGGACCACGCCCGCCATCAGGAACATCCCGCCGTAGAGCAGGGTGAGCCTGATCCGGATGGTCGGGCGGAAGGGCAGTCGGGCGGGCATGCCGTCGTCGGGCAGGGACACGGCACGAGCGGGCCGGTGGGCCGACGGAGGGGTGCCTTTGAACGAGCCCGCCGCAGACCTGCCGTCCCCGGTGGGTGCGTTGGGCGTCTCGCGCGCCGGAGACGACGGGTTCATTAGCTGCCTTTCGAGAGGGCCGGGCGGCGGGTGGTGATCGTTCCACCTGCCGGCCTGCCTGGTTGGTGCACGCGGGGCCGCACGACAGCCGTCCTGCGCGCTTCGGCCCCGGCCTGCGGTCAAGTGGCCATCCACCTGCACATGGGCTGCGCTCCTATCCTCTCCGCCCTGGTGTCGGGCGGACGTAAGAGTTCGCCACCGACTCGGTCCTGCCGCGCGGGCGGGTATCGGGCACGACTTCCACGGAAGCGTGGAGGTGATTGGTGTGCGGTCGTTCGATCGGGGAGCGGCTGAAGCGAATGAACTTTTGACTGCTGCTATTGCGAGGATTTCGTCCTCATGGGATCAGCCTACTGACTTGTTTCTTATGGGTTATTGATTCGATCCGACCAGCCGTGACGACAACAGGTTCGGTTTCCGGTCGTCGTGAGTCCCGATGGGCGCGGTGACCGCGCCTGTGGGCGTGGTGTCGCTACGCCTCGTGGTCCGGACAGGGGCGTCCCCCTGGTGCGGCGTGGAGTTGGGCGGTGAGGACGGCGGGAGCCTCGGCCAGCGAGGGGCCGTACCAGGTGAGATGGCGGCCGCTGACCAGGGCGCACGGGATGCCCGGGAAGGCTTCGGGGCCGTCGGTGGCGGTGAAGCGGTACGGTTCGTCGGGCAGTACGGCGAGTCGGGGGCCGGCGGCCAGCAACTCGGTGATCGGGATGGCGGGGTAGCGCTCCGGGTGGTCGGCGTGGATCACGTCCACGCCGAGCCGGCGCAGCAGGTCCCCGGCGAAGGTGTCCCGGCCGAGCACCATCCAGGGCCGCCGCCAGACAGGCACCACGGCCCGCAGTCGCGTCAGCGGCTCGCCCACCGCCTCCCAGGCCGCCCCGGCCGCGTCCAGCCAGGCGGGGTGCGGCAGTCGGCAGGCGACGGTGAGCAGCCGGTCCAGCGAGGACAGCGCCTGCGGCAGGGTGCGGACCTCGGTCACCCAGACCGGGGTCCCGGCGGCCCGCAGCGCCGCGAGATCGGGCGCGCGGTTCTCCTCCTCGTTGGCCACAACCAGGTCCGGTCCCAGGTCGATGATGCGTGCCACGTCCGGATTCTTGGTGCCGCCGATCCGTTCCACCGCGAGCCCGGCCGGGTGGGTGCACCACTTGGTCGCACCGACCAGCAGCCCCGGCCCGGTGGCGGCCAGGGCCTCGGTCAGCGAGGGCACCAGCGACACCACCCGCCGTACCGGCCCGAGTCGTACGGCGGTGCCCTGGTCGTCGGTCTCGGTCCGGGAAGCTTCGCTCACCTGCTCACCTGCTCACCTGCTCACCGGCTCACCTGCTCACCGGCTCACCGTACCCGCCCGGGGGCGCGGCCCCGTGGCGGTCGGGACCCGGCGGCCGTTCCGGTAGTGCCGAGGGAACGCCCCGACGGCACCATTTTCCTGACGGTGGGTCAGTAGCGGAGTTCGGCGTGGCGACAGCCGGTTGAACGGCGGCCGGCGGGGCCTGATTGACTGCGGAGCGGCCGGAGATCCCGGAGATCCCGGGCATCTGCAGCACCCGAAAGAGCGATCGAGCAGATCTAACGGATCGAGCAGACCGCCCAGGACCAGTCGAGGATCCATGCACACCCTGCACCCCCTGCTCGCCGCCTTCGTCCCCATCTGGTCACTGACCGCCGTCGGCTATCTGGTAGGCCGCACGGGCCTGTTGGGAGAGCAGGCGGAGGCCGTACTCGGCCGCTTCGTCTTCCATGTGGCCATGCCCGCCGCGCTGTTCATGATGATCTCCCGGACGCCGCTGGACAGCTTCGCGAACACGTCCATGCTCGCCTTCGTGGCCGGCACTGTGGTGGCCTCGCTGCTCGGGGCCGCGGCCGCCCGGTGGTGGTTCGGCCGGGGCCTGGCCGACCTGACCATAGCGGGGATGGCGTCCGGGTACGTCAACTCCGCGAACCTGGGTGTCCCGGTGGCCCTGCAGGTGCTGGGCGACGCCTCGTTCATCGCGCCGGTGCTGGTCTTCCAGGTGCTGGTGGTCACCCCGGTGGCCCTGACATTGCTGGATGCCGGGGCCGACAAGGGCGGTGGTGCCGCGGGCGAGGGCGGTGACGCCGCAGGGGAACGGGTCGGGCGGGCGTCCCGGCTGCTGGCGGTGCCGCTGCGCAATCCGATCGTCCTGGCCGCCGGGCTCGGGGCGCTCGCCTCCGCCGCCGGCTGGCACCTGCCGCCCACCCTGGGGCACTCCTGCGACGTCCTGGGCGGCGCGGGCGTGCCGACCGCGCTGATCACCCTCGGGATGTCGCTGCACGCCCGGCGGCCGGCCGGCAGCTCGGCGCAGCGCGCCGAGCTGGGTCTCACCGTCGCCACCAAGACGCTGGTACAGCCGTTGGTCGCGCTCGCCGTGGGCAGCCTGGTGCTGCACCTTCCCCCGCACCAGCTGCTCGCGGTGGTGGTCTGCTCCGCGCTGCCCACCGCGCAGAACGTCTTCATCTACGCCCGCGAGTACGGCCTGAACGCCGCCCTGGCCCGTGACTCGGTGATGTTCTCGACCCTGCTGTCGATGGGGACGCTCTCGGTGGCGGGCTGGCTGCTCGGACGTGGCTAGTGCACCGTCCGGTACGGTCCGCAGGAGTAGGTTCACGCCCCTCTGGTAGCCCCGCCAATGACGGCGTCCTCCGTCTGTGCCGCCGGAACACCGAACAAGGCGGCGCCACCATGTCGGCCCGTGGCGCCGCCTTTCCCGCAGCCGGCTCTAGCCGACCTGGTGGATGGCCACGTCGCAACTGCTCGACGCCGGACAGCCGACGTGGAAATTGTTCATCGTGACCTTCAGAAGCACGTCCTTGCCGTCGTCATCCGCCGTCAGGTAGCAGTAGAAGTCGTCCTTGCAGGCGAACACGTGGCCTTCGGCCTTGAAACTCACCCACCAGTAGTCGTGGCCTGTCGTCACGAACCCCGTGCGGTACTTCGCGTCGAATGCGTACTCCTTGCTGCCGTTCGCGAGGTTCGTGAAGGTTTTGCTCACCTTGAATTCACCGTCGTACCGGTGGGTAAAGGTGATCTCGCTCAGGGTGCCTCCGGTGTTGTTGACCACATACACCGGGCAGCTTCTATCGGTCGCCATAGCCTCTGCAGTCTGGTTTCCCATGGTTGATCAAGCGCCTTTCTGTTGATTTGCGGCAGAGTAGATTCGTATGCTAATCATTACCCATGCCATCCTGTCCAATAACTCCGCCAATCGAGCGAAAGTCGCAGGGAACCGTTCCCAGCGCCGGAAGTCGAGGTATCAGGTATCAGCCCCTGGGGCCGCTACTTCGAAGGAAGCGCAGGAGCCCGTTGGCTCAAATCGAAGCCAAGCAAGCACTGTGTGACTGGCTTGAGTCACACCTTGGCCACTTCTTCCCGCCCGGGCCCGTCGGCTCGGCGGCGGAATGGTCCATCAAGATCCGGCCAGCCTGTGAACTGTCCATCGTCCTGTTCGGAGTAGTGGGTCCGCGTTCGCCAGTGAAAAACGGCACCTGGGCTCGCCTCGTCTCCGAGAAATGCCAGGATTTGCTGCTCCCCGCCGACCGGGCGCTGCCCGAGATAATCGCCTCCGGAGCAGCCGCAAGCCATAATTTCAAATCGGCACTGCTCGTCTTCATCGCCATCGAGCGCATCACCGGCCGCCGGTTCAGGTCACACGACATCGTCAGAGCCGTTTTCGCGATGCCGCCCCGCAATGATCCCGGCCCCGACCTGGACCACGCCATCGCAACCGATCTCGCCGGTATCCACGACTACGGCCCGCAGATGACACGAAGGCTTGAGGCGTTGATGCGCCGGTACCCGTCCGCCCCCGCCCTCAGCGTCGCGGCCCGCCCAGCCCTCTACGACCTCACCCACGCCTGCTTCCTCGCCACCCGCTTCGGCCACCGCACCCCACTCTGGCCCGCTCGCCTTGCCGCCTGGCTCGCCCGCACCCTCGGCCCCGCCGCCGCCGCCCGCCTACGGCTGGGTGATTTCGACGTCGCCGCAGAACTGACCGCAGCCGCCCTCTGGTGCGGCCTGCCCCTCAACCCGCACCATCGGCAGGTGCTCGACACCCTCTCCCGGACCGCCCTCGCGACCGGCTGTATCGTCCCCGCCGTGCACTTCGCTCCGGAGGTGGACTCCTTCGACCGCGCCTACCACCCGACGCTGACTGCCCTCGCCGCCCTCGGTGCCGCCAGCCGCACCCAACTCTCCTGAACAGACATTGCCTGACGCAGTTTCACCCAAACGACTGGCGCAATCGTTTGGGTGGGACATAATCGGCGACACGCGCGGGTCGAGGTCTTCTCGGGGGGCAGGGTGTCACGACCTGGACGGCCTGAGTGCACCTGTGACGAACCAGTCCTTCACGGAGGTCGGAATGGTGGAACAGACGGCGGCGGGACCCGGGACGGCCGGGCGGATGCCACGAGGACTCAAGATCGCGACGGGGGTGATCTGCTTCCAGGCGGTCGTCAATCTGCTGGTCGGCTGGGTGCTGTTCAGCAGTGCGGCCACGTTCGACGATCACGGTGTCGGGGAGCGGTACGGCAGTGGTCTGCTGCGCACCATCGGTGTCGTCTCGGTGGTGATCGGCCTGCTGTCAGCCGTGTGCGGCGTGCTGGTGGTGCGGCGGGCGGCCTGGGTTCGGCCGACCGTCATCGGGCTCGAAGCGGTCGGTATCCTCAGTTCGCTGATCGCCCTGTTCTCGGGCGGCGCGATGCCTTCGCTCGTGGGCATCGCCGTGGGGGCCGCCATGATCAGGCAGTTCGCCTCGGCCGACGCGGCGGCCTGGTTCAACCGTCGCTGAAGGCCCGGGCGGTGTCGGGTGGTGCCGACGTGATGCGGACGGCCCTCAAGCGGCCGTTCCCGTAGTCGCCGTCCCCGTTGTGCCGCGTCCGGTCGGGCAGCCGCTCAGCGGTCGGCCAGCCCCTGCAAAGTGACCGGACGGCCCTCGCTCGTCATGCCGACTCCTCCCGTCCGTGCTGTTCCGGGCCATTCTTCCGTACCGTCAGCCGTTCGGTGACAGCGCGGATCCCGGCCGTCGCGAACAGCCCGCCAGCGAGCCGGGAGCCGCGGCTGCAGATCCCAACCTGACTGCTTCGCAATGGAGTTGGTGTGGCAGGCCGGGTCGGCGAGTGCGGTGGTGGACCGGGTGGGCGACCGGGCGCCGCCGCTGGTGTCGGTGCCGCCCGCTAGCGTTCCCGATGACGGAGGGGCGGGAGGTGCGGTGAGTTTTCTCGGGATGTGGGTCCTGGCCGCGGTGCCGGACGAGGTGGTGGACGACGTGGCGCCTTTGCTGGGCCCGCACATCGACGGGCAGCGCGAGCTCGCCCGCACCCAGGAGCTGTGGCGGCGCTGGAGCGCGGCACCCGAGCGGGTCGGCGGCCTGCGTGCGCTGCGCCGTCGCGGGTCGGGGCCGTCGATGGCGCTGGACGCCGACAGCGAGGCGTTCCAGGAGCTGTCCAGCGCCTGCCCGTTGGACGAGCACTGCGAGGAGATCTACGCGGCCCTGGACCGGATCCCCGCCGACTGGCGGCACTTGGCGCTCGCCCCGGGCTGCCGGAAGGGATTCCCGGCGGCCGCGCTGGCCCACGGCCTGGGGCCGCGTCGGTTCGCCCTGCTGCCGGGCTGGTTCGGTGACATGGTCCTGACCTCGCAGCAGGTGCGCGAGACCCTGCCGGACGTGCTTGCGGCGCTGGAGCTGACGGCGGAGCAGCGCCGCGAGGCCCGACAGCGCGCGGTGGAGTGGCTGTGCGACAGCGGCGACGGTGACCCGGGGGAGGCCGCGACGATGCTGGACGGCATCGTGCCCCTGTGGCGCGCGGCAGTGGAGAGGCAGGCGGGGCTGTTGGGCTGCATGTTCATACCCGGGTGACCTGGCCCGGGGCCCGAACGTGGTGGCATTACCGGGCCGTGCCCGGCTCGCGTGCGACCGCCGCATCCGCCGCGACCGCCGGACGGGAGTCGGCGACCCGGCGGCAGCGGCGGCAGCGGCGGCAGCGGCGGCTTGCGGCGGCAGGTCAGGCGCGGGTCTTGGCCAGCAGCTCCAGGATCTCGGCGGTGGTACCGGTCTCGCCGAGCCGGGGGAAGATCCGCTCGACGGAGTTGCGGTGCGCCTCCAGGTCCAAGTCGCCCATCGCGTCGGTCGCAAGGGTGACGTGGTAGCCGTGCTCGTGCGCGGCCCGGGCGGTGGACTCCACGCCGATGCTGGTGGCGATGCCGGCCAGCACGATCTGGGTGACACCGCGGCGGCGCAGCTGCAGGTCGAGGTCGGTGCCGTGGAAGGCACCCCAGTTGCGCTTGGTCACGGTGATGTCGCCGGAGTGGCCCGCCAGGTCGCCGACGATGACGTCCCAGCCCTCGGGCAGGCCGCCGGAGTGGCGCGGGGCCTCGGTGCGGCCGGGTACGGCGTCCGAGCCGTCGGCGGCGGCGGTCACCCGGACCAGGACGACCGGAGCGCCGTGGGTGCGGAAGGCGGCGGCGAGTTCGGCCGAGCGGGCCACCACCTCGGGGCCGGTGTACGGGACGGTCGGCAGAGCGGTGATCCCGTGCTGCAGGTCGATGAGGACCAGCGCGGTGTTCGGGTCGAGTGCGGTGAGAGCCATGGATGTGCCCTTTCTGGGGTGAACGATCAGTACGGCAAAGGGAGTTCGTGACAGGTGTCGACGCAGCCGCTCGTGTTTACCGCTGCGCCTGGACCGGCTGCGCCTACGCCCGCGCCTGCACCTGCGCCTACGCCCGCGCCTGCACCTGCGCCTGCGCAGTCGACCGGCCGACCCGGTGCAGTGAGCGGTCCAGCAGGGTCACCGCCAGCAGCAGGACGGCACCGGCGAGCATGAACAGCGCCAGCCGGTGCAGCCCGCCCGTCCGGGCGCCCTCGCCGAAGAAGGCGGCGGTGGCGGCCGAGGCGGTCATCGCGCCGAGGTACATGAAGGTGCGCAGCAGCCCGGCGGCGGAGCCGATCCGGGCGGGATCCGCCTGGTGGTAGAGGGCGTTCTGGTTGGCGAGGCCGTTCAGGCCCTGGGGGATGCCCATGAGCACGCCGACAGGGACGAGCAGCCAGAGGGAGCTCCCCGAGTCGACCAGCAACAGCGCGGCGCAGGCAGCGATCTGGAAGAGGCCGCCGGCCACGAGCTTGCCCCGGATCTCGCTGCGGCGGCCAGTGGCGCCGGAGACCAGCAGTGCACTCAGCGACAGCGGCAGCAGGACGAGTCCGGCGATCGACGCGTTCAGCCCCCGGCCTGGCAGGTAGAACGCGGAGACCAGCCATGCGGTCTGCGACGGGGACGCTCCGAAGGCGGTCCCGATCGGTACCAGGGCCACCGCGATCATCGAGGAGTTGACCGGGTTCAGCACCGAACCGAGGACCATCGGGGCGATCAGCTTGCGATTGAAGCCCTCGGACCGGTCCTGCCGGGTATCCCGCCCGCCGCCCCCCGGAGGGCGGCGCAGCGATCGGCTCAGGCACGCGATGATCGAGGTCATGACTGGGCGAGTCGATCCAACAGGGTCAGTGCCTCGATCACGGTGCGGCGCTCGGCCTCCGTGCAGTGGTCCTGCAGTGCCCGTGCCAGCCACTCCTCCCGGGCCTGCCGGCTGCCCGCGACGTACTCGTGACCGAGCTCGGTCAGGGTGACCAGCTGGCGGCGGCCGTCCTCCGGGTCGGGGTGTCGCTGGATCAGTCCGCGCTGGTCGAGCACCGCGAGGGTGGCCGCCGTCGACTGCGGCCGGACCCGCTCGGCGGCCGCCAGTTCGCTGGCCGACATCGGCCCGTCCTTGGACAGCCGGCTGAGCGCGGACAGCTGGGAGGGCGTGAGGTCCTGGTTGCCGGCGACCTCCCAGAGCCGTCGGCGCAGTCTGGTGAACACCACGCGCAGCTCTCTTGCCGCGCGGGCGGCCGACTCCGAGATGTTCCCGGTGCTCTGCTCCATGCCTCCACGCTAAAACCTTCAGTCCAGTCTGTCCAGCTTTGCTGTGCAGTCTGGACTGATGATCCGGCCCGGTGGCGGCACCGCCGTCGAGCCGCGAGGCAGCGGCACCTGCGCCGGTCCGCGACCGCGAAGGGACGGGCCGTGCCGCGGGGGCGGGCGCCGAGCCGGGCTCACCGCCCCCGCAGCGGCGCAGCCGCGAACCGCGCCATGCCGTCCGCGAAGTCGACCGTCGGACGCCAGCCGAGTTCGTCCCGCAGGCGGGTCGAGTCCGCCGTCACGTGCCGGACGTCGCCCAGCCGGTACTCGCCGGTCACCACCGGGCGCGGGCCGCCGTAGGCCGTGGCCAGCGCCTCGGCCATCTCGCCGACCGTGTGCACGGCGCCGCTGCCGACGTTGAACACCCGGGCGCTGCCCGCCGGACGGTCGCCGACCGCCGCCAGCGCCGCGAGGTTGGCCGAGGCCACGTCGGCGACGTGGACGAAGTCGCGCCGCTGGCCGCCGTCCTCGAACACCCGGGGCGACTCGCCCCTGGCCAGCGCCGAGCGGAACAGCGAGGCGACCCCCGCGTACGGTGTGTCGCGGGGCATCCCCGGCCCGTACACGTTGTGGTAGCGGAGCGTCAGAACCCGGCCACCGCAGGCCCGCGCCCACGCTGCCGCCAGATGCTCCTGCGCCAGCTTGGTCGCCGCGTACACGTTGCGCGGATCCGTCGGCGCCTCCTCGCCGACCAGGCCCGGTGCCAGCGGCCGGCCGCAGTGCGGGCACGGCGGCTCGAAGTTCCCCGCGTCCAGGTCGACGATCCGCCGCGGACCCGGTGCCACGTCCCCGTGCACCGCGCAGCGGTAGCGCCCCTCGCCGTACACCACCATCGACCCGGCCAGCACCAGATCCCGTACCCCGCCGCGTGCCATCGCCGCCAGCAGCACGGCCGTGCCGAGGTCGTTGCAGCTCACGTAGTCGGGCGCGTCGTCCAGGTCGAGCCCGAGGCCCACCACCGCCGCTTGGTGGCAGACCGCGTCCACGCCGGACAGCGCCCGCTCCACCACCGCCCGGTCGCGCACGTCACCCCGGATGAACTCCACCCCGGCCGGCCGCGCCGGCTCCCGCCCGGACGGATGCACGGCGGGCAGCAGCGCGTCCAGCACCCGTACCGCGTGGCCGGCCGCGACGAGCCGCGCCACCACCGCCGACCCGATGAACCCCGCACCGCCGGTGACCAGAATCTCCATGCCGGCGAAGCTAGCCGGCCGACCCGCCCCCGTCCCCGTGTCCGGGCCGGACGTCAGAGGTTCGTAACACCCGGCGCACCCGGCGCACCCGGCGCACCCGGCACGCCCGGCGCACCCGGCACGCCCGGCGGCCGCGCGGGCGGCACCCGGTCGGTGTGCACCCGGTTGGTGTGCACCCGGTCGGTGTGCACCCGGGCGCACGGCATCATGGAACCGTGCCCGAAGGAGACACCGTCTACCGAACCGCCACCCGGCTGCGCCAGGCCCTGGCCGGCCGGCTGCTGACGGGGGCGGACCTGCGGGTGCCGGCCCACGCCACCGCCGATCTGCGCGGGCGGCAGGTGCTGGAGGTCGTCCCGCGCGGCAAGCACCTGCTGACCCGCTTCGACGGCGGCCTCACCCTGCACACCCACTTGCGGATGGACGGCAGCTGGGAGCTCTACCGGACCGGCGAACGCTGGCACGGCGGCCCCGCCCACCAGATCCGCGCCGTCCTCGCGACGGACGAGCACACCGCCGTCGGGTACCGGCTCCCGGTCGTCGAACTGCTGCGTACCGCCGAGGAACAGCGCGTCGTCGGACACCTCGGCCCCGATCTGCTCGGGCCGGACTGGGATCTCGCCGAGGCGCTGCGCCGGCTCGGCGATCAGCCCGAACTCCCGCTCGCCGAAGCCCTGTTGGACCAGCGGAAGCTGGCCGGCATCGGGAACGTCTACGCCAACGAGCTCTGCTTCCTGGCCGGGGTCACCCCCTGGACCCCGCTCGGCGGGGTCGCCGTCCTGGACCGGGTGCTCGCCCGCGCCCACCAGCTCCTGGAGGCCAACAAGCTCCGGCCGGGCCATCCCACCACCGGCGATACGCGTCCCGACCGCCGGAACTTCGTCTACGGCCGCGCCCGCCGCCCCTGTCTGCGCTGCGGTACGCCGATCCGCACCGCCCCGCACGCATCGGACCGGGGCCGCGACCGGCCGGCCTTCTGGTGCCCGCGCTGCCAGCGCGGCCCCTCCCCGGCAGGCTGACCGGGCGGCGGTGTCAGAGCAGTACGAGTGCCGGATGGCGCGGGTCGTCGGCACGCACCGTGAGGTCGGCCAGTTCGGTCGGGCCGGTCTCTGCCTCGTAGCGGGCGAAGGCAGGGAGCGTCCACTGCTCCTGCGGCGGAGTCCGGCGGGCCAGCGCGGCCGGGGAGAGCGCGAGGTGCACCGTCAGCTCGAACGGCAGCCAGCGGCCGAGTAGCAGCGCGCCGTCCAGCAACAGCACGCCGCCGGGCGGGAGTTCTCTGTACGGCGCGCGGGTGGACCGGTCGGTGGCGGCGTCCCGGAGGGAGGGCAGGACGCGTGCGCTCCCGCCGGGCTCCAGCGGATCGAGCACCTCGCGGAGGAGCGCGCCGTCGTCCAGCCAGAGGTCGTGATAGGCGTCCGGGTCGTGGCGGCCGTACTCCAGGCGCAGAGAGGCCGGGCGGAGGAAGTCACCGGCGGAGACCCGGAGCACCGGGCGGCCGCGCAGCCGCAGCGGTCCGACCAGGGAGTCGGCCAGCTCGCCGGGGCGGGCCGCCGGCGCTCCGTCGATGGCGATCCGCAGCCTCCGGCCGTCCGTCCCGGCCGGGTGGGTGTCGATCCGCTCGGCGAGCAGGTCGGCCAGACGCTCGGGGGAGATCGGTCTCACCTGCACGACCCGGCGCTTCCTCTCCTGTTCGACAACTCGACTATATTGCAAGCCAACTGATCATCGATTGCTTCCCCGGGGGAACCGCCGTGCCCGTGTTGACTCTTGCCGAGGTCGAGGCCCTGGCTGCCGATGCGCACGCCGGACAACTGGACCGGATCGGTGAACCCTACCTCGGGCATTTGCGCGCGGTCGCAGCCGGGCTCGCCCCGTTCGGTGTCGGCCTGCAGATGGCGGGTCTGCTGCACGACGTCCTGGAGGACACCGACCTCGGCGCCGACGACCTGCTGTGCGCCGGTGTGCCGTTCGGCGTGGTCGCGACCGTCCGCCGGGTGACCAAGGCCCCCGGTGCGGACTATCGGGCCATGCTCCGGCAGATCACCACCGACTATTCGGCCACCCTGCTCAAGATCGCCGACAATGCGCACAATTCGGTCCCGGCCCGCGCCGAGCGCCTGCCCGCCCCCGACCGCGAGCGCCTCGCCGCCCGCTACCGTGCGGCCCGCGAGGTCCTCTGGCCGGCGGTGGCCGCGGCGGACGTACGGGCGATCGTCGAGACCGTCAACCCCGCACTGCTCGCCGAGCTGGATCCCGGCGCCGGGGGCAGAGGGTGAGTGGCCCGTACGGCGCGGTAGGGGCAGGCTGGTAGCAGAACAGCTACGTGCTGCCCGGTCGGCCGCGCGCCGCGGCGTGCAGCCGGGGGGTGCCGGGTTCGAGCAGAGGGAGCCCGCGATGGCCGACATGCAGGAGAAGTTCGCAGACAAGTCCACGGAAGAGCGCGAGGACATCCGGGCACTGGACCCGGAGGAGGGCGTCACCTCGTACCAGACCGCGCACGCGTGGGAGGAGTCGCAGGCCGAGGGCGACCGCCTCGACGAGCCGACGGAAGACACCCGGCGGTGAGCGGCAACCCGGCCGAGCGGCAGGCACCGCCGCACACCACCGAGTGGACCATGCGTTTGAGGCTGACCGAGGACGGCGACCTCACCCAGGCCCACCTCGAACTGGACACCGGCCAGAACATCCTGGCAGCCGACGCCGAGGCCCGACGTAGCCCCCATGACCCACCCGCCACCGTCATCGGCGACGAACTCGCCGCGGGCCGCGCCCTGATCGAACTGGGCCACCGGCTGGTCCACGCGGGTTCGGTCGCGGCCGAGGCCGCCGAGTCGGCCCGTCGGCGCGACGAGGAGTGAACAGACGGGTGCGGACCACGTGATCGGAGCTCGCCCCTCGGCCCGGCGGACGGGCCGAGGAGCGGTTCTGTCGGCACGCACCGTGGGTCCGCCCGACGACGACGGCTGTCCCCGGAGCACCGGCCGCCCGAGGGACGGCAACGACCGGGCCCGGCCGGCGAGTGCCGACCGGGCCTTGGGGGCGTTCTCGTCCGGTGTGCCAACTCCCTCAGCGGGAGCGCCGGTTGACCGGATGCATCAGCAGCGGCCGATGGTCTCGCAGTCGTCCCAGCGGGTGGCGGGGGCGGCGGGGAGATCGCCCGAAGGCGCCATGAGGGCGGGCGCGTTGCGCGGCGCCACCTTGGCGGCCGGGGTCTTGGCCGGACCGGCGGCGAGGCGGACGGCTATCGCGTCCAGGGCGGCACGCGGACGGGCGCCCGCGTAGTTGTTCACCATCACGGTGAACGCCAGCTTGCGGCCGTCGGGCGCGGTCGCGTAGCCGGAGATGTTGTCCACGCCGCTCATCGAACCGGTCTTGGCGTGCACGTTGTTGGCCGCGGGCGTACCCACCATCCGGGTCGCCAGGGTGCCGCCGACCATCCTGGCGGGGTTGCCGGCGATCGGCAGCGCCTCGTACCAGCTCTTGAACCACGGCTTGTCCGCGGCGACCTTGAGCAGACCGGTCATCTTGCCCGCAGTGACCAGGTCGTAGCGGGAGAGACCGGAGCCGTCCACCTGGCGGCCGGCCGGGTTGGACAGGCCGTTGGCCTTGAGGAAGGCGCCGATCTGGTTCACGCCGGCCGCCCAGGTGCCGGCGCCGCCCTTGGCCTTGCCCATCTCCTTGGTCAGGTGCTCGGCGATGCCGTTGTTGCTGAGCTTCAGCAGCGGCGGCATCAGCTCGGCCAGCGGGTGCGAGTCGTGCGAGGCCAGCGCGGTGGAGCTCTCCTGGCCGGTCGCGGCCGCCACACCCTTGCCGACCTTGACGCCGTGCCGGGCCAGCGCACCCGCGAAGACCTGGCCGGTGTAGTTGGCCGGGTTCTCGACGGTGGCGATGAAACTCGCGGGAGAGCCGCCGGCCGGGACGCTGCCGGTCAGGTCCAGCACGTTGACGCCGCGCTCGCGCTCGACGTCCGCGCTCTGCGCGCTGCCGGCCGCGCCGGTGGTGATCTTGCCATTGAACTTGAGCGGAGCCTCGGCCGGGAAGAGGTCGACCTTGGCCGCCTCACCCTCCTTGCCGGGGGTGACGGTCACCTTGACGGTGTCCATCACGTACTCGTTGTCGGTGGCGACGGTCAGACCGGAGATCTGCGGGCTGTAGGAGTACGGCTCGTCGTCCCAGGCCCAGCCCGGGCCGAACGGGACGTTGTCGTACCGGCTGCCGTCGGCCAGCAGCCGGCCCTTGACCTCGGTGATACCGGCGGCGGCCACCTTGGCGGCCAGGTCGTCCAGGTCCTGCGGCAGCAGGCTGGGGTCGCCGCCGCCGCGCAGCACCAGGTCGCCGCCCAGCACGGAGCCCTTGCGGGTTCCGGTGGTGCGCACCTCGGTGGTGAACTTGTAGTCGGGGCCGAGCAGGTCGAGCGCGGCGGCCGAGGTGATGGTCTTCATGGTGGACGCCGGGGTGAGGTAGGCGTCGGCCTGGTGCTGGTAGACCACCTGGCCGGAGCTGAGGTCGACCACCTGGACGGCGGTCTCGGCGCCCGCCAGCACGGGGTTGGCGAGGATCGCGTCGAGGTCGGCCGCCAGCGTCGGGTCGGCCGGGGAAGGCGTGTCCGCCTGGGCGGAACCGGCCAGCACGGAGGCGGCGAGGGCCACAGCGGCCAGCGGCAGCGTGCGGCGGTGCAGGCGTGCGGGCAGAGGCAAGATCGCTCCATACGTCGGGTACGGCGAGGCGCAGCCCGGACGCACCGCACCGAAGCAGGGCACGGCGAATCCAAGGCCCCCACAGACCGGTACGGAACGGCCGAAAGCCCCCCGCTTTTCGTGAGGCGAAAACTACCATCCGACGGGTAGTCAGATGATCGCGGGACCGTTCGGTCCGTTTCACACCGATCCGGCGCCCGGGGAACCGGGCACCAGTAACCTCTACGCCCCGACCGGCCGAAAAGTCTCACCTTCGACGGAGATTTTTCCGACCCACGCCAAAACCACGCCAAAACCACGCCAAAACCACGCCAAAACCATGCCAAAGCCGCGCCAAAGCCGCGCCAAAGCCGCGCCAAAGCCACGTCGAACCGGCCACCGAACCCGACGGACAGACACTGGGCCCGGCACACCGCTACTGCGGAGCCTGCGCCCCGCCCCCGGTCTTCACCGCGTTCACCATCGCCTGGTGGATGTCCCGCGCCGTCCGCTCGTCCGCAGCCGGCACCGGGCTGCCCTCGACGGTGAACCAGTCCAGTGCGCCCGAGTACTGCACCGTCAGCCGGGCCTCCCCGTCGATCCACATGGTGTGCACCGTGAGGTCTCCGCTGATCGCACCGATCTCCTTGGTGAGCACCCCGCCCCGCCCGGAGAGGATCCCCTGGGTGGTCCAGGTGGCCCAGGAGACGGTGCTGCCCGCCGGCGACTGACCCTGCTGCTGCTCGCTCATGGCCCTATCTTCCCCCGGTACGCGGTTCGCCACCCCGCAGCGACACCACCCCCTGCCTTGCCCGAACGAGGTGCTCCCTGATCCGAACGGCCCGCCCCGCGGCACCCCGACGGTCCAGCGGCGGCCACCCCCACGGAGGTCTAGCATCGGGAGCATGGGACAGCGACCCGTCGCGTCCACGGCGCCGCAGCTGGTCCTGGAGACCGCAGACGACTGGCAGGTGATCAGCCCGAGCCGCGAGTACCACGTCGGGCGCGACCCCGCCGGAGAGATCGTCCTCGACGACCCCAGGGTCTCCTGGCACCATGCGGTGATCCACACCGATGACGGCCACTGGACGCTCGACGACACCGACAGCACCAACGGCACCTTCACCGACGGCCGCCGGGTCCGGCATCTCGACGTCGGGCCCGGTACCACGCTGCGCTTCGGCAACCCCGAGGACGGACCGACGGCCGTCCTGCGGGCCGTGCCCGCCCCGGCTGTCTCCGGACTCTCCACCATCACCGGCTCCACCCGACCCCCCACCGTCGTACGGCAGCTGCCCGTCCGGATCGTCCGGATCGGGCGGGAGAGCGACAACGACCTGGTCGTCCCGGACCTCTCGGTCTCCCGCCACCACGCCGAACTGCACGCCACCCCCGACGGCCGGTACGAGATCGTCGACCTCGACAGCCACAACGGCACCTACCTCAACGGCGTGCCGGTCCACCGGGCCGAGGTCGGGTCCGGCGACCTGATCGGCATCGGCCACGCGATGCTCTGTCTGGTCGGCGACGAGCTCCAGGAGTTCGTCGACACCGGCGACATCGACCTCAACGTGGAGGACCTGGTGGTCACCGTCGCCGGCGACCGGCAGCTGCTCGACCACATCAGCTTCCCGGTCGGCCAGGACTGCCTGTTGGCCGTCGCCGGACCCAGCGGTTCCGGCAAGTCCACCCTGCTGAACGCGCTCACCGGGCTGCGCCCGGCCGACTGCGGCACCGTCCGCTACGACGGCCGGGACCTCTACCACGACTACGCCGAACTGCGCAGCCGGATCGGCCTGGTCCCGCAGGACGACATCCTGCACACCCAGCTCACCGTGCGGCGCGCCCTGGGCTACGCCGCCGAGCTGCGCTTCCCCGGCGACACCGACCCCGCCGAGCGCGAGGCCCGGATCGAGAAGGTGATCGCCGAACTGGGCCTGGGCGAACGGGCCGACCAGGTGATCGCCAGCCTCTCCGGCGGCCAGCGCAAGCGGGTCAGCGTCGCCCTGGAACTGCTCACCAAGCCCTCGCTGCTCTTTCTGGACGAGCCCACCTCGGGCCTCGACCCCGGTATGGACCGCTCCGTGATGCAGATGCTGCGCGAGCTCGCCGACGACGGCCGCACCGTGATCGTGGTCACCCACAGTGTGCTCAGCCTGGACCTCTGCGACCGGCTGCTGCTGCTCGCCCCCGGCGGGCGGATCGCCTACTACGGCCCGCCCGCCGAGGCCCTGGACTTCCTCGGCCACCAGCACTGGCCCGAGGCGTTCGAGGCGTTCGAGGCCGAGGCCGACCGTGACTGGGCCGGCCAGTACCGTGAATCCAGCGCCTACCGCCGCTACATCGCCGCCGCGATGAACCGGCCGCGCAAGGCGGAGCCGCACCCCGGGTCGATGGCGGCGCCCCCGCCGCCGCAGGGCTGGCGCTCCCAGCTCGGCACCCTGGTCCGCCGCTACGGCGCGGCCCTGTCCACCGACCGGACCTTCCTGGCCGTCATGATCGCGCTGCCGTTCGTGATGGGCGCCATGACCCGCGCCCTGGCGGGCAGCCGGCTCACCCCGGCCACCGCCACCAGCGCCCTGCTGATCCTCTGCGTCGGCGCGGTGCTCACCGGAGCGGCCAACGCGGTGCGCGAACTCGTCAAGGAACGCGCCATCTACCAGCGCGAACGCGCCGTCGGCCTGTCCAGATCGGCCTACATCTGTTCGAAGATCGCGGTGCTCGGCACCGTCAGCGTGGTCCAGTCCGTGGTGCTCACCCTGGTCGCCCTGGCCGGGGTACGGGTGCGCCCACAGGGCGGCAGCGGCGTCCTGCTGCCACCGCTCGCCGAGATCACCATCGCTGCCGCGCTGCTCTCCTTCACCGCCATGATGCTCGGCCTGGTGATCTCCGCCCTGGTCCGCCGGGAGGAGGTGACCATGCCGCTGCTGGTGCTGGTCGCCATCGTCCAGGTGGTCTTCTGCGGCGCACTGCTCGAGCTGCACACCGTCCCCGTGCTCAACCAGCTCTCCTGGCTGGTGCCCTCCCGCTGGGCGTTCGCCGCCATGTCCGCCACCGTCGACATGCACCGGTTCGTCCCCGGCACCCTCACCGCCGACCCGCTCTTCGCCCACAGCCCGGGCACCTGGCTGCTCGACCTGGGAATGCTGCTGGTGCTCTCGCTGGTCTTCGGCCTCCTGGTCGGGCGCCTGCTGCGGCGGCAGGAACCCGCGATCATGCGGCGCTAGCCGGACGGCCCACAGGAGGCGCCGATGAGCACCACGTACCACCGCACCGGTCCGGACCACGACGCACACCGGTTCAGGCCCACCCACGTCGTCCCCGAGGACGGGCTGCCGACCTGGGCCGGGCCCGACACCTCGAGGCCCAGCGTCCGGCTTGACCCGCTGCTCCCCGTCCGCCTCGCCGACACCAGCGGCGACTGGGCCCGGATCGTCTGCGCCAACGGCTGGAGCGCCTGGGTGGACGGCCGGCTGCTGGTCACCCTCCCGCACCGCCCACCGGGAACCGGCCGCCCGCTCGGCACCACCGGGGACCCCCGGCCGCTGCTCGACGCACTGGCCCGCTCGCTCGCCGCCTACCGCGAGCTGGTGGAGCGGCTCGCCGCCGGCGAACTCGACCTGGACACCTTCCGCCGTCGGTCCGGCGAGCTGCGGATCGGCGTGGTGATCGACGGCCCGTCAGCCTGGCTGCTCGACCTCGACGACGGCCGCTGGTACTACTGCGACGGCATCCGGCTGCAGACCTACGCCGTGGTCGAGCCGCCATCCCGGGGATAGGGGGAGCCGGTGAGCACCGCCGCGTACGAGGACCTGACCGGGCACCGGCTCGCCGGGTACCGGCTTGGCCGGCGGATCGGCCGGGGCGGCATGGCGGTGGTCTACCAGGCGGAGGACCTGCGGCTCGGCCGCACGGTCGCGATCAAGCTGCTCGCCCCCGAACTGGCCCGCAACGACGTCTTCCGGCAGCGATTCGCCCGGGAGTCACGGGCCGCCGCCGCCATCGACCACCCGCACATCGTCCCCGTCTACGAGGCGGGCGAGGCGAACGGCGTGCTCTACATCGCCATGCGCTACGTGGCCGGCCGCGACCTGCGCGCCCTGCTGGACCGCCAGGGCCGGCTCTCCGTCCCGCAGACGGCCCGGATCACGGCCCAGATCGCCTCCGCGCTGGACGCCGCGCACGCCCACGACCTGGTCCATCGCGACGTCAAACCCGGCAACATCCTGATAGCCGAAGGGCCCGACGCCGAACGGCCCGAACACGCCTACCTGACCGACTTCGGCCTCACCAAGAAGTCGCTCTCGCTCAGCGGGCTGACCGCTGTCGGCCAGTTCGTCGGCACCCTCGACTACGTCGCCCCCGAGCAGATCAGCGGCCGTCCGGTGGACGGGCGCTGCGACCTCTACAGCCTGGGCTGCGTGGTCTTCGAGGCGCTGACCGGCGCGCCGCCGTTCCGGCGCGACGACGACCTGGCGCTGCTCTGGGCGCACCTGCACGATCCCGCGCCCCTGCTCACCTCGCAGCGGCCCGACCTGCCCCGTGAGCTGGACCCGGTACTCGCGAGGGCCCTCGCCAAGACACCCGAGGAGCGCTACGACAGCTGTCTGGGATTCGTGGCGGCGCTTCGGGCGGCCGCCGAGAGGGGGGACCGGGCCACGGTCCCGGTCATCACCACCCTGCCCGAGCCCGAGCCCGTCCCGCTGCCACCCGCCTGGGCCAGGCCGGTCTTCGGCCCTCCGCCGTGATCGCGAGCCGTGGCGCACCCGGCTCCTTCGGGCGTCCGGTCGCGTTCAGCGGCCCACCTCGCGGGCCTGGAAGTCCTCGACGGTCTCCCGGCGGATCAGCAGCCGGGCCCGCCCGTCGCTGACCGCGGCCACCGCCGGGCGGCCGACCAGGTTGTAGCCGGAGGCCATCGAGAGCCGGTAGGCACCGACGCGGCTGCGGGCTCACGGCGGCCCGGACCGCGATGCAGCCGGCGGCTCCGACCCGCCCGTTCCAGTGGATGCCCGGCGCAGCCGGTCGGCACCGGGCCTTGACGCACGGCCTACGCGGGGTACGCCCGCCTTGACGACACCCTGACAGCGTTCGGGGCCCCGACAGGGCAGCGCAATCAGAGGCGGGGGACCGGGTTCCGGTGCGCCGGGGGCGACGGGCAGCGGGTTCAGGAGCGCTGGAGCCGGCGGGGTGCCCTTCGCGCCAGCAGACCGCCGAGCAGGCCGGCGGCCGCGCCCCACAGGGCGCCGAGCACCACGGTACGCGCCAGGTCGGGGCTGAGATGGAGACTGCCGGCGCCGCTGTGCAGACCGAGCAGGGAGAGGCCGAGCTCGGCGGAGACGGTGGTGAGCAGTCCGATCGCCAGCATCGCGAGGGCCAGGGCGACGGCCAGGTTCAGCGTGCACCGCCAGAGCGGGGGACGCTCGGGGGAGTGCAGCGCCGCGCCGAGACCGGTGAGCAGGACCAGGACCACCGCGAGCGCGAGAAGCAGCCAGCTGCGGCCGTCCTGCTGGGCGAGCGAGGAGAGGTCGAGGGTGACGTCCCGGCTCCGGGACGCCTGGAGCACCGAGGCGAGCGGTTCCGGGACGGGCAGGCCGATGGTGCCCGCCGAGTGGCCGTGCCAGGATCCGCCGATGCCGACGCCCAGCGCGATCCAGGCGAGGTTGGGGAGTGCGAGCAGCAGGACCGCGAAGGTGTCCCGGGGGTGGCCGCCGGTGGCGGCGGAGACCAGACCGGTGACCAGGCCCACCAGCACGTACGCCGTCAGCAGGCTCAGCACGGCGTGCCCGGCGGGCCGGATGGTGGTGTGCATGCGTAGCAGGTGTGTGGGTAGCGGTGCACGCCGGGAGATCAGGAAGGCCAGCAGCAGGACCCCGCAGAGCCAGGCCAGCCCGACGCCGAGGGTCGCGCCCGGCGAGGCCCGGAAGCCCACGGTGGGCGCGCCGCCGAAGATGCTGCCCAGCTGGTCGAGCAGCGAGTCGCCGGTCGGGACGGTGAAGGTGTGCTGGGCGTACTGCCGGACCAGGAGCAGCAGCGCCAGCCAGAGCACCGCCGTACGGGCGGCGCGCCCGGCCAGTTCGGCGGGCCCGACCAGGGCCCGGTGCCGCAGTGGCCGGAGGAAGACGGCACCCGCCACCAGCGCCCCGGCGAGGGTCACCGACAGCGGCAGGCCGGTGATCCCGCCCTGGGCCTCGGCGACGAAGGCGGCGTTGCCGGTGAGGTCGAGCGGGACTCCGACGGCCAGCAGCACGGTGGCGGCGAGCACCGCGGGGAAGGCGCCCTCGGGCAGCGCGTTCGCCCCTGCGGCCCACAACCCCAGTGCCGCGACCACGACCATTACCACGAGCGGCGCCACCGCGGCGGCCAGCGCGTCGGCCCAGAGCCCGAGCATGCGGAGTGCCGGGCTTCCGGGTCGGCCGGGCAGCCGTGGCGGTGCGTGACGCGGTGGCACGTGGTGCGCGGGTGTGCTGTCACGCGGCGGTACGTCGTTCGGGGCCGGGTCGCTTGGGTGCACGCTGCCTCCCGACGGGGGATGTCTCCCGGGGTGGGTCTGCTTCCAGCTTGGGCCAGCGGGCGGGCGTCGGCGAGCGCTCGTCCGGCTCCTGGTGAGTGATCCGGGCGCGGTCGGCCAGCGGTTGCGGGGTGCCGAGGGGGCCAGCAGAGAATGAGACCCGGGGGCGGACGAGGGAGGCGAGGCGGGGGAGACCAGCCCTGGAGGACTTCGCGTGACTTCTGTGCCGCCAACCCCGGACGGTTCCGGCGACGGTCCTGACGACGGACCCGGCCGGCGGGACGACCGTCCCTACCAAGGAAGTGACCGCCTCGACCGGCGAAGCGGAGAACGGCCGGACGGATCGTCCGCCGGCCCGCCGACCCGGTCCTCGGCCGACGAGCCCCGCTACGGCGGGCCGGGGCCTGGAGCTGGCGGATCGTCGGAGAGCGGTCCGGGCGAGCCCCACGAGCCGACATGGGTGGGCCCGTTCGGTCCGTCGCGCGGGACCGAGCCGGGGCCGGGGTCGGAGAGCGGGGCCGAACCCCCCGCGGGGCCGCCGGCTGGTCCGCTCTCGGGAGCCGGGGGCGGACAGGCGGACACCGAGAGCGCGGCGGCGGCTCCGACGGGCGGAGCGGAGTTCACGGGACCGCCGCCGGGGCCACCCGGGGGTCCGCGTCAGCCGGCCGGCTTCCCCGGTGGTCCCGGCCGGCCGCGCGGGCCCGTGCCGGCCTGGCGCCGGGGACGGACCATCGCGCTGGTGACGGCTGCGGTGGCGGTGGCCGCCGGGGTGGTGACCTTCGCGTTGACCAACCACTCCACCGGCGGGCGGCCCACCCCTTCGCAGGTGGTGCTGCAACCGGTGTCGGACGCGGGCCCGGACCCGTTCACGGACTCGGTGGCGATCCAGGCCGCCGCGCCGTCGGGCGCCGCCAGTTCCCCGACGGTCACCGCCTCCGTGAGTGCCGGCGCCGGCGCCGGCGCCGGTCTCTCGGTCGAGGGCGGCCAGGCCGGGCTCTACGGCGGCAGCGCCGGTACCGAGAGCTGTGACGTGCCCAAGCTGGAGGGCCTGCTCGCCGCGGACCCGGCCAAGTCCCGTTCCTGGGCCGGGGTCGAGGGCATCGCGCCGGAGGCGATCGGTCCGTATCTGAGGACGCTGACGCCGGTCGTGCTGCGGGCCGACACCCGGGTCACCAACCACGGCTTCAGCAACGGCACGGCGACCGCGTTCCAGTCCGTTCTGCAGGCGGGCACCGCGGTGCTGGTCGACGCGCACGGGGTGCCCCGGGTGCGGTGCGCCTGCGGCAATCCGCTGCTGCCGCCCGCCCTGACCGCGAAGCCCGGCTACCTCGGCACACCCTGGCCGTCGTTCCACCCCCAGACGGTCGTGGCCGTGCTCCCCGCGGCGAGTCCGCTACCGCGCTTGGTGGTGGTGGACCCGTCCAGCGGCGCGTCGTTCGCGAAGCCCGTGGGCCCCGTCGCGTCCACCACCCCCTCCGGTCCGGCGGGCGGCAGTCACGTCCCCGGCTCGGCCACCGCGCATCCCTCGCACCCGAGCGCCCCCGCGAGCCCGGGCCGGGGCACCACGGCACACCCGAGCCCCGGCGCGAGCCCGAGCGCGGGCGGAGGTACGGGACCGGCGACCGGTGCGACCGGTCAGAGCGCGACGGGCGGCGCCAGGCCCTCGCCGGGCACGAGCCCCGCCCCGACCGCGCCCCCGAGCACCGGCCACTCCTCGACACCCCCGCCGAGTGCGACACCCCCGCCGAGTACGACGCCCCCGCCGAGTACGACGCCGCCCCCGAGCCCGCCCGCGTCCCCGGCTACGAGTCCACCGCCGACCACGAGTCCTCCCGCGGCCACGGGTTCGCCCCCGGGTACGAGCCCGCCCGCGGGCCAGAGCGCCCAGACGAGCGCGGCTTCCTCCTCCGCGGCCTCGGCCGAGCACTCGACCCCCGAGCTGCCGTCGATCTCGCTGCCCAACGCCCCGGCCGGGTCCGGCGGAGTGTCCTCGAACCCCGGGGCGGTCTGAGGGAGACTGGGGGCATGTGCCGGAGCATCAAGACCCTGCGGCCTCCGGTGATGCCCGAGGTCACCCAGGACGACATCGACGCGGCCGCGTTGCAGTACGTGCGGAAGGTGTCCGGGTTCCGGGAGCCCGCCGCGCACAACCGGGAGGTGTTCGACCGGGCGGTCGCCGCGGTGGCCGAGGCCACCAGGGAACTGCTGGACGACCTGGTGGTCCGCGGGGCGCACACCGGCTGAGCCCCGCCGCGTCAGCCGAGGAAGCCCCGGAGTAGCGCTGCCGTCGCGGCCAGGTGCTCCTCGGTCGCCCGGCGGGCCCGTTCCACGTCGCCGGCCAGGATCGCCTCGGCCATCGCCCGGTGCTGCTCGAAGGCGTTGTCGATATTCCGGTCCAGGATCGGGATGGCGTTGAGCAGGTCGTTGAGGCGCATCCGGATCTCGGCGACGCCAGCGACCAGCGAGGGGGAGCCGGTGAGTTCGGCGATCGCCAGGTGGAAGCGGGAGTCGAACTGGCGGTACGCCTCGGGGGTCGCCTGCTCCAAGTCGGCCAGCCTGCCGCGGAAATGATCAATCTGACTCTCCGTCAGGATCCTTCGAGCGGCCTGCTCGGCGGCGCCGGCCTCCAAGACCATCCGGTAGGTCAGCGCGTCCTCGAGTTCGGCGCCCATGTGGCGTACCGCGCGCCGGAGTTCGCCGAGGTCGGGCGGAGGCTGGCGGTAGGTGACGAAGGTGCCGCCGTAGCGGCCGCGGCGGGACTCCACGCAGTCCGCCTCCTGAAGTGAGCGGATCGCCTCGCGCAGGGTCTCGCGGCTGATGTTGAGCCGGGCGGCCAGTTCGCGCTCGGGTGGCAGGCGGTCGCCGTACTCGAACACGCCCAGCTTGATGGCCTCCAGCAGCCGCTGGACCGTCTCCTCGAACGCGTTGCCGGTCCGGACCGGCCGGAAGATCGCGCCGCTCTGCCAGTCGCCGCCGGGCCAGTCGCCGCCGGGCCGGTCGGTGGGTATCCCGCCTCTGTCTGCCTGCTCCACGTGGGCATGGTACCCAGGCGTTCGTATCGGGGTGCGGTTCCGGGTGAGGCCCCTCAGGGGCGTGTCAACGCCCTTCTCAGCACGTCCTCTTGACGCGGTGGCGGCGCTGGGTGAAGCATGCGCTGTACGTCAAAGGTCTGTTTCCGGGCCATTGACGGCCACAGCGTTGTGGGCGCACGTTTCGGATTCCCCCACCGAACCCCCAGGGGTGCGCATGTCCTCCGACCGCCATTCACCACACCCGCCGCCGGACCTCGCCGACAAAGCCCTGTCGGCGGACGAGCGACGGCTCAGAGAGCTCGGCTACACCCAGGAATTGGCCCGCTCGATGTCGGCCTTCTCGAACTTCGCCGTCTCGTTCTCGATCGTGTCCATCCTCTCCGGCTGCCTGACCCTCTACGGCTTCGGCATGACCACCGGCGGCCCGGTGCTGATCACCTGGGGCTGGCCGGTGGTCGGGCTGATGACGCTGTGCGTCGCGCTCGCCATGGCCGAGATCTGCTCCAGCTTCCCGACCGCCGGCGGCCTGTACTTCTGGGCCGCCAAGCTGGCACCCTCCCGGGCCCCTGCCTGGTCCTGGGTGACCGGCTGGTGCAACTTCATGGGTGGCATCGCCGTCACCGCGAGCGTCGACTTCGGCGCCGCCGCCTTCGCCAACGCCTTCCTCGAACTCCAGTGGGCTTACGCCTCCACCCCCGCCCACACCGTACTGATCTTCGCGGCGATCCTGCTGCTGCACGGGCTGCTGAACACCCGGGGCGTCCGGCTGGTCGCCGTGCTGAACAACGTCAGCGTCTGGTGGCACGTCTTCGGCGTCCTGATCATCGTGGGCGCACTGGTCGTCATACCGGCACACCACGCCTCCGCCTCCTTCGTGTTCACCCGGTTCGTCGACGAGACCGGCTTCCACAACCCGCTCTACGTCTCCCTGCTCGGCCTGCTGCTCGCCCAGTACACCCTCACCGGCTACGACGCCTCCGCCCACATGACCGAGGAGACCCACGACGCCGCCCGGTCCGGTCCCAGGGGGATCGTCAACTCCGTTGTGGTGTCGCTGGTCGCGGGCTGGATCCTGCTGCTCGGCGTCACCTTCGCGATCCGCGACTACGACGGTGCCGTCAACAGCTCCACCGGAGTGCCGCCCGCGCAGATCTTCCTGGACGCGCTCGGCGCGAGCGGCGCCAAGCTGCTCCTGCTGATCGTCATCGGCGCCCAGTTCTTCTGCGGGATGGCCTCGGTGACCGCCAACTCCCGCATGATCTACGCCTTCTCGCGGGACGGGGCACTGCCCGGATCGCGGATCTGGCACCGGATCGACCCGCGCACCCAGACCCCCACCAACGCGGTCTGGCTCGCCACCGGCGGCGCCTTCCTGCTCGGCGCCCAGGACCTGTGGAACGCCACCGCCTTCGCCGCCGTCACCTCGATCTCCGTCATCGGCCTGTACATCGCGTACGTCATCCCGGTCTACCTGAGACTCCGTCAGGGTGACGCCTTCGAACGCGGACCCTGGCACCTGGGCCGCTGGAGCAGGCCCGTCGGTACCCTGGCGGTCGGCTGGACGGCGCTGATCACCGTGCTGTTCATGCTGCCCACCGTCCGCCCGATCACCGCCACCAGCTTCAACTACACCCCCGTCGCGGTCGCCGTGGTGCTCGGTTCGGCCGGGATCTGGTGGCTGGTCTCGGCCCGGCACTGGTTCACCGGCCCCAAGGTGCAGCCGGACCCGACCGAACCCGGCCGGCGGACAAGCGAATTGGAGACCCGATGAGCGGCACCCGACTCACCCTCGACCGACTGCGCACTCTCGTCGCGGCCGGCGAGGTGGACACCGTCGTCCTCGCCATGACCGACATGCAGGGCCGCCTCCAGGGCAAGCGGATCGCGGCCGAGTACTTCCTCGGAGACGTCCTCCCGAACGCCGCCGAGGGCTGTGGCTACCTGCTCGCCGTGGACGTCGACATGAACACCGTGGAGGGCTACGAGAACTCCTCCTGGGAGACCGGCTACGGCGACTTCGTCCTCAAGCCCGACCTCACCACCCTGCGCATGGTGCCCTGGCACCCCGCCACCGCCATGGTCCAGTGCGACGTGCTGGACCACGACGGCAGCCCCGTCCCCGTCTCACCCCGGCAGGTGCTGCGCCGCCAGCTGGACCGGCTCGCCGGCTACGGCTGGAGGGCGCACGTGGGAACGGAGTTGGAGTTCATCGTGTTCCGGGACAGCTACGAGGAAGCCTGGCACAAGGACTACCGGCAGCTCACCCCGGCCAACCAGTACAACGTCGACTACTCCATCCTCGGCACCGCGAAGATCGAACCGCTGCTTCGCCGCCTGCGCAACGAGATGGCCGGCGCCGGACTCACCGTCGAGTCGGCCAAGGGCGAGTGCAACCTCGGCCAGCACGAGATCGCCTTCAAGTACGCCGACGCGCTGACCACCTGCGACGACCACGCCGTCTACAAGACCGGCGCCAAGGAGATCGCCGGGCAGGAAGACTACAGCCTCACCTTCATGGCCAAGTACAACGAGCGCGAGGGCAACTCCTGCCACATCCACCTCAGCCTGCGCGACGAGCACGGCGTACCGGTGATGCCCGGGGACGGTCCGAACGGCTTCTCCAAGGTGATGCAGCACTTCCTGGCCGGCCAGCTCGCCTGCCTGGGCGAGTTCGCCCTGCTGCTCGCCCCGACGGTGAACTCCTACAAGCGCTACGTGGCGGGCAGCTTCGCGCCCACCGCCATCGCCTGGGGACGCGACAACCGCAGTTGCGCCCTGCGGGTCGTCGGCCACGGACCTTCGCTGCGCTTCGAGAACCGGGTACCCGGCGGCGACGTCAACCCCTACCTCGCGGTAGCCGCGCTGATCGCCGCCGGCCTGCACGGGATCGAGCAACAGCTGGAGCTGGAACCGGAGTTCACCGGCAACGCGTACGCCTCCGACGCTCCGCGCGTCCCGGCCACACTGCGCGACGCCGTCGCCGCCTTCGAGCGGAGCGAGGCGGCCGCTCTCGCCTTCGGCAAGGACGTCGTCCGCCACTACACCCACGCCGGCCGGGTCGAACTGGCCGCCTTCGACGCAGCGGTGACCGACTGGGAGCGGCGCCGCGGATTCGAGCGACTGTGACGGCCCCGACCGCCGGCGGAAGCCGGCCCCTGATCGGGATCACCGGCTACCTCAGCGAGGCCGCCTGGGGCGTCTGGCGGCAGCGCGCCGCACTGATCCCGCAACTCTACGTGGACGCCGTCACCCGGGCCGGCGGAACGGCCGTCCTGCTGCCTGCGCAGAGCGACGGCGCGGCCGGCCTGCTGGACCGGATCGACGGACTGCTGCTGGCCGGCGGCCCGGACGTCGACCCGGCGCGCTACGGAGCCGAACCGCATCCGAGCACCGACCCGCCGCACGAGCTGCGCGACGCCTGGGAGTGGGCCCTGCTCACCGGAGCCCTGGAGCGCGACCTGCCCGTCCTCGGGGTCTGCCGCGGACTGCAGGTGCTCAACGTGGCCCACGGCGGCGACCTGATCCAGCACCTGCCCGAGCAGCTCGGCGACGAGGGGCACCGGATCGCCCCCGCCACCTACCACCAGCAGGCGGTGACCATCCAGGCCGGCAGCCGGCTCGGACGGATCCTCGGCCCCACCGCCAAGGTCCCCTGCTACCACCACCAGGCCGTCGGACGCCTCGGCGACGGGCTCCGGGCCACCGCCTGGAGCCAGGACCGCAGCATCGAGGCCCTGGAACGCCCCGACCGCCGTTTCGTGCTCGGCGTGCAGTGGCACCCCGAGGCCGACCCGGCCGACCTCCGGCTCTTCGAAGCCCTCGTCCAGACCAGCAGCCGCAAGGAGACCTCCGCATGACCGAACCCGACCTCTTCCAGGTGGTCAACCCGGCCACCGAAGAGGTGATCGAGACCGTCGCCATGGCCACCCTCGCCGAGACCGACGCCGCGATCGCCCGGGCCGGCGCCGCCTTCGAGACCTGGCGGCACGTCAGCCCGGCCGACCGCGCCCGGCTGCTGCGCGCCTTCGCGGCCGCCGTCGACGCGGACCTGGAGAACCTGGCCCGACTGGAGGTCGCCAACGCTGGCCACACGGTGGGCAACGCCCGCTGGGAGGCCGGCAACGCCCGGGACGTCATCGAGTACTACGCGGCCACCCCGGAACGGCTCTTCGGCCGACAGATCCCGGTCGCCGGCGGCATCGACGTCACCTTCCAGGAACCGCTCGGCGTGGTCGGCGTCATCGTCCCGTGGAACTTCCCCATGCCCATCGCCGCCTGGGGCTTCGCACCGGCCCTGGCGGCCGGCAACACGGTCGTCCTCAAACCCGCCGAACTCACCCCGCTGACCGCGCTGCGGCTCGCCGAACTGGCCAGGATCGCGGGCCTGCCCGAGGGAGTGCTCCAGGTCCTGCCCGGACGCGGCCCGGTGGTCGGACACCGCTTCGTCACCCACCCCGACGTCCGCAAGGTGGTCTTCACCGGCTCGACCAGGGTCGGCAAGGCGGTGGCCGCCGGATGCGCCGAACAGGTGAAGCCGGTCACCCTGGAGCTGGGCGGCAAGAGCGCCAACATCGTGTTCGCCGACGCGGACCTGGCCAGGGCCGCCGCCACCGCGCCGTACGCGGTCTTCGACAACGCCGGGCAGGACTGCTGCGCCCGATCGCGCATCCTGGTCCAGGAGTCCGTCCTCGACGAGTTCATGGCGCTGCTCGAACCGGCGGTACTGGGAGTGCGGGTCGGCGACCCGCACGACGAGAAGACCGAGATGGGCCCGCTGATCTCCGCCGCCCAGCGGGAGCGGGTCGCCTCCTACGTCCCCGAGGGCGCACCGGTCGCGGTGCAGGGCCTGGCGCCCGACGGCCCGGGCTTCTGGTTCCCGCCGACCGTGCTCGCCCCCGTGGACCAGGACTCGCCCGCCTTCACCGAGGAGATCTTCGGCCCGGTGGTCGCCGTGGTGCCGTTCCGCGACGAACAGGACGCGCTGCGGATCGCCAACCGGACGCACTACGGACTCTCCGGCTCCATCTGGACCAGGGACGTGGGCCGGGCCCTGCGGGTCGCCCGGGGCGTGGAGGCAGGGAACCTCTCCGTCAACTCCCACTCCTCGGTGCGGTATTCGACCCCCTTCGGCGGCTTCAAGCAGTCGGGACTCGGCCGCGAGCTCGGGCCCGACGCGGTACTCGCCTTCACGGAAACCAAGAACGTCTTCATCTCGACGGAGGAGTGAACAGCGTGACCCAGCGACTGACCGGCCGGGTGGCCGTCATCACCGGCGCAGGCAGCGGCATCGGACTGGCCACCGCCAAGCGGTTCGCCGCCGAGGGCGCCAAGGTGGTCTGCGTCGACATGAACGAGGACACCGGGCAGAAGGCCGCCGCCGAGGTGGACGGCCTGTTCATCCAGGCCGACGTCACCGACGAGGACGCCGTCCGGGAGATGTACGAGCGGGCCGTGCGCGAGTACGGCAGCCTGGACATCGCCTTCAACAACGCGGGCATCTCGCCGCCGGACGACGACTCGATCCTCACCACCGGCCTGGAGGCCTGGAAGCGGGTCCAGGACGTCAACCTGACCAGCGTGTACCTGTGCTGCAAGTACGCCATCGGCCACATGCAGCGCCAGGGCAAGGGCTCGATCATCAACACCGCCTCCTTCGTCGCGGTGATGGGCGCGGCGACCTCGCAGATCTCCTACAGCGCCTCCAAGGGCGGAGTGCTGTCCATGTCACGGGAGTTGGGCGTCCAGTTCGCCCGCGAGGGCATCCGGGTCAACGCCCTGTGCCCCGGACCGGTCAACACCCCGCTGCTCCAGGAGCTCTTCGCCAAGGACCCGGAGCGGGCCGCCCGCCGCCTGGTCCACATCCCGCTCGGCCGCTTCGCCGAGCCCGAGGAGATCGCCGCCGCCGTCGCCTTCCTGGCCAGCGACGACTCCTCCTTCATGACCGCCAACACCTTCCTGGTGGACGGCGGCATCTCGGGGGCCTACGTCACCCCGCAGTGACCGGCCCGGCTGCTCCCGCGAGGACCCTCCGCCCGCCGCGGCCTCGCGGGAGCGGCCGGCGGTCTGACGGGCTCCGTCACTCCGGGCAGGCCCGGCCGGGTCGGCTGGAACCTCAACACGCGAAGCGTCAGCGAGAGTTCGAGCGTGCCTCCTTCTCGGCCTCGGGTTCCGGGTAGGAAGTCAACGGAAGACGTCAGGTCAGCTGCGAGGAGAGAGGCCGGAGGCCCCATGCCTGTCACCTGCAGTCCCACGCTCGACGTCCCGTGCCCGCCGGCGCGGCAAGGCCGCGGAGGCCGATAGCGGTTCGTCCTCTCGATTGCGTGGAGTCCGGGCGGTCATGTCACGACCGGCAGTCCCCGCGCAGCAGCGTCCGGCGCGCCTGCCGCAGCATCTCGCTTGGGAGCACTCCCAGGTCGTCGCCCAGTCGGCGACGGGTGCGGTCGAAGACGGCCAGTGCTTCGGCTTGCTGTCCGCTGTGGTGCAGGGCGCGCATCAACAGTGCCGCGACCGGTTCGTTGAGTGGCTGCGCCGCGGCCAGTGCGGACAGTTCGGCGATCGCCTCGGTGCTCCGGCCCAGCCGCAGCTGCCATCCCGCCTTCCGCTGCACCAGGGTGATCCTGCGTTCGGTGAGCCGCAGCCGCTCCAGTTCGGCGAGCGGCCCGGGCAGGCCGGCCAGGGGCTCGCCGCGGAAGAGGTCCAGCGCGCGGGAGCAGGCGCGTACCGCCTCGGCCAGGTCGCCGGCCCGCTCGGCCGTTCCGGCCGCGGTGACGAGTTCCTCCATGCGGGCCACGTCCACCTCGACCGCGCCGCCGACGAGTCGGTAGCCGCACTGATCGCGCCTGATCACCCAGTCCGGGCGGTCCCCGGTGCAGAGGATCTTGCGCAGCCGATAGATGTAGACCGGTACGACGTTGCCGATCGGCGGTTCCATCCCCCACACCCCGTCCAACAGCTCGTGCCGGCTGACCGCCCGGTCCGGGCACAACGCCAAGGCGGCCAGTACGGCTTGCTGGCGGACCGGACCCAGGTCCACGGGCTGCCCGGCGCGCCAGGCGCGCAGCGGGCCGAGCACGCAGATGCGCAGCCACGGCTCGGGCACGGGTCCCGTCGGCCGGCGGACGGTGATTCGCGGTACCGGCCCCGCCGAGCGCCCGCGCGGACCATGACCGGGCGTCACCAGTTCGCAGTCGAAGGCGTGGACGATGGCGGCTGCCCGGTCGCGCAGCCCGAGCGTGGTGAGGATCCGTCCGAGGTGTCCGGCCACGGCGTGTTCGGGGACGGCAAGGGCGGTGGCGATCTCGGCGTCCGTCAGGCCGCAGCCGATCGCGTACAGCACGTCACGCTCTCGTTCGGTGAGCGCGGTTGCGGTCGGTGGGGCGGCGGTTGCGGTCGTCGGCATGACGGCTCCCTGGTTCTCGGGCCTGGATTCTCGGACATCGGCGGTGCGGCCGAGGCCATTGATGCTGGTCCGGGCACCGACCAGGGAACAGGCCAACGGACCGGCCATATCCGGCCGGTGGCCGCGCCAGGGTCCCCCACCTGGGCAGATGCCGATGCATCAAGGGAGCAGGGGCCGCCTTGGCCGTCGGCGTCGACGGTGGCCGGGGCGCGAAGTGCTCATTCAGGAAGCCCCGAGGCCCCTGATCGGCAGCGCCGTTTCATGGCGATTTCATCGGTACTTCCTAGCGTCCTGCCTGACGTGTTCGTGGCGCGCGTGATCACCTGCGCGCGCCGCCATCGGGAAGTGGAGTCTTCGGTGACCGATCTACTGCACAAGCTGGTCTCTGGCGCCCTCGCGGGCGGGTTGATCGCACTGGTGGGTTGGCTGGGCGCCGAGAGGCGCAGGCGGAAGGCCGGCAGGGCGGAGACGGCCGATCCGGCACCGAGCCGGGACGAGCTGCCGGCCCGGGAAGATCGGGAGACGGCATGAGCATCGACACGGGGCGCGCGGACGACGATCCGCCGGATGTCCCCCATCGGTTGACCGGGATCAGCGGGCTCGTCCGGGCGCTGCTGCTGCTCGGTTCGCCGGTGGTCGATTTCACCTGATTCTGCCGGGTGCGGACTTCCCGACGGAGTCCTGAGGCCCCGGAGGGATCGGCTCCTTCGGCCTCCGCCGAGGTGACGGAGCGTCACTCCATGCGCGGGGATTTGTTCAAAGAGTGATACTCTGGCTACAATCTGTCACGTGAAGGTCGTGGTGCGGGTGAAACCGAGCCGTCGCCGTGTCAGGTGGACGCGCTCGCTGCCGCGTTGCGTGCCTGCAGCCGTGCGGCGAACCACGTCTCCGAGGTGGCGTTCCGTACGGGCGGCGCTGGTCAGATGCGGACACCACCGACGGGGTGGCTCGTCGGGCACACGGTCGCCGGGCTGGCATCGTACGCCCCCAGTAGGAAAGGGATTCACTGATGAAATGCGGTTTCAGGAGCCTGTCCGCGGTGACCGGAGCGGTAGTCGCCGGGGTTGTCCTTGCTTCGCCTGCGGTCGCCCAGAGCAGTGTGCACACGACGGGTCGAGCCGACTCCGCCGCTTCCGGGCTCCCGTCCGGGCACTCCGTGGACCAGAACGGCGGCAAGGGGGGCGACGGGCGATGCCGCAAGGTGGAGCGTGACTTCAGCTCCGGCGTCGTGGACTTCGGGGACTTCTCGAACACCGAGTTCCGCCTGGCGACGAACGGCAGAGGGGAAGCCTTCCTCAACGACAGCCGGAACCCGGGAGCATGGGTCGACGTCGACGTCATCCCCGGTGCCCCGAAGTGTGTGATCGACACCGACCTGTCCGCTACCGAGAGTGATGCGAACACCCCCAACAAGCTCTTCCTCAACGTGCAGACCGACAGGGGAGCCGTGTACGAGGCCGTGTGCGACATCACCGCCACGCCGTTCGACGCGTCCAACCTTGCGGCCGCCTGCGGCTCAGGCTTCACCCTGGTTCCCGGCACCCCTGTGTGACGTCGTTTCGGCGCGCCGGCTCCGGTTCTCCTCCTGGGACCGGCGCGCCTCGTCCAGCACATGTACACCGCCCTCCGGGCCCGCGCGGAAGGCCGGCCGGCCCGGCAGTCGGAAGCAGCGATCGAGCCCGCCCGGCCGTGCCGGGCGGGCTGGTGGTTCAAGCGGCCTGCCGCGCCGCTCTGGTCGGCATCTCGTAGAAGGCCTCCTCGGAGTCGTGGTGCTCGAACTCCTCGACGTCGTGCTGCTGTTGGGCGTCTGCGGGGCCTGCCTGTACGAGCTCGTCCGGCGTCGGCTGGTGCGGGACGTGGTCCCTCCACGACATCGTGATCACTTCCTCTCTCCTGAGGGTTGTCCAGCTCACCCGGTGATGGGCTGGTGGTCGTCGATCGCGAGGCCGGGATCGACGGGCGGACATCGGCCTCGGCGGTAGCGGCGTCGGCGGGGCTCCACCGGCTCGTCGTCCACGGGCGGCGCGGCGCGGCCGCCGTCCCACAGGTCGTCAGGGCATGTCACATCGCACGCTCCCCCCCCGAGCCGATACAACTCCCGTGCTGCACCTAGTTCCTAGCCTTCCGCGATGCCGACGCTGGTACACCGGAAGCCACCGGATCCACACCGCGAAACTCGTCCTCCAGGCCGGGCAGGACCGGCCGGGTGCGGTGTGGCCCCGTACCCGGGGGATGTGCGGGGCCACGGATCCAGGAGCGCACCAGAGGGGGAGCGGTGAGGCGGGATCGCCGTTGCCCGGCGGGAGTTCACTGGATCACGGAGAGCGCGTCACCCTGGTAGCGGGCGCCCGCGTTCCAGAGCAGGAACGACTGCATTCCGTTCTCGGCCGCGGCCCGGATCTGGTCGGTGACCTCCTTGGGTCCGTAGTGCACGCCCAGGGAGAAGTCCTGGAGCCACGGGATCACCTGGGCCTGGGTGCCGTCGGTCTTCCTTGCGAAGTCGGCCAGGGAGCGGTGGACGATGTCGTACGGCTGGGCGTTGGGGTTGGGCACGTCGTACTCGCCGGGGCCCCAGTGCGAGGGATAGACCATGGGGGCGATGTAGTCGGCCTGCTGGGCCAGGGCGCCGATCTCCTGGGCGATCTCCTTCGGGCGGGTGGCGGCGATCCCGAAGACGGACACGCCGAGGAAGGTGCCCCGGTCGCCGAGCTTGGTCCGGGTCTCGGCCACGAAGTCGGCGATGCTCTGCTCCGGGGTGGTGCTGCCGAGCTCGGGGAAGGTCATGGTGCCCAGCGGGCCGTCGGGGCGGCGTACATAGTCGTAGAGGATGTCGTCGAAGCCCAGCGAGGCGGCCTCGGTGGCGAGGGCCTGGTTGTAGTCGCGGACGGTGCGGTCGGCGAAGTTGGTGAAGGACAACCGGCCGTAGTTGCCGCCGTTGTACGCCCCGCCGTCGGGGGTCTGGACCACGCGATCGTGGTGGCCGTCCTGCCACGAGGCGGTGGCGAGGATCGGGTCGCGGAAGGCGACTATGCGTCCGACCACCTGGGCCCCGGCCCTGTGCAGCGCGTCTATGGTCGCCCGGGCGTCGTAGTAGCCCTTGACCGAGCCGATCTCCTTGGCCAGCGGTACCTGGGAGGCGTACCCGACCTCTCCGTTCTCGTCCTTGATGTCCAGTTCCACCGCGTTGAGCTTCTTCTGCTGGATCAGCTCCAGGATCCCGTTGCGCAGCGGGTCCGAGGTCCAGCCGATGGCGGTCAGATGGGCCGCGCGGAGCAGCGGGTGGGCCCTGCCCACGCGGACGGTGTCGGTGGTGGTGTTGCCCGCGCGGTCGGCGGCGGTGACCTTGATCATGGGAGGCGGGTCGGCCACGGCCGCCGAGAACGTACCGTCGGCGGCCACTGGTGCCGGCCGGCCGTTGACCTCGACCCGGGCGGCGTTCCTCGCCGTGCCGTGGACCGTCACGGGGGTGTGGGGGCGGCCCGCCGCGACCTTGTCCAAGCGCAGGGCGGGCGCCGCGGTGGCGACGATGAAGGTCCGGGTGACGGTCGCCCTGGTGAACGGCAGCAGGCCGGCGCCGCGGATGGACAGCCGGTGCTCCCCGTCGGTCAGGGCGGGCGGCCGCAGATGGAGCTCCCCGCCCTGCCTGGTCGTGGCGACGGGACTGCCGTCGAGCGAGGCCTTGAGGGTGTCGAGCTCGGAGTCGTCGTCGGCGGTGACGACCAGATCGAGGGACTTGGCGCCGGCGGCGTTGAGCCACTGCCGGTCCCGGACGCCTTGCAGGCGGAACCCGGTGGAGAGAGTGCCCAGAACGAACGCGCCCAGGGCCGCGCAGGCCACGGCTATACCGGTGGTCAGCGCCAGCCGGCTCCTGCGGGACCGCGGAAGAGGGAGCTTTCCCCGGGCCCGGATTCCGCGGATCCAGCGGAGGAGTCTTCTCCGGGGGGCGGCACCGCTGGCGAAGGAGGGGCACATGGGGGTACCACCTGTCATCTGATGGACTGATTTCTCCTATATCTCCCCCAATGTCCTTGACCTCGCAACACGGGATCACGTTCCGACGGAACGGGGTCCCGTTCCGCTGAGCGGGTGTCATCCGGGCCGGGCGGCGGCCCGCCACCCGGCCGGTGCCCGGACCGGCAGCGCCGTACCCCGTCGGGACCAACGGTTGGGCTGTTCGGACCGCCGGGGTGCGCGCTCCGTTCCGTTCGCGGTGAGGCTGAGGGCAGATTCCGCGATCTGGAGGTCCCATGCGCCGCTCCACCGTGCTCCTGTCCGCCGCGGTCCTCCTGCTGGGCGCCATCTCGTGTGCCGGGCACACACAGGGCGGGTCCGCCCCCGCCGCCTCGGTGACCCTGGCCGGTTCCTCCCCGGCCGTGCCTCCGCGGCCCGAGTCCGTCCAGGCCGACGAGCTGGGCCAGGTACCCGTCCTGATGTACCACCAACTCAGTGACCATCCGGCGAGCGTCTACGACCGGACCCCGGCGGACTTCCGCGCGGAGCTGGAGCGGCTGGCCCGGGAGAGCTACGTGCCCATCACCGCGGCCGAGCTCACCAGCGGCAGGATCGACATCCCGGCCGGTAGCCATCCGGTGGTGCTGACCTTCGACGACTCGACCAACAGCCAGGTCCGGCTGGACGAGAAGGGGGATCCCGCGCCGGACAGCGCGCTGGGCATCCTGCTGGACGTCGCCAAGGCCCACCCCGCGTTCCGGGCCAGGGCCACCTTCTTCGTCAACGGGTCGGCCTTCTCCACCACCGGCACCGCCAAGGCGCTCGGCTGGCTGGCACAGCACGGCTTCGAGGTGGGCAACCACACGCTGCACCACTCCAACCTGGCCACCCTCGACGCGGCCGAGGTGCAGGAGGCGATCGCGAGCGAGCAGGCGGAGATCACCGCGGCGGTCCCGGGCGCTTCCGTGCAGTCCCTGGCCCTGCCCTACGGGGCGATGCCCAAGCCCGGTTCGCTCGCCGTGGCGGGCGGTGCCGGGGCCGTGAGCTACCAGCACCGCGGTGTCTATCTGGTGGGCTCCAACCCGTCCCGCTCGCCGTTCGACGCCTCGTTCGATCCGGCCGCGATCCCCCGGATCCGCTCCGAGGCGGCCACCGGCCCGGAGGCCGCCTTCGGCTCCACCACCTGGCTCGACAGGCTGGCGGCGAATCCCGCGGACCGCTACACCTCCGCGGGCGATCCGGACCATGTGACGTTCCCCAAGGCCAAGGCGGCGAAGCTCGCCAAGTCGCTGCAGTCCCGGGCCCGCCCGTACTGACCGGGACGCCGCCCTCGGGTCGGCCGGGCGGGATCCGAGAGCGCCTGAACTGGGCGGAGCGGGCGAGCGCCGGCCCGCGAGCGGCGGTCTGGCCCGGGCCCGGGCATGGTGCGCGATGGGCGGCCCCTCCAAGTGAGGGGCCGCGCCATCGCATAGTCGTCAAGTCGTATTTCTGGCAGGCGAGTCGGCGTGGGCATGACGTGAGTTCGGCGGTACCTTGTCGGAACTCGGGCCGTTCACCCCCACTCGAAGGGCCAACTCCTATGCTCAGAAACCGACTTGTGATTGCGTCCGTCGGCGCGATGGCAGCGCTCGCCGCAGTCGCGCTGCCCGCCCTGTCCCGGGCCGACACCGCCTCGGCCGACCCGTCGTCGGGCCGGGCCGTCGTCTACCGGGTCCCCATCCGCGGCGCCGGCGACCCGCAGAAGCTGCTCGCGGGCGGCTTCGACGTCCTGGAGAAGCGCCAGGGCAACGACCTGTTCGTCCTCGGCTACCCGGCGGTCGGGGAGCGCCTGCACCGGCTCGGCTTCAGCTGGTCGGTGGACCGGACCCCGCCCGGTGGGCACAGCAGCGCCCGGACGGCCCCCGGGGTCGGCGTCAACGACACGTACTACGGCGGCTACCGCACGGTCGACGCCCACTACGCGCACCTGGACCAGACCGCCGCCGCACACCCCGACCTGGCCACCGTGGTGACCTACGGCCAGTCCTGGCGCAAGCAGAACGGGCAGCCGGGCGGCTACGACCTGAAGGCCGTCTGCATCACCAAGCTGACCCACGGCGACTGCCGGCTCGACCCGAATTCGGCCAAGCCCCGGTTCTTCCTGATGAGCCAGATCCACGCCAGGGAGATCACCACCGGCGAGGTCTCCTGGCGCTGGATCGACTACCTGACCGGCGGCTACGGGACGGACCCCACCGTCACCGCACTGCTGGACTCCACCGAGATGTGGGTGGTGCCGATCGCCAACCCCGACGGCGTCGACATCGTCCAGCAAGGTGGTGACAACCCCAACCTGCAGCGCAAGAACGCCGACGACACCAACGGCAGCTCCTGCGACTGGAACGGCCAGGTCGGCATCGACCTCAACCGCAACGCCGGTACGCACTGGGGCGCCAGCGGCACCTCGGACCAGCCCTGCGAGGAGACCTACCTCGGGCCGAACCCCGACTCCGAGACCGAGAACTCCGCCCTGGAGAACCTCTTCCGGGAGCTGTACCCGGCCGTGCGCGCCAGCGGCGACTCGGCCCCGGCCCCGGCCGACACCCGCGGCGTCATGATCACCCTGCACAGCGACGCCGGCATGGTCCTCTTCCCGTGGGAGTACGACCACACCGTGCACACCGGGAACGACGCCGCACTTCGCGCCATGGCCGCCCGGATGGGTTCGATCACCGGATACCAGTACGGCCAGGCCGGTGAGATCCTCTACGACGCGGCCGGCGGCACCGACGACTGGACCTACGACAAGCTCGGCCTGGCGAGCTTCACGATCGAGGTCGGTGACAGCGACGGCCGCGGCTGCGACGGATTCCTGCCGCCCTACAGCTGCCAGAACGACTATTTCTGGCCCAAGCTCAGGCCCGCCCTGCTGTACGCCGCCCAGCACGCCGCATCGCCGTACCGGACCACGTCCGGCGGCTGACGCTCCGGCCCGGCGGACGGGGGACGCGGTCCGGCGGACGGGGACCGCGGGCCGTCCGTCCGCCGAGCGCGCCGTCAGCCGTCCGGGCCGGTCAGCCGTCGAGGCCGGCGTGCAGCGCCCGGTCCGCGGGCCCGACGGTGAACTGCGAGAACTGCACCCGCAGCCCCTCGCGTTCGGGGGAGCAGCAGTAGGGACCGGCCGAGGCCGTCAGGTGCCCGGCCAGCGGGGCCAGCCGGACCGTGCGCCAGGGCTCGCCGCCGCAGCGGGCCCGGATGGTCACCGCGTCCCGGCCGCGGCTGACCCGGACGGTGACGGGACGGTCGGCCCACTCGGGGACGGGGGCGAGCGACCAGTCGGAGTGGCCCCGGGTGACCACGGCGCCCAAGTGCGGCAGTCCGTCGGTCAGTTCGACGCCGGTCTTGATCCAGTTCTGCTCGTCCACCCGGACCATGGCGCCGGCCTGGTCGTACGGCTGGTCCAATCGGGCCAGGAAGGTCACCTCGACGGCCGTGCCGACCGCCAGCCCGGTCAGCAGGGCGTGCCCGTCGTCCCGTTCGAAGCCGTAGTGGGTGGTGCGCCAGAAGTCGCTCCGGTCGCGGGTGGTCACCACCAGGTCCCGGCCGTCGGACTCGGTGCGCAGCGGCGGGTTGAGCCAGGTCGCCTCGGACCAGTCGAGCACGCGCCGCTCGTTCATCTGTCCTCTTCTCTCCTCCGGCTGAGGTACCCAGCCGAGCCTATCCGACGGATGATCACCCGTGGGCCCGGCGTGGCCACGCCCGGCCGGATCTTCCGAGCCGTCCCGGCTCGGCCCGGCGGCGTTCGTTGCCGCCGTCGAGCGGATCACCGCGCTGCGCGCCCGTCCCGCCTGAGCCCGCGGCAGGAGCCGGACGCCCGGGCGGGTCCCTCGGAGCGCGCACCGTCGCTTCAGAGGTCACCCGGCCGCCTGCCGGGCCATCAGGGTGGTGAGCTCGTAGGCGGTGTGTGAGGCGGCGACGGCGGTGATCTCGGCGTGGTCGTACGCGGGGGCGACCTCCACCACGTCGGCGGAGACCAGCCGGCAGCCGGCCAACCCCCGGAGGATCTCCAGGAGTTCGCGTGAGGTCAGGCCACCCGCCTCGGGGGTTCCGGTGCCGGGTGCGTGCGCCGGGTCGAGGACGTCGATGTCGACGGAGACGTACAGCGGCCGGTCGCCGATCCGCTCGCGCAACTGCCGGGCGACGTCGTCCACCCCGCGTCGCAGCACGTCGGCGGAGGTGACGATGCCGAAGCCGAGCTTCTCGTCCTCGGTGAGGTCGTGCCTGCCGTACAGCGGGCCCCGGGTCCCGACGTGGCAGAGCGCGGAGGTGTCCAGGAGGCCCTCCTCCACCGCGCGCCGGAACGGGGTGCCGTGGGTGTACCTGGCGCCGAAGTAGCTGTCCCAGGTGTCCAGATGGGCGTCGAAGTGCAGCAGTGCGACCGGCCCGTGCCGCTTGGCGACCGAGCGCAGCAGCGGCAGCGCGATGGTGTGGTCGCCGCCGAGGGTGAGCAACTTCGCGCCGGTGGAGACGAGTTCGCCGGCCGCCGCCTCGACGGTCGCCACCGCCTCGTCGATGTCGAACGGGTTGACGGCGATGTCGCCCGCGTCCGCCACCTGGGCGAGCTCGAACGGGGCGGCGTCCTGCGACGGGTTGTAGGGGCGCAGCAGCCGGCTCGCCTCGCGCACGGCGTTGCCGCCGAACCTGGCACCCGGCCGGTAGGAGACCCCGGAGTCGAACGGGATGCCGACCACGGCGATGTCGGCGCGCCCGACCTCGTCCAGGCGGGGCAGTCGGGCGAAGGTGGCAGGCCCGGCGTAGCGCGGGATGCGGGAGGAGTCGAGCGGGCCACGCGGAGTGCTCATCACTGGCCTTTCCACGAAGGGGAGTTCAGCATTGTGCAGCGGGGCGCTCCGGTGCGGGAGAGGTACGGGAGGCCGGACGCCGGAACCCTGCCGGGCCTCGGAGCGGGGTGCCTCGCCGGCCCCTGGCTCCGGGTGCCGCACGGGCCTCAGCGCGGGGCGCCCGGGGGGATCTCCAGCTCGAACCAGACGACCTTGCCCTCGGCGGTGCTCCGGCTGCCCCAGCGGTGGGCGAGTTCGTTCACCAGGTGCATGCCGCGCCCGCCCTCGTCGGAGTTCCGCGCCCGGTGGATCCTCGGCGCGTGGCTGTCGATGTCGGACACCTCCACCGTGAGGACCGCGTTGCGGAAGACCCGGACCTCCTTCGGCGCCCCGGCGTGCACCAGGGCATTGGTGATCAGCTCGCTGGTCAGCAGCTCGGCGAGGTCGACCAGCGCGGCGAGACCCCAGGACCTCAGGGTGTGGCGGATGAACCGCCGGGCGTGGCCGACCATTGACGGATCGCCCACCAGCGGCAGTACGGCCAGCCGGTCCGCACCCACCGGCCGGGCCTGGGCCATGATCACCGCGATGTCGTCCCCCTGGACGGCGTCCGCGGTCAGCGCGGTGACCACGGCGTCGCAGCTCTGCTCCAGGGTGGGCCGCCGGTCGGCCACCGTGCGGCGCAGCAGTTCCATGCCCTCTTCCAGGTCCTGGCCCCGGCGCTCCACCAGGCCGTCGGTGTAGAGCACCAGGATGCCGTCCTCGGGCAGGGTGAAGTGCGTGGAGCTGAACGGCACCCCGCCGACTCCGAGCGGTGCGCCCGGCGGCAGTTCCAGCAGCCGGGCCGAACCCGGCGCCTCGGCCACCACCGGCGGCAGGTGCCCGGCGCCGGCCGCGGTGCAGCTGCGGTCCAGCGGATCGAAGACCACGCAGACGCAGGTCGCGAACTGCCCCTCGCCGATCGCCGCAGCGGCGTCGTCCAGCCGCCGCATCACCCGGGCGGGATCGAGGTCGATGGTGATCAGTGTCCGTGCCACCGTGCGGAGCTGGCCCATCGTCGCGGCGGCCCGGATGCCGTGGCCCATCACGTCGCCGACGATCAGCGCCACCCGTCCGCCGGACAGCGGCACCACGTCGAACCAGTCGCCGCCCACCTCGCTGATCACACTGCTCGGCTGGTACCGGTAGGCGATCTCCAGGCCCAGTGAGCGGTGCACCTCCTGCGGCAGCAGACTGCGCTGCAGGGTCAGCGCGGTGTCCCGTTCCCGCCGGTACAGCCGGGCGTTGTCGATGCACACCGCCGCCCGGGCGGCCAGCTCCTCGGCCAGTGCCACGTCCGCGGCGGTGAACGGTTCCGGATTGCCCATCCGGACGAACTCCGCGCCGCCCAGCACCACCCCCCGGGCCAGCAGCGGCACCATGATGTACGAGTGCACGCCGGCCGCCAGGCTGGGCACCACCTGCTCGGGCACCGCCACGATCCGGCGCAGCGCCTCCTCGTCCACCTCGGCCACCAGGATGGAGCGCCCGGTCCGCAGGCTCTGCGCGTACACCTCGGCGGACTGCGAGAGGCCGCCGACCGGATCCGAGCTGTCGGCCATCGTCCCCACCTCGGTCAGCTCGCCGTTCTTGCCGAGCTCACCGACGGCGACCGCGCGCAGCAGCACCGGACCGTCCATCGGAAGCGCGTCCGGCTCGTCCCCCTCGAGCACCGACTCCAGCAGGTCGACCGTGGTGAAGTCGGCGAACCGCGGCACCACCACCTTGACCAGCTCGTGCGCCGTGCGCTGGACGTCCAGGGTGGTCCCGATCCGGGTGCTGGCCTCGTTCAACAGGGCGAGGCGCTGCTGCGCGGCGTGCGCCTCGTCCAGCGCCTGCTTGCGCAGCCGGGCCGCCTCGCGCTCCCGGTTGTAGAGCAGGGCGTTGTCGATGGACACCGCCGCCCGGGCGGCCAGCTCCCCGGCCAGTGCCAGGTCGTCCTCGGTGTAGCGGGCCTGGCTCCGGTGGCGGTAGAAGGCGGTCACACCGACCGGTGAGCCCCGGGCGATCAGCGGCACCACCATGCACGAGCCGACCCCCTCCACGGAGGCGGCGGCCAGCCGCTCGGGGTCGTCGGTGAACCAGCTCAGCGCGTCACCCTCGAGCGCCGGTATCAGCACGGGACGGCGGTGTGCCAGCGCCCAGGCGTACGGCGTGGACGGCGGGAACAGGTGCACGTCGCCGACCTGCGCGATCGGCTTCAGCCGGGAATCCGGTGTCGCGTGGAAGGCCATCCGGCGCAGCAGCGCCGAACGGTCGGCCGGGCTGGGCGCCACCGTCTCCTCGCCGCTCACCAGCGCTTCCAGCACCTCCACCACCACCGACTCGGCCAGCTCGGGGGTCGCCACCTCGGCCAACTCCCTTGCGGTCTGCGCGAGATCGAGTGTGGTGCCGATCTTCGCCGAGGCCCGGTTCACCAGCGCGAGGCGTGCCTGGGCCGCCTTCGCGGTGCGCAGCGCCTCCGCCCTGGCCAGTACCGTCTCGTGCTGCCGCTGGTAGAGCCGGGCGTTGTCGATGGACACCGCCGCCCGGGAGGCGAGCTCGTCGCCGAGCCTGGCGTCCTCGTCGTCCAGCGGGGCGTGCGAGCCGCGCCGCGAGTACACCACCATGCCCAGCACGGTGCCCCGGGCCACCAGCGGGGTGATCCGCACCGTCTGCGAGTGCTTGCCCTGGTAGGCGCGCAGCTGGTCGGGCGGCATGTCGGTGGTGAGCAGCGGCAGCTCCCAGGACGGCACCACCACGGTCCGGCGGCCGGCCATCGCCCGCTCGTACGGCGAGTCGGGCGGGAGGCGGTACACGGCCTCGGTGGGGAGGTACCGGATCGGGTACGACGGGTCGCAGGTGCCCACCGCGAGCCGGCGCACCAGCCGCACGTCCTTCTCGTGCTTCCGGGGCGTCCCGTACTCGTTCTTCTCCGGCCCGGACACCAGCCGTTCCAGCGCGAACACCGAGGCGACGTCCGCCACCCTGGGCACCATCGCATCGACCAACTCCCTTGCAGTGCGCCGCAGATCGAGCGTGGTGCCGACCGACTCGCCCGCCTCGACCAGCGCCCTGAGCCGTTCCTGCGCCCGGACGGCCCGCGACTCGGCGCGGTAGCGCGCGGTCACATCGACCACGGTGGAGCTGACCCCGAGCACCTCGCCGTCCGGCCGTTCCAGCCGGAAGTACGAGGCCGACCAGGCGTGGTCGTGTTCCGGGTCGGCGGGAGTGCGGCCGTGCGAGCGGGCATCGACCACCGGGTCGCCGCCCTCCAGTACCTGCCGCATCACCTCCTCGATCTCGGCGCCGTTGATCCCCGGCAGCACCTCGCTCAACCGGCGGCCCAGGTGCCCCGCCACCGACACCCCGTTCACCCGGGCCAGCGCCTCGTTGAGCCGGACGAAGCGCAGCTGCCGGTCGTACACCGCCATCCCCACCGGCGACTGGTTGAAGAACCCGTCCAGCACCGCGAGATCGGCCTGCAGCTGCTGCAGCACGGTCACGTCCGAGGCCACCGCGAGCACCAGCGGCCCGCCCTCGGGGCCCGCGATCGGATGGGTGCGGAACTCCAGGACCACGTGGTGGCCCTCGCGGTGCCGCACCGGGAAGACCCCTGACCACGGGTGCCCGTTCAGGATGCTGTCGAACAGGTCCAGCACCTCGGGTCGAAGCTCGTCGGGGACCAGCAGCTCGGCGGCGTACCGGCCGATCGCCTCCTCGGCGGTGTAGCCGAGCAGCACCTCCGCGTCCGGACTCCAGTGCAGGATCCGGCCGTCGGCCGAGACCAGCGCGGTGGCGATCGGGACCGTCAGCAGGCCGTCATACGTCCGCTCCCCACCCGTGGAGCCGCGGTGGGGCGCCGCACCAGGTCCCTGCTCGTCGGTATGCATGGCCACGCAACCGTCCGGGGTCAGTGAGTCAGCCCTGTCATCGTCCCATGGGGCTGTGCCGTCGCTCCACGCGAGATCGCTTCGCCGAGGGGCGGCCGGGTGGCGCCCGGCGGCCCGAGGGGCGCGGGGGAGCGTGGGCGGCGAACGGCGTCCGGGCCGTCCGAACCCGGCGGCACGGGTTGCACCCCCCCGGGGCTCCTGGCGAGCCCTTCGACGGGGCGCGCGCTCGTTCGCGGTCCGCCGCGTCCCCGGAGGGTCTCGCGAGCCCGGGGCCGCGACGGTGTCCGGCCCGCAGGGGCCGGCCGCCACCGTGCGCTCAGGCTCCGGCGGCCATCGCCACCGCCGCCGCGCCGACCAGGCCGGCGTCCGTACCCAGCCGGGCCCGGTGCACGGTGAGGCCGGCGGCGAACGGGAGGGCCGCGTACGTCTTCAGGTGGGCCCGGAGCGGGTCGAACAGCAGGCCGTCGGCCTGGGCCACCCCGCCGCCGATCACCACCGCCTCGATCTCGACCAGCGTCGCGGTGGCCGCGATCGCGGCGGCCAGTGCCCGCCCCGCCCGCTCGTACGCGGCCCGCGCGGGGGGATCCCCGGCACGGGCGGCGGCGGCCACGGCGACCGCCGAGGTGTCCTGGCCGGCCGGGCGCCAGCCCGAGCGCAGTGCGTAGCGGGCGATGGCCGTACCGCTGGCCAGTTGCTCCACGCAGCCGCGACTGCCGCACGGGCAGGGATCGCCGTCGAGGTCGACGGTGATGTGCCCGATGTGACCCGCGTTCCCGGTGCGCCCGCTGTGGAGTCCGCCGTTCAGGACCAGGCCCCCGCCGACACCGGTGGACACCACCATGCACAGCGCGTTGTCGTACGGTCGCGCCGCGCCGAAACGGTGCTCGGCGGCCGCGATGGCGATGCCGTCCCCGGCCAGGACCACCGGCAGGCCCTTGGCGGCGGGGTGGGCCGACAGTCGCTCCACGATCGGGAAGCCGCGCCAGCCGGGGATGTTGACCGGGCTGACGGTGCCTCGGCTGATGTCCACCGGACCGGCGCTGCCCACGCCCAGCGCCCGCACCTCGGCCCAGCCCGGTGCGGTGGCCAGCTCATCCAGGGCGTCCAGCACCGCGCCGAGCACGGTCTCCCCGTCGGGGGCGGCCGGCGTCGGCCGTTGAGTACGTGTCAGCAGGGTGCCGTCACTGCCGACCAGCGCCGCAGCGATCTTGGTACCGCCGATGTCGATGGCTGCGATCGGGGCTGCGCCGGTGTCCACGTCTCTCTCCTCCCGGGGCGCGGGCCGGGCGCCGCGCTGTGCCGATTCTGGCATCCGCCGTCCGGGGGAGGGGTCACGGGTGCGCCGCCGAACGGCCGGGTCCTCCCGGAGCCCGCTCCGGCAGCCCGCACCGTGGCGCCGCGCCCGTCGGCCGGGGCGCTGATGGTGCCGCTGAGGCGTGCCGGGGTGGTGGGGCGGGTAGGCGGAGGACATGGGATCGTCCTTCCGCAGGTTCCGCCGGCGCGGCCGGGACGGCGCCGAGCCGTCGGGCCCGCCCGCGGGCGGCGGCCGGCCGGACGCCGGGATGCCGGGGCCGGCGGAGCCCGACGAGGCCGCGGCGGCCGTGAACCCGGCGCAGAGCGGCGGCTCCGGAGCGGCCGGAACACCGCCGGAGGGGCGGACGGCGGAGCCCGACGAGGCCGCGGCGGCGGTCGAGGAACTGTCCGCGCTCGCGGAGGAGATGGAGCGGCCTCCGACGGGGGTACCCCCCGCGGCCCGGGAGCGGTGGTACCGGCGCAGAGGGGCTGAGCGGGCCACCGCGCTGGTCCGTTCGGTGGCGCGGATGCTCGGGCACGGCGGCCTCGCGGCGGCCAGGGGCGCCGGCGAGGGCGGCCGACTGCTGTCCGAGCGGCTGCTGCAGGCGGCGCCGCGCATCCCGGTACGGGACCTCGCGACGCTGCGGGCCCACCACCCGGACGCGGTCGGGCCCGAGGACCTGGCCGACCGGCTGGTCGCCGGGGCGTGCCGGGCGTCGGCCGCCGTGGGGGCGAGTGTCGGCGCGGTGGCCATGCTGCCGGTGCCGCCCGCGATGGCGGCGGAGATCGCGTCCGAGACGCTGGCGGTCGCGGCGGTGGAGGTCAAGCTGATCGCCGAACTGCACCAGGTCTACGGCCAGCCCGCCGTCGGCAGCGCCACGCAGCGCGGCACCGAGTACGTCGCCGCCTGGGCGAACCGCCGGGGCATCGACCCGTCCGCGCTGATCGGCCCGGCCGGGCTCGCGGCGGTGGCGATCGGCGCGGAGGTGCGGCAGAAGCTGCGCAAGCGGCTGACCCGCGGCACCCTGCGCCGGCTGCCGTCGCTGACGCCGCTGCTGGTCGGCGCGGGGCTGGGCGCCGTGGTGAACCGGCGGGACACCCGCAGGCTGGCCGACCAGGTCAGGGTCGACCTGCGCCGCCGCGGGCCGGTCGACCCGGACTACTGGGAGGCCGCGGCCCCCGTCCTCGGGTCGCGCCGCCCGGAGGTCCCGGACCAGCCGGCCCGCTGAACGCAAGCGCTTCGGGAAGGCCAGGCAAGGCCTGGCGAACCTTGGTGGCGGGTGACGGAGTCCCGATGTTCGACGACGGGTTCGACCCCACGCTCTTCGAGGTGGCCGATCGCAGGTCGTTCGCCAGCGGCGTGATCGTCACCTGGTTCGCCCGGCGTTGGTCCGCCCACGTGATCGGCGGGCGCGGGCGTCTGCTGGCACCGCTATTGACGCAACGTCTAATAGTCTCTAGCTTCGGGAAGGAGGGGCCAGCCAGGCCGGCCGCCCCTCGGCGAGCCGAGGAGGAGTTGCCCATGACCGTGACCCAGCGCAGCCGCACGGGCGCCGAGCAGCAGGTGCGGGACCGCCGGCGTACGGCCGAGCGCCTGCTCGCCTCCTCGGCCAAGCTCTCCTTCGACCCGCTCAAGGACGTCGACTGGTCCGTCGCTCCGCTGCCCGGGCGCTACTACTGCCCGCCGAGGCACCTCTCGCTCTACGGCACCGAGCTGTGGGAGGGGCTCTCGGAGGAGCAGCGGATCGAGCTCAGCAAGCACGAGGTGGCCAGCATCGCCAGCGTGGGCATCTGGTTCGAGGAGATCCTGATGCAGATGCTGCTGCGCCACGCCTTCGACCGGGACCCCACCACCGCGCATGTGCAGTACGCGCTGACGGAGATAGCCGACGAGTGCCGGCACTCGGTGATGTTCGCCAGGATGATCTCGTGGATGGGCGCGCCCGCCTACGGGCCCGGCCGGCTCTCGCACGAGCTCGGACGCTTCTTCAAGGCCACCTCGACGCACAGCCAGACCTTCGGCGGCACCATGTACGTCGAGGAGATCCTGGACGCCTTCCAGCGCGAGATCATGAACGACGAGTCGCTGCAGCCACTGACCCGCCAGGTCTCCCGGATCCATGTGATCGAGGAGTCCCGGCACATCAGCTACGCCCGCGAGGAGCTCCAGCGGGGGCACCTCGGCCCGGTCCGGCGCCGCTGGGAGCAGCTGTTCATCGGGCTGATCATCCTTCGGGCGACCAAGAGCCTGATCCACCCCCGGGTCTACGCCGCCGTCGGCATCGACCCGAACGTCGGGCGCGACGCCGCCCGCGCCAACCCGCACTGGCGGGCCGTCAAGGCCGGGATGGCGTCCAAGGTGATCGGAGTGCTGGACCGGGCGGGCCTGGTCGGGCGGACGAACCGCTGGCTGCTGCGCCGCGCGGGCGTGCTGACCCCGGCCGGCTGAACAACCGCGCCGCTCCGGGGGTTTGGCGTGGTGGGCGGTGGGCTCAGCCGCAGGCCGGAACGCCGTCGAGCCAGTAGCCGCCCCGGAGATGGATGTTGGTGATCCACGCCCGGTAGTCCGGCAGGAACGACCAGGCGTCGTTGGTGATCCCCTCGGCCGTCACGCTCTGGGCGTGCTTCTGGCACTCCACTCGCACGGTGGTCGGGCCGGCGAAGGCGTACACCCGGGCGCTCTCCATCGCGGGCCGGGCGTGCGTCCACACCCCGGTGCCCCAGGTGCTGACCAGCGGGCCCCGCACCGGGCCCGGGTCGATCCGCACCGCCCCGAACAGCTCGCCGCCCAGCCGCAGGTCGTTGACCGCGACATGGGTGCCGGACTGCCGCGCCTCGACCGTCTTCCCGGCGCCCAGGTAGACGGCGATGTGATGGACGCCGGCCGAACTCCCGTACGCGATCAGGTCCCCGGGCAGCAGCGAGCCGGGGAGCTGGTCGGGGGCGAGGCGCTGGGCCGCGTGGACGGTGTGGAACTGCTGGTCGGCCGAGCCATTGAGGACGTCCTGGCCGACCGCCTGGGCGTACGCGTACCGGACCAGCCCCGAGCAGTCGAACCCCAGCCGCTCGGCGTCGTGGTCGCTCGCCGGGTCCACCCCGTCCGGATGGCCGTAGGTGGGACCGGGCTGGGCGCCGTGCCCACCGCCCCAGGTGTACCAGGTGCCGATCTGCGAGCAGGCTGCCCGGACGGCGCCCTCGGCGGCGGCCGAGGCACCGGGGGCGAGGACGTCGCAGACCGGGCCGGCGGCGGTCGCGGTGCCGGCGGGCGCCGGGCCGAAGGCGACGGCGAGGGCTGCCGCTACGGCGGCTGCCGCGAGGCGGAATCTCATGGCGGTGCTCGGCTTTCTCGGTGACGGATGCGGCTACCACGCAGGGGCGGGAGTCACACGGCGTACCGGGCAGCCCGGTTGAGGCCCTCGGTGAATCCCGACCCACAGGTGGACCCGGGCCCCACGAGGCTCCCGTCCCGGCGGACGGTCCGGTTGGCCGTGTCGCTCGCGGGCCCCGGTTCGGGTCGGCCCGGCGGAGCGCGGCGGAGCCGGCGGAGCCCCTGCGGGCTCCGGCGGGCCGATGGCTCGAGCGTTCCGCATCGGACGGGTGAGGGCCAGCAGGCGGCCGTCTCCCAACTCGCCGGGACACGGGAAACGTTCGGGAAACGGCCGGTGAGCTGAGCGGCGCGCCGACGGTTCGTGAAACCCCGCACCGCCGTACGGCCGTGGCGACCGCCACGCCCGGCGGTCACAACGCCCGGCGGTCACAACGGCCGGCGGTCACAACGGCCGGACGGGGCGGGGCCGGTGCGACCTCAGCCGGCGGCCTGGGATATCCGCAGGCGTTCCGGCTGATTTCGCGACGGTGGCCGGGAGGTGGCGCAGTAGCCGGCCGGCCACCAGTGCCGCCCCGGCCATCAGGACCAGGCCCACGAGCGCCGCCAGGTGCATCCCGTCCGTGAACCCCGCCCGGGCGGCGGTGAGCAGCTCGTCGCCCGCCCGGCCCGGCAGCTGTGCTGCCACGGTGACGGCGCTACCGAGCGTTTCGTGCGCCGCCCGCGCCGCCGCACCCGGCAGGTGGGCCGGCAGCGCGCAGTCCAGCCGTGAGCGGTAGACCGCCGCCCCGGCCGCGCCGAGCACGGCGATGCCCAGCGAGCTGCCCAGTTCGGTCGCGGTCTCGGAAGCGGCGGCGGCAGCACCGGCCTGCTCGGCGGGGGCGGCCGAGAGCACCAGGTCGGCGGTGAGCGTCGTGGTGCCGACGGTGCCCGGCCAGCAGCAGTGAGTAGCTGTCCATGATCCATAGCTGCTGGGTGCCGCTCGGTCGCAGATCGGCGCTGATGAACGGCACGGCGAAGAAGAGCACTCCCATGTCCACCGAGAGGACCAGGGACGGGAGCAGGAGGACGAGGAGCCCCATCCAGGCGCGGCGGCCCGCGCGGGCGTCGGCAGCGGTCATGGCGGTTGATGGTACGTACGTTTTAGGCGCTTGTGCAGACATGGCTCCCTCCCGCTACCCGGTCACGACCCGGTGCACCCGCCGTCGTCCGGCTGGTCCGGGAGCAGGCGGGCCCACCGGGCCCGGTCCACCGGCCCGACCAGGGCGCAGACGGCCGCGGCACGCCGGCCCGGATCGGTGTTCCACAGTCGGACCGTGCCGTCGTTGCCGCTGCTGGCCAGGGTCAGCCCGTCCGGGCTGAACGCGACTCCCCAGACCGCGCTGGTGTGGCCGGTGAGAACCGCGATGCTCTGGTGGGCCACGGTGTCCCACAGGCGTACGGTGGCGTCGTTGCCGCTGCTGGCCAGGGTGCGCCCGTCCCGGTTGAAGGCCAGTCCACGTACCGAACCGGTGTGCCCCGTCAGGGTGGTGACGGCCCGCCCGGTCGTGGTGTCCCACAGGCGTACGGTCGCGTCGTTGCCGCTGCTGGCCAGGGTGCGCCCGTCGGGGCTGTAGGCGAGCCCGCGCACCGAACCGGTGTGCCCGGTCAGCGTCCCCGCCAGCCGGGCGCCGGCCACCTCCCAGAGGCTGATCGTCAGATCGTCGCTGCCGCTCGCCAGTACCCGGCCGTCCGGGCTGAAGGCGAGCGCGTTGACGAAGTCGGTATGCCCGGTGAGCACCGCGACCGACCGCTGCTCCCGGACGTCCCAGATCCGCACCGTGCGGTCCTCGCCGGCCGAGGCGAGCAGCCGTCCGTCCGGACTGAACGCGACCGCCAGCACCGACCCTTGATGACCCGTGAGTACGACCAACGGCTGCCCGCGATCGAGGTCCCAGAGCCGGACCGTGCGGTCGGCGCCGCCCGAGGCGGCCAGCGTGCCGTCCGGGCCCGCCGCCACCGTGAAAACCGAGCCCTGGTGGCCGGTGAGCGAGTGCAGCAGGCGGTGCGAGCCGGTGTCCCAGACGCACACCGTGCGATCCGTCCCGGCGGTGATCATCCGCCGGCCGTCCGGACCGAAGGCCACCTTCCACACCTCGGTGAACGGACGAGGTACCACTGCGGCCGTCGCCGGGTCCCACAGCACCACCGACTGGTCGAAGCCCGCGGTGGCCACCTGCCCGCGCGTACTCACCGCGACCCCCTGGACGTAGTCGGTGTGCCCGGCCAGCATTCCGACCGTCCGCAGACTCGGCACGTCCCACAGCCGCACGGTGCCGTCGCCGCCGGCGCTGACCACCGTGCTGCCGTCCGGGGTGAAGGCGACCGCGTTGACGTCGTCGGTGTGGCCGGTCAGGGTGGCGGTGTTCTGCCGGCCACCAACGTCCCACAGCCGCACCGTGCGGTCGGCGCTCCCGGAGGCCAGGGTCCGCCCGTCCGGGCTGAAGGCCAGGCCGAGGACATCGTCGGTGTGGCCGGAGAGCGTGGCGATCGGACTGTCCGTCGCGGTGTCCCACAGCCGCACCGTACCGTCGGCGCCGGCCGAGGCCAGGGTGTGCCCGTCCGGGCTGAACGCGACCGCGTCGAGATCATCGGTGTGACCGGTGAGGACGGCGATGCTCCGTCGGCTTCCGGTGTCCCAGAGTCGGACCGCGTGGTCCGCGTCCGCCGACGCCAGCACCCGGCCGTCCGGGCTGAACGCCACTGCACGGGCGCCGCCGCCGTGACCGGCCAGGGTGGCGGACGGCTGCCGGGAGGCGACGTCCCACAGCCGCACCGTGTCGTCCGAAGCGGCGGAGGCCACCGAGGCGCCGTCCGGACTGAACGCCACCGAGCGCACCCGGCCCCGATGTCCCGTGAGAGTCGCCACCAGGGTGCGCCGCGAGGCGTCCCACAGCTTCACCGCGGCGTCCGAACCGCCGGACACCAGCAGCCCGCCGTCCGGCGCGAAGGCGACCGCGTTCACCGGACCGGTGTGGCCGAGCAGCCGGCCCTGGAACGGCTGCGCCTGGGTGCTCAGCAGCGCACCACGCGCCTCCACGGTCGGCGAACTCCGGTACGCCGCACGGGCCAGCAGCATCGCCGCCTCGGGACGGCCCACCGCCAGCGCCGCCGAACGGGCCGCCATCGCCCGTGACTGCGCCTGGCGTCGCTGCGCCAGCGCGTCCGACCGCTGCTGGAACGCGAGCGCCCCGGCGAGCAGGGTCAGCACCAGCAGCGCACCGAGGGTGGCCACCATCCGCCGCTGGCGGCGGGACTGCCGCGCGGCCGCCTGCCGCTGGGCCTCCTCGGCAGCCGTGCTCGCGGCGAGGAACTCGGTCTCGGCCTGGCCGAGTTCATCCCGCCGACCGCCGTCCTCGGCCCAGTCGCGGGCCGCCGCCAGCTTGGTGCCCCGGTAGAGCAGAGCGGGGTCGCGCCCCGCGCGGGTCCACTCGGCGGAGGCCTCGGCCAACTGCTGGCGGCCCAGCAGTGCGGTGCGGTCGACCTGGATCCAGCGCCGCAGCCGGGGCCAGGCCCGCAGCAGCGCCTCATGGGTGATCTCCACCGTCTCGCGGTCCGCCGTCACGAGCCGGGCCCGGACGAAGGCGTCCATTACCGCCGCCGCATCCTCCGCATCGGCCGACTGCCCCAGCAGCCGGTCGCGTTCGGCCCGCGACCGGGTCTCCTCACCGCCCTCGCGCAGATGCACGAGCCGCACCAACAGGCGGCGTGCGACCTTCTGTTGGGACGGTGTGAGCCGGGTGAACACGTCTTCGGCCGTCCTGGCCACCGCACCGTGGATCCCGCCGCTGTGCAGATAGCCGTCGACGGTCATCACCCGGCCCTGGCGCTGCTGCCAGGTGGCACGCAGCGCGTGCGAGAGCAGCGGCAGGGCGCCCGCGTGCGGGCCGGGCCCGGTGCCGCCTCCCAGGTCGTCCGGGCTGCCGAGGTCACGCAGCAACAGTTCGACCAGGCCCGGTTCCAGGACCAGGCCGACCTGTTCGGCGGGGCGGGTGATCGAGGCGCGCAGCTCGGCGGCGTTCATCGGAGGCAGGGCGAGTGAGCCGTGGGTGAACACCGGGGCCAGTTCGGGGTGTTCGAGGCACCGTCCACAGAAGTCGGCGCGCACGCCGAGCAGGACGGCTACCGGTAGCTGGGCGGGCGGTGGAGGGGTAGGCGGTAGCTGGGCGGGCGGTCCGGCGATCACGGGGAGGGGCGGGGGAACCGCCAGGGCGTGCAGCAGGCGGATGAAGGCGCGCCGCTCGGCCTCGTCCGGGCAGAGGGTGAAGGTCTCCTCGAACTGGTCCATCACCAGCACCAGCCCGCCCGGTGCCCCGCCGCCCGTCGCCTCCGGGCCGGCGGCCGGACCCTGCCAGGCGCGGCCGAGTGCCGTGCGGATCGCCCCGGCCGCCTCCTCCGGGGAGTCGCGCATCTGAGTGACCGTCAACCGCGGTGCCACACCGCCGAGAGTCGACTCCAGGGCCCGCAGCAGCGCGGCGATCGGACGGGCGGTCGGCGTGCCCGTCACGACCGGCCAGTCGGCGCAGTCGGGGCGGCCGGCGGCCGGCCGCGGCCCGCCGAGCGCGGTGCCCTCGCGCTGAGGTCCGACGAGCGGCCCATCGCTCAGTGCGCCGTCCCTCAGTGCGGGCAGCAGACCCGCCATCAGCAGCGAGGACTTGCCCGCGCCGGAGGGTGCTACGAGCACGACCGGGCCGTGGCCGATCCGTTCGGCGAGCCGGTCCAGCAGCGCGGTGGTGACCGCCTCCCGGCCGAAGAACCAGCGGGCCTCGCGCGAGCCGAACGCCGCCAGCCCGGGGTACGGGCACTCGGGCCGGACGGTGTCGGACTCCGCCGCCCGCGACTGCGGTCGGCCCGGAGCCGGGACCGCCGTCCGGGCTGCGGCCGCGCCCACCAGCCGGAGCAGTACGCCGCCGCTCTGCAGGGCCTCGTCACAGCGGCGGGCCACATCGGGGGTGGCCGGCTTGGTGCCGTTCTCGATCTTGCTGAGATAGCCCTTGCTGTAGTGGATCAGCCGGGCCAGCTCACTAAGCGAGACCTGCCGCGCTGCGCGCAACTCCCTCAGCCGGGCGCCGAACTCGTACTCCGCGCCTGTCGGTCCGGCCTGCGCCGTACCGTTCCCGCCCGCCTCCGGTCCCCGCTCCATACGTACCCCTGCGGTCCTCGCCCGGACCCGTCCGCCGATCGGGCCCTCGGTGTGGCACCGCCAGACTACGTTCGGTAGTCGCTGCCGGGGGAACCTGAGCGGGGGTCAACCACTCGCGGGGAGTGTGGTGTTGGAAGGTCGGCCCGTTCGGGGGAAGGAGTTGAGGGGATTCGTCGTACGTCCGGTCGGCAATCGGCGGTGTGTGCTGGCTATCCGTCAGAGCGGCAGTAGGTCGGGGCGCTTGGCCTCGATGTGGTCGCCCGAGGACTCACCGCGCAGCCGCCGGCCGACCCAGGGAAGCAGGAACTCGCGGGCCCACTGGATGTTCTCCCGGCGGAGGTCGGCCGGGGACGGGATCGGCTGGTAGGGCCAAGGCGCCTCGGGGTCGTCCACCGCGAGGCCGAGGGCACGGGCGGCGAGCAGGGCGACGCGCTGGTGCCCCTCCGGGGAGAGGTGCAGGCGGTCCTCGCTCCAGGCGCGGCGGTCGTGCACCGAGCGCAGCGACCAGAGGTCGGCGACCCGGCAGCCGTTGCGGTCGGCGATCGCCCGCAGGTGTGCGTTGTAGGTCGCGATCTTGCCGCGGAGCATCCCGAACACCGGGACGCCGCGGGTGTCGAAGCCGGTGCAGATCAGCAGGGTGCTCACGTGCTCGCGCAGTTCCACCACCGCAGCCTCGAAGCGCTCCGCGATGTCGTCCGGGTCGCTGCCCGGCCGAAGGATGTCGTTCCCTCCCGCGCACAGGGTCACCAGGTCGGGCGCGATCCGCCGGACCTGCGGAACCTGCTCGGCGACGATCTGGTCGAGCAGCCGTCCCCGGACGGCGAGGTTGGCGTAGCGGAAGTCGCTGTCGGGGCGGCGCGCGGCCAGCATTCCGGCGAGACGGTCCGCCCAACCGGCGAACTGGCCGTCCGGGCCTGGGTCGTTGAGGCCCTCGGTGAAGCTGTCCCCGAGGGCTGCGTAGGAGCTGAGGTCAAGGGTCTCCTGGTAGTCAGCCATGACAGCAATAGTTCACTGTATGAAGTGACCTACGCCACCGTAGGTGACCCTGTACGGGGCGTGATCTAGACCACGCCCCTGCCGGCCCGTGAAGACGCACTCGCGGGGGTGGGCTCGGTAGCGCTGCCCGACGGGTCGGCCCGCTCGACCCGGCTGGGCGGCAGATCGAGTGCCCGGCACGCCGACTCAGTCGCCCGGCGCGATGGCGCGGCATCGCGATTGTGATCTTCCTCTGGCTGAAGCCGTGGTCCACGAAGGGCACTGCCGCTCCGGACGGGGCCGCCGTCAGGTGCGAATGGAGCGTCGTTACGCTGTTCGCCATGGCTAGAACCCGACTGTACCGAAGCGGAAACCTGATACTCGAGGACTTCCCTGCAGAGGACATCTCCGAGTACGTCTCCGACCCCTCGGCGATGGTGTGGCTCGATCTGTGCGCACCGACGCCCGCCGACTTCGAGATGATCAGTGAGGAATTCGGCCTGCACGCTCTGGCGGTCGAGGACGCCCGGCACGACCACCAGCGCCCGAAACTGGACTGCTACCGCACCCACTCGTTCCTCAGCGCCTACGCCGTGACCACCGACGCCGGGAGCGGGGAGCTCAGCGCGACGGAGATCTCGGTCTTCATCACCGACAACGCGCTGATCACCATTCACAAGGACGACTCGTTCGACGTCGAGCAGGTGGTCGCTCGCTGGGACAGCAACCCCGATCTGGCCAAGCACGGCGTGGGCTTCCTGGTCCACGGGCTCCTCGACGTCCTGGTGGACGGCCACTTCGAGGCCGTGCAGGGGCTGGACGACCGGATAGAGGAGGTCGAGGACATCCTCTTCGCGGACGGCAGCCGGGAGATCGAGTCGGTCCAGCGCAGGTCCTTCGAACTGCGCAAGAGCCTGGTGAAGCTGCGCCGGGTCGTCCTGCCGATGCGCGAGGTCGTGAACACCTTGCTCCGCCGTGACCTGCACATCGTCCACGAGCCGCTGATGCCCTACTACCAGGACGTCTACGACCACGTCCTGCGCGCCACCGAGTGGACCGAATCCCTGCGGGACATGATCACCTCCGTCATGGAGACCAACCTCACCATCCAGAGCAACCGAATGAATCTGATCATGAAGAAGGTGACCAGCTGGGCGTCGATCATCGCGGTGCCCACCGCCATCACCGGCTTCTACGGACAGAACGTCCCGTACCCGGGTTTCAACGCCGAATGGGGCTTCGTCGCCTCGACGGCACTGATGGTGGTCCTGTCGATCGGCCTGTACGTCAGTTTCAAGCGGCGGGACTGGATCTGAACCACCTGCTCCACGAGCCGCGCCGATCCGCCCGGGCTCACTGCCTGCCGTGATCGGGATCCGCTCTACCCGCACACCGAACAACTGCCCTCCTGTGCCGTCGGCCGGCGCCTCCAGCGTGCACCACACTTACCCCGTGCGCATCCGCGAAGGCGCCCACACAGTCTCGGAACCAGCGCACGCCGCATCGTCGGCTTCTGCCGGTCTCCGTGGCCGCGATGTCGGCGATGGCGGGCCTTGGTGAAGCCTGAGCCCTTTCCCGGTGGGAGCGTTTCGGCGGCGCAAGCCGTGAGGTGGTCGGCCGGCGCACGCCGAGGCGGCCTGTGGGGCTGGGATCAGTGGGGGAGCGCCTGGTAGAGGCCGCGGCCGGTGCGCTGGGCCTTCGATGCCTTTACCGCCCGCTCGAGGCTGGTGCGTACGGCGTTGACATTGGCGGGGGTGGTCTCGCGGCCCAGGGCCTCGGCGACCTGTGCGGCCCGGACCGGTTCCTTCACCTCGGCCAGGTACGCCAGGACACCGGTGGACAGCCCGGGGGTGCGCCTGCGTGCCGGGACCGGCTCGGACGTGGCGGTCGTGGCCGCCTTCGCCGGGGCCTTGCGGCGCGGTGCAGTCCGCGACTTGGCCGGGGAGACGGCCTTCTTGCGGGCGGTGGCCGGCCCGTGTCCGGACGCTGCAGCCGCGTCCGCGATGGCCTGTTCGCTGTCCGGCTCCGCTGCCGGTACCGCCGACGGCGGGGCTTGGTCGGCCGTCTCACCCTTGGACGATGGGACGGCGGAGAACGCCTGCAGGGCTCGCAGCGCATCCCGCGCCGCCTCCAACCGGCCGCTGACGGTGGCCAGTTCCGCCTCCAGCCGCTGCTGGTGCTGCTCGAGCTCGGGAAGCTCGGCACGCAGGGCGGCGATGGTGGACGTCACGCTGATGTGGGTGTCTGCGTTGTGTGCCAAGGGTGCTCCTCTTGGTGTCCCGGACGCGACCGGCCGCGTGAGTAATGGTCAAACTGTACGGCGAAAACAGGCAGTTCGTCCCTGTAATGCTCGAATGCCAACCCCCAGGGCTGGATGTGTCGTGGTTGACGGTGTGTGGCGCCCGCCCATCAGTTGCGGACTGCGGACTGCGGACGCGGTTTGGTAGGGCCGACAGTGCGGCCCGGCCGGACCGTTGTCCGACCGGGCCGTCAGCGGGCGACCGAGGTACTCAGTTCCGGTCCTGCTCGTGGATGTCGTTGGTCGCCTCGATCTGCTTCCACGAGTGCGGTTCCTTGACGGAACCCTTGGCCGCCGCCGCGGGCTTCGCGGAACCGGCCGTCGAGGCGGCCGGCTTGGCGGCGGTGTAGAGCCAGGTCTGGAACAGGTCGCCCAGCTTCTTGCCGGAGATGCGTTCCGCCAGCGCCTGGAAGTCCGCGACGGTCGCGTTGCCGTAGCGGTGCTCCGTCGGCCAGGCCCGCAGGATCTGGAAGAACTCGTCGTCGCCGACCGCGTTCCGCAGCGCCTGGATGGCGGCCGCGCCCCGGTCGTAGACCGCGGAGTGGAACTGGTTGGCCGGGCCCGGGTCACCGGGCTTGACGGTCCAGAACGGGTCGTCCGCGGGGTGGGTGGCGTAGAGGTAGTCGGCCAATTCCTGGGCGGTGCCCTCGCCCTCGTGCTCGGACCAGAGCCACTGGGCGTACCGGGCGAAGCCCTCGTTCAGCCAGATGTCGCTCCAGCGCTGGAGCGAGACGCTGTCGCCGTACCACTGGTGGGCCAGCTCGTGGACGACCACCGAGGGGTTGGCGCCGGCCGCGAACTGCGCCGGGCTGTAGAAGACGCGGGTCTGGGTCTCCAGGGCGAAGTGCGTCTTCACATTCGGGACGTAGCCGCCGATCGCGCTGAAGGGGTACGGGCCGAAGATGCCGCTAAGCCAGTCGGCCAGCTCGCCGGTGCGCTCCACGCTGGCCCGGGCGGAGCCGTCGTTGTCGCCGAGGTCCCTGCTGTAGGCGTTGATGACGGGAAGTCCGTCGGAACTGGTCTCCGTGGTGACGTCGAACCTGCCGATCGCGAGGGTGGCCAGGTAGGTGGCCTGCGGCTTGTTCTCACGCCAGCTGTAGCGGGTCCACCCCAACTGGGAGGAGGACGAGGTGAGTACGCCGTTGCTGATCGCCTGGGTGCCTTCCGGCACCAGGACGGAGACGTCGAAGGTGGCCTTGTCCGAGGGGTGGTCGTTGCTGGGGAACCACCACCAGGCCGACTCCGGCTCTCCGGCGGCCACTCCGCCGTCCGGGGTGCGCAGCCAGGCGGTGAAGCCGTAGCGGGAGACCTTGGACGGCACGCCCGAGTAGCGCACTACCACCGTGGCGTTCGAGCCCTTGGCCAGCGGCGTGGCCGGCGTGATCTCCAATTCCTGCTCCCCGGTGGCGGCGAACTTCGCGGGGTGGCCGTTGACCAGCACCTCGCTGACGTTCAGGGCGAAGTCCAGGTTGAAGCGGGAGAGGTCCTGGGTGGCGGTGGTGAGCAGGGTCGCGGTGCCCTGCAGCTCGTCCGTCGAAGGCTGGTACTTCAGCCGCAGGTCGTAGTGGGACACGGTGTAGCCGCCGTTGCCGTACGTCGGGTAGTACGGGTCGCCGATGCCTGGATCGCCGGGCGTCGGGGCGGCGGCCGACGCGGGGTTCGCCAGGAGCAGCAGTGCGGCGCTCACGACTGGGACGATCATCCTCTTGCGCACGGATCCTCCGGTGCGTTGGGTGGACGGGATCCTGACGGTAAGTCGGATCCATCTCCCGTCGCGGCAGGGTTCACGCGTGCCGTTATGAAATGTTCATGCGGAGCAATGGGGGGTCGTACGGGGTTGCCCGGCCGCCATCCGGCTCAGCCGTCGGCAGGTCGACCCACGGTCCGCCGGCCGGCCGGGCTCACGATTCGTCAGCCGACCGGGCCGTAGGGTCCGCCGTTCCGCCGGCGCAGGGTCGGCCGGGCCTACCACCCGTCAGTCGACCACTCCGTCGAGGTAGACCCAGGCGCCGTCCACCCGGACGAAGCGGCTCAGCTCCTCCATCGCGCCCTCCGCCCGTCCCTCCGCGTAGTGCGCGCGGAACCGGACCGTCCCCTCGCTGTGGAACGGGCCGCCGTCGGAGGTCGCCAGGATCTCCAGCCGCACCCAGCGCAGTCGAACGTCGAGATCGAGCCGCGCGGGCCGGGTGTCCGGGTGCCAGCTGCGCAGCAGGTACGCCTCGTCCCGGACGGCGAACGCGCTGAACCGCGAGCGCATCAGCGCCTCCGCCGTGGCGGCCGCCGCCTCGCCCCGGTGCAGCCGACCACAGCACTCCCCGTACGGGGCGGGCAGGCCGCAGGGGCAGGGCGAGGTGCTGGAGGCCACCGGGGAGGTGGCCGCCGCGGACCTGGCCGTGGGCTTGGCGGCGGACCTGGCCGCGGACTTCGAGCTGCGTCGGGACATGACCCCCATTCTGCCTGGTCGCGAGACTTGCCAGGGACGGCCGTCAGGCTGTGCGCTCGCCCTCCGGCGCGGAGGTCCAGGTCCAGGTGGCAGGCCGGGGGCGGTCCGGGAGGTCGGCCCGGCCGGTCGACCAGAGCAGGGTGCGCCAGCGGTCCCCGTCCACCGGGGCGCCCGGGAACAGGCGCGCCAGCACCCGGTCGCACAGGTCGGCGGGCGGTGTCCAGGCCAGGCCCAGGCCCTCGGCCATGTCGTGCGCGTGGAGCAGCGTCTCGGCCGCACCCATCGCCGCGAAGCCCTCCGGATCGGCGATCCCCCAGCTGTGGTACGCCCGGACCTGCGGCGAAGCCGTCGCCACCATTGCCGCCAGCAGTGCCGCGCCGGCCTCCAGCACCTGGAGCAGCCCCGCCAGGCCGGCCGTACGGTCGGCGAAGACCGCGTTCCGCGGGCTGCCCGGGCGCTCCCTCGTGCACCGGAACGGGACGTAGCCGTCCAGCGGGGGAGTGGTGGGACCGAGCTGCGCCGCGTAGGAGAACAGGTCGTCGGCCAGGTGCTCGGCGGTCTCCCAGCAGTCCCAGTCCAGCGAGCCCGCCCTGACGGACCAGCCCTGCTCCGCCTCGGGCCCGCCGCGCAGCACGGCCAGCGCGAGGCTCATGGCGAGCCGGACGTCGGAAGCGGTGACGGGCTGCCGGGCGGAGCGATCGAGTTGCGTCATGCGGCCGACCGTACCAATCGCCCGTGACGCCCGGTCACCTGCCCGGCTGCGCACCGCCTTCGTGGGCACGGGAGTACGACGGAAGTAGGCCTGGCACGCTGGGCCCTCCTCCTCGGCGGCAGGCGGGTACCGCGGTGGTTGCCGCTCGCCCCGGCGTTGATCGGTGCCGCCACGCTGGCGCCGTACGGGGGTGTTCGGGCACCTGCTACCTCTCCCTCGCGAGCGTCGGGGTGGTGACCGTTCGGGCCGGCGACTTCCACACTTCGACGGACGCCCTGCTGATCGGCTGGGTCGGCTTCAGCGGCCTTCGCCGTCTACGGCATCGCACTGCCCGTCGCCGCCCGCTCGTACCGGCAGCGCACCCGTCCCGGCTGCCGGGACGGGGAGGGTGCGCCGACGGCGACGGCCGAACCGTCCTGAGGGCCGGCCGCCTGGTAGCTCCTCCCGGTCAGGCGTGCCTTCAGGACCGCCCGGCAGCGGAGTACGGCGGCGGGGCGTCGGCCGGACCGGTGCCCCAGCGGCCGGGGGCGGCGGCGACCCGGTAGTCGAGCAGCACGCCGTTGGCGAGGGCGGAGTGGCTCAGCCAGGTGCGCTGCCAGGGAAGGCCGTTGACCCGCAGGCCGACGGTGTAGCGGTGGTCCAGGTCGGCTCCCGGTGCGGAGATCACCACTGTGCCGCCCCGGCGGCCGCGGTACGGCCCGACGGTCAGGGCGGCGAGCGGGAACTGCGGGGTGGTGAGCAGATAGGTTCCGGTGCCGGGGGCGCCGGGGTAGAGCCCGAGGGCGGTCAGCACGTACCAGGCGGACATGGCGCCGAGGTCGTCGTTGCCGGTGACGCCGTCGGGGGTGTCGGTGAACAGGGTCTCGGCGGCCCGGGTGACGGTCGCGGTGCGGTCGGGGCGGCCGGTCCACAGGTAGAGGTACGGCGCGAGCAGGTCGGGTTCGTTGTCGGGGTCGTAGGTGGTCCGGCCGAAGTAGTCGCCGGCGTCGTGGACCCAGGCGGTGCGGGCCGTCCCGGCGGGGTCGGCGAGCAGCCGGTCGTAGGCGAAGAAGGAGTCCAGCCGGGCGGTGGCCGCGTCCCTGCCGCCCAGCAGGTCGATCAGTCCGGCCACGTCCTGGGGCACCGACCACAGGTACTGCCAGCCGCCGCCCTCGTGGAAGGCGGTCCGGCCGCCGTCGCCGTGCTCGAAGCCGGAGACCGGGTCGAAGGGGGCCACCCAGCTGCCGTCCGGGTTGCGCGGGCCGAAGAAGCCGGTGCCCGGGTTCCACAGTGTGCGGTAGTTCCGGCCCCGGGCGGTGAGCAGCGCGGCGTCCGCGTGGTGGCCGAGGGCCTCGGCCATCAGGGCGAGGGCGGCGTCGGCCGCCGCGTACTCGAGGGTGGCGGAGGCCGGGTGCTGGCAGTCGTCGTCCTGGCCGTGCTTGCTACGGCAGTCGGCGAGGTAGGGCAGGTAACCGAGTGCGGCGTACCGGGGGTTGCCGCTGCGCCCGCTGAACTGGGATTCGGTGGGCGGTACTTGGGTGACGTAGCGCCACAGTGCCCGGTAGGTCTCCTCCTCGTGCCCGGCGAGCAGGCCCTTGGACCAGCCGTCGACCAGGAAGGGGGTGACCGGGTCGCCGGTCATCACCCCGGTCTCGCTGTTCTCCAGCCACCATCTCGGCAGCCAGCCGCCCTCGCGGTGGACCGCGAGCAGGGACAGGTCGATGTCGCGAGCGACCTCGGGGGTGAGCAGTTCGAGCAGTTGGTTCTGGGTGCGGGCGGTGTCCCAGAGCGAGAAGTTGGCGTACGGCGTCCAGTCGGTCGCGGTGCGGACCTTCCCGTCGGCGCCCGGGTACCGCCGGTCGACGTCGCCGATCAGGTTGGGGTGCAGCAGCGCGTGGTAGAGCGCGGTGTGGAAGGCCGTCCGGTGGGCGCGGTCCGAGCCGCCGATCCGGACCGCGCCCAGCCGCCGGTCCCACTCGGCGGTCAGCGCCCGGCGGGTCCGGTCGAAGTCGTGGCCGCTGGTCTCCGCCGCCAGGTTGCGGCGCGCGCCGTCGAGGCCGGTGTAGGAGAGCCCGACCTTGACGACGACTTGGCGCTCCTCGGCGTTCGCACCGGTGCCCGGGGCATCGCCGGTGCCACCGGTCGCGAAGGTGAGCCAGCCGCCGCTGCCGTGGCGGCCGTCCCCGACGGAGTCCCGGGAGCCGGGGGAGAGGGTGCCGCCGTGCCAGGTGCCGAAGGAGGTGAAGGGGCGGCTGAAGGAGGCGGTGAAGTAGAGGGTGTGGCGGTCACTCGTACTGCCGCAGAACCGGCCGTCCGTCACCAGGCCCTCGACGGTCCGGTCGCCGACCACATGGAACTCCGAACTCTCCACCGGCATACCGGCCTTGCCGGTGTTGACCAGTACATTTGCCTGGCGTCCCGCCGGGAAGGCGTAGCGCTGCCAGCCGGTGCGCGCGGTGGCGGTCAGCTCCGCGGTCACGCCGCTGTCCAGGCCCACCCGGTAGTAGCCCGCCGACGCCTGCTCGTCGCGGTGGCTGAAGTGCGCGGCGTACGCGGCCGGTTCGGAGGCCGTCACCGGGCCGGTGGTGGGCAGGATCGGGACCTCGCCGTTGACGCCGCAGCCGGCCCCGGAGAGGTGGGTCTGGCTGAAGCCGGTGATGGCGGCGTGCTCGTAGGAGTAGCCGGAACCGGAACCACCGGGGGCCATGGTGTCCGGGCTCGGCTGGGCCATGCCGAAGGGCGCTGCCGGGCCGGGGAACGTTCGGCCACCGCCCCGGGTGCCGATCAGCGGGTTGACCAGCGCCGACGGCCGCTCGGCCGGTGTGGGCGCCGCGGATGCCGGTACGGCCGGGGTCAGGGTGGCGGCCAGCAGCACGGCGGAGCACAGGGCCCTGCGGAGGCGGTGGCGTGGGCGGCTGCGCGACGGCATGTCTCTCCCTGCGGGTGGTCGACACGGTGTGACGGTTCGATCCTGCCCTCATCGGGGGCTGACGCTGCGGCCGTACACGCCCGGAGATGTGACGACTGGTCAGCTTGGGCGGCTTGCCGGAGCCGGCGGGCGGTGGTCGGCGAGCGGGCGGTCGGGGCCGGGCGTGGCGGCCGGTGAACACGCACAGTGAGTTACAGCCGTGTTACCAGATGTCTTGATCTTGCGTGAGGAGGCGATTACCATACGTATGGTTGCTCCGGGCAACTAACTGGCGGAATGGGTTCAAGGGGATTCCCGTTCTCCCCTGTGGGGCCGTCAAGCCCGGAGTCATCGAACCGAGCACAGTCGGCGCAGGAGCTCGTGTGCCGACGCCTGGAGGGGAATGACGTATGACCAGCACCAAGCACACGTTCCGGAGCTATGTCGAGCAGAACCTCGACGTACTGGGGGAGCAGCCGGAGCAGGAGGCGGTCGTCCACGAAGGGCGGCGCGTCACCGCGGGCGAGCTCCGCGATCTCGTCTACCGGACGGCCCGGGTTCTGCAGGAGCGCGGGATCGGCCGCGGCCAGACCGTGACCCTGCTGAGCGGCAACCTGCCGGAGACCATCGCCGCACGCTACGCGGCCAACCTGATCGGCTGCCGGATCAACCACCTGTACAACAAGCTCTCGCTGGACGTCCAGGCCGCGATCATCCGTGATGTCGAGACGGCCGCCCTGATCGTCGACCCCCGGCTGGCCGAGCGGGCGGCCGAGCTGACCGCCAGGGTCGAGGTGGAGCACGTCCTGGTCCTCGGGCCCGCCAAGGAAGGCGCGGACCTGCTGGAGCTGGCGGCTGGGAAGTCGGCCGAGCCGTTCGGCGGTCTGGTCCGGCCCGAGGACATCTGCTCGATCCGCCACACCGGCGGCACCACCGGCCACCCCAAGGGGATCTGCGCCACCTTCGAGCAGGTGGGCGACATCCGCTCGCAGATCAGCGAGGTGCAGCAGGAGAAGCACCGTCAGCTGGTCTGCACCACGCTCGCGCACGCGGCCGGCCAACTGGTCGACCTCACCCTGTCCGCCGGCGGCACCGTGGTGCTGCTGGAGGACTTCGAGCCAGCCGAGGTGCTGGCCGCGATCGAGCAGGAGCGGATCAGCCGGCTCTGGCTGCTCCCGCCGCTGCTGTACCAGCTGCTGGACCACCCCGACATCGAGCAGCGCGACACCTCCAGCCTGAGCAACCTGGTCTACGGCGGCTGCCAGGCCTCGCCGGTCCGGCTGGCCGACGCGGTACGGCGGCTCGGCCCGGTGCTGTTCCAGTTCTACGGCCAGAACGAGGCCGGCGGCATCAGCGCGCTGACCGCCGAGGACCACGACCCCGAGCGGCTCGACCGGCTGCGCTCCGCCGGCAAGGTGCTGCCCGGTGTCGAGGTGGCGATCCGGGACGAGGCGGGCAACGACCTGCCCGCGGGGGAGCTCGGCGAAGTGTGCGTCCGCTCCGGCAGCGTGATGCAGGGCTACTGGAAGCAGCCGGAGCTGACCGCCGAGACACTGCGGGGCGGTTGGCTGCACACCGGCGACCTCGGCCGGCTGGACGAGGACGGCTTCCTCACGATCGTCGACCGGCTCAAGGACATGATCATCGTGGTGGGCGGCCACGTCTACACCACCGAGCTGGAGGACCTGCTCAACTCCCACCCCCAGGTCCGGCAGAGCGCCGTCTTCGGCGTTCCCGACGCCGACCGGATGGAGCGGGTGCACGCCGTCGTCGTACCCGTCCCGGGTGGTGCGGTGGACGAGCAGCAACTGCGCGAACTGGTGCTGCGCGAGCGGGGTGCGATGTACGAACCGGCCCGGATCACCTTCGCCCCCGAGCTGCCGCTGACCGATGTCGGCAAGCCGGACAAGAAGGCGCTGCGACAGGCCGCCCAGGAAGCCGCGGTCTGACCGCCCACGGCGCTCCCCGTCGCCCCGGCCGCGGGGAGCGCCGGATCTGATCCGAAGCAGCGCCATGTACACGGCGCATGACAGACTGTAGCGTCATCCTCCGTCGACCGACTTGCAACGGAGGGTGGCCATGGATCGGGAGAAGCCCCCGCGCACGATTCACGGCAGGGACACGTTCGTCATCGACCCGGAGGACGACGAACAGGAGTGCTCCCGGCCGTGCTGCCGCCCGGCGGATCCGCCGCCGCACTGGGGGCAGTGGCTGCGCCGCTCGTAGCACGGCTTCCCACCACCGGCCCTCAGCAGGGCGGTGCAGCCCCTGCCGTGACAACTCCCGTGTCGCCCGGAGGACATGACATCGGCCCAGTCGCTCGGTTCGCCGCCGGGCGGCCGGTGTCGTCCGGGGATGCCGGCCGCCTCCTCCACAACGGGATGATGCCGGCAGTCGGCCGTGACCGGATCGGTCCGCTCCCGGACTTGATGCGGCCTGTCGAGGGTCCATCGGCGCCGACCAGACTTGGGGACATGAACCGAGCACTGATCGTTGTCGATGTCCAGGAGTCCTTCCGCGCCCGTGCGCTCTGGGAGACCGTCTCCAACCCCGAGATCGCCCACCAGGTGGACCGCCTGGTCCGACTCGCCCGCCAGGCGGGCGACTTGGTGGTCTGGGTACTGCACTGCGAACCCGGCACCGGCAACACCTTCGACCCCGAGCTCGGCCACGTCCGGCTGATGGCGGAGCTGGAACGCCAGGACGGGGAACCGCTGATCCACAAGACCTCGCACAACGCCTTCACCACCACCAATCTGCAGCAACTCCTCACCGAGCACGGCATCCGCGAGCTCACCCTGTGCGGCCTGCGCACCGAGCAGTGCGTGGAGACCACCACCCGCCTCGCGAGCGACTTCGGCTACCGGGTCACCTTCGTCACCGACGCGACCGCCACCCACCCCATCCCGCACCGCGACGCCCCCGCCGACCTCACCGTCACCGAACTGCTCGCGGACCCGCGGACCCTGGGTGCCGAGGAGATCATCAGGCGGACCGAGTACGCCCTGGCCGGCCGCTTCGCCACCATCGCCACCATCGACGAACTGGAAGCCGCCGCGGCGACTCGGGCATGATGACCGGATCGTGAACCAGATCGCCTTTCTGCTGGTGCCCGGAGTGCACCTGCTGGACCTGGCCGGCCCCGCGCAGGTCTTCTCCACCGCAGGTGACTTCGGGCACCCGTACGCGCTCAGCTACGTCGCCGAGCGGACCGAGGTCCCCAGCGCCCAGGGGCTGCCGCTGACCGCCAGGTCGCAGTGGCCCGAACTCGGGCCCGAGGACCTGATCGTGGTGCCCGGCTGGCGGGTGCACCCCCGGGTCGCCGCTCCCGTCATCGGGGAGGGCGTGCTCCAGGCCCTGCGGGACCACCACGCCAGGGGCGGTACCGTCGCCAGCATCTGCGCCGGAGCCGAGGCGCTCGGCCGGGCCGGGCTGCTCGACGGCCGCCGCTGCACCACCCACCACGACGTCCAGGACGAGCTGGCCCGGCGCCACCCCGGCGCCGTGGTGGTCCGCGACGTGCTCTTCACCGTGGACGACCGGGTGGTCACCTCGGCCGGCATCGCCAGCGGCATCGACCTGGCCCTGCACCTGGTCGCAACCCGGCACGGCCCCGCGGTCGCCGCCCAGGTGGCCCGGGACATGGTGGTCTACGCCCGGCGCAACGGCGGCGAACCGCAGACCAGCGCCATGCTCAGGCACCGCTCCCACCTCGACGACACCGTGCACCGTGCCCAGGACATCATCGACACCCGGTTCGCCGAGCCGCTGCCGCTGCCCGCACTGGCCGCGGCCGTCGGGGTGAGCGAACGCACCCTCACCCGGCTCTTCAGCCGCGCCACCGGCGGTCTCACCCCGCTGCGCTACCAGCAGACGCTCCGCCTGGAGCGCGCCGAGCACCTGATCGGCCACGGCGCGACGGTCGACTCCGCCGCCCGCTCGGTCGGCTTCGAGGACGCCCGCATGCTGCGCCGCCTGCGCGCCCGGGTGGGCTGAGCGCCGCTCAGCCCCGCCTGGTGGCGACGGCGAAGACGCGGCGGAAGGGGTACACGGTGCCGTGCGGGCCGGCCGGGTACGCCGTGCGGAGTGCATCGCGGTACTCGGTGAGGAACGCGGCGGTGGCCTCGGGGTCGTCGGCCAGCGCGGTGAGCACGGGGCGCAGGGTGGTGCCCTTGACCCAGTCGAGCACCGGGTCCCGGCCGGGAAGCAGCTGGGCGTAGCTGGTCTCCCAGACGTCCACCGTGCAGTCGAGGCCGGCCAGGAGTTCCAGGTAGCCGGCCGGGCTGAGGGCGAACTGGCGCCGCTCGCCGGCGTGGTCGGCCAGGCGCCCGCGCCACCGGGCGCTTCGGCAGAGCCCGTCGAGCAGCGTGTGGCTGGGGGCGGCGGACTGGTCGGGGACCTGGAGGGCGAAGGTCCCGCCGGGGGCGAGGGCGCCGATCCAGACCGGCAGCATCTCGGGGTGGCTCGGCACCCACTGGAGGGTGGCGTTGGACACGATCAAGTCCCAGGCCCGGTCGGGGACCCAGGAGGCGGCATCGGCCGGGTGGAACTCGAGGGAGCCGCCGCCGGGGGTGGGACCCGCGAACTCCCGGGCGGCGGCGAGCATTTCGGCCGAGTTGTCGAAGCCGGTGATATGCGCGGCGGGCCAGCGGCCGGCGAGCAGGGCGGTGACGTTCCCGGCGCCGCAGCCCAGGTCGGCGATCAGCGCGGGGGAGCCCGGTGGCTCGGGGACGCGGGCGAGCAGGTCGAGGAACGGACGGGTCCGGTGGCCCGCGTGGCGCAGGTACTGCTGCGGGTCCCAGGTGGCCTGGCGCATGGCGTGACTCCTTCGGCGGCGATCCCTGCTCCGTCGGCTCCATGATCCGGCAAAATTATCTCGATATCAAGCTTCTTGATGGCGAGATATCTTCCCGCGGAGTCCCGCCCGACCGAATCGCCGGGAGCCGTGCGGTCATGGAGGCGGAGTCACCGGGGTGGTCCGGCGCTGGTTGGCTCCGCCGTGGCAGTCCCAGATCTCCAGCCGGGTGCCGTCCACCACCGTGGTGCGGAACGTCTCCTCCGAGAACCCCGCCGCTCGAGAAGCCGTAGTAGGAGTAGGAGCCCGGTGTGTCCGACGCCGACGCGGTGCCGGTGCCGGCCGCAGCCGCCGCCAGCACCGCCGCTGTGGCCAGCACGGTCCGGCCGGCGGAGCGTACCCGGCCGCACGGCCGCCGCAACTCGGTGGGAATCACCCGCAGTTCGCCCTCTCTGCCCTGGGGTGCACGTCCGCCGGAAAGGTCCGTGCTCGTTCGGCCTCTGCTATCGGCAGGATCACGGCGTGAGTTGAGCGTCCGTGCGGGGGCGCGCTGCTCGGGGAGGGGAGGACCGGGAGGATGGCAGGACGGGGCCGTGCCGTTGCGGGGCCGGCTACCGGTTCAGTGCTCAGCCGGCCGGGATCCGCCGCACCTGCGCGGAAACCTCCGCGCCGGTGAGCAGGTCGTCGTGCTCCGTGCACGAGACCTGGACGTCTCGGCCCCGGCCGGCGGGGTGCTGCCGGCCGGGGGACCTGCTCGTCGTAGGATGACCACGGCGGCTCACGGAGGCCGGAGCCGGGGTGGCCCGGGTCAGGGGAGCAGGGTCGAACCGAGCCAGTCGGACGGGCCCTTGGCGCCGGGGAGCGTGAAGAAGTACCCGCCGCCGGTCGGGGAGATGTAGTCCACCAGCGGTTCCCCGGCCAGCCGCTGCTGGACGGTCTGGAACTGCCGCTCCACGTCCTGCTGGTAGCAGCAGAAGATCAGCCCGACGTCCAGGTTGCCGTCGAGGTCAAGGCCGCGGTCGTAGTTGTAGCCGCGGCGCAGGAACCGCTGGTCGGCCGACTCGGGGGTGCGCGGGTTGGCCAGCCTGATGTGCGAGTTCATCGGTGTCAGCAGGCCCTGGGAGTCGGCCTGGAAGTCGGGGGCGTCGGACTCCTCGGTACCGTCCAGCGGCGCGCCCGAGTCGCGGCGGCGGCCGATCATCCGCTCCTGCTCGCGCAGCGAGACCCGGTCCCAGAACTCGACCAGCATCCGGATGATCCGCACTACCTGGTAGGAACCGCCCTCCACCCAGGCCGGTTCCCCGTTCGCACCGCCGTGCGTCCACAGCACCGAGTCCGCCTCCGTCCGGTCGCCGATCTCGGGGTTGGAGATGCCGTCCTTGAACCCCAGCTGGTTGCGTGGGGTCCCGGACGGACGCGGGGCGGCGTGGAAGCCGTCGGCCTTCCAGCTCGGCTGCATGCCGCCGCGGGTGTGCCGGGTGATGTCGCGCAGCGCGTGCATCACGGTGTCGCGTGAGTCGGCGCAGATCTGCAGCGACAGATCGCCGTGCAGTTCCTTGGAACCGAGCGTGTTGTCGTCGGGGAAGACCGGCATCGCCACCAGCTTGGCGGGTTTGCGCGCCGCGAGCCCGTACCGGTCGTCGAACAGCGAGGCACCGACGCTCACGGTGATCGTCAGCCCGTCGGCCGGCAGCACCGGTCCGAGGGTCGCGCTGTCGGTGGGCGGTGAGGCCAGGTCGGTGGCTGGCACCGGGTCGCCCGAGGTCAGTAGCCGGATCCGCTCGGTCAGCGTCCGCAGCAGCTCCGAGAGCCCGGCCCGGTCGGGCGCGATGACGTTGAACGAGACGAAGGACGCCGCGTCCTGCTGCGGCGTGGTGATGCCGGCCTGGTGCGGGCCGTGGAACGGGATCCGCCGGCCGGACGGGCCGGCGGGCTGGGGCTCGGCGGCGGCCGCGAAGGCCCCGGCGAGCGCGCCCGCCGTGACGGCGGCGCCCGCGGAGGCTCCGCGCAGGAAGGCGCGGCGGCCGAGCGGCGAGCGGTGCTCGGTGGCGGACGGGTCGAGGGCGGTCACGCGTGGTTCCTTGGGGTGAGTAGGTTGGGCAGGACGGCCAGTTCCTCCAGGAGCCGGCCGAGCTCTCCGTCGAGGCGCTGGCGCTGGGCGGTGGTGAGGCTCGCGGACGCCGTCCAGGAGCCGTCCTTGGCCCGGTGGGCCGTCACCGTACCCTCGAAGTCCGGCAGTTCGCGCTGCAGGCGGTCGAGCAGCGCCGGATCGCGGGGCCGGATCACCGGAGCCAGGATGTCCAGTACCTTCTCGGTGCCCTGGACGTTGGCGTCGAGGGTGGCCAGCGTGGTGCCGCTGCCATAGTCGGCGATGCCGTTCAGCTGGAACTGCAGCGAGTTCTCCAGGATCTCGTGCACCCGCAGCGAGAGGTCGCCCGGGTCGGTGTCCTCGCTGGGGAAGTCCTGGACCAGTTCGTCGGCGTCCGCCACCAACTGCCGGGTGACCGGTCGCAGCCGGTCGGCGTCCCAGCCGTGCCACAGGCCGTACTCCACGGCGAGGAAACCCGTCCAGCCGGCGGTGTCGACGCCCTGGGGCAGTCCGTTCGCCATGCCGTTCAAGGACTTGTCGAAGTCGCCGAAGGAGTTGTAGGCGGCGCCCAGGCGCTCGTAGTCCAGGTGTGCGGTGAGCCAGTCGGTCCTGGCGGCCGCGAGGTCGCCGCGGGCGACGTCGGCGTCGAGGGTACGGGCATCGGCCAGCAGTCCGGGCAGGGCGGCCTTGACGTAGTCGCGGTAGGCCTTGACGGGGGCACCCATCTCCTTGTCGGGCAGGGGCGGGTAGCCGGCCACGGCGCCGGACGCCTTCCCGGAGACCGTCAGCGGGCGGGTGGTGAGCACCGGGCCGCTGGAGAAGACGCAGCGCACCGCGTACTGACCGCCCGTCAGGGTGGTGGCAAGCGGGAGCGTCTTGCCGGGGCCGAGCCAGGGGATCTCCGCGTACGCCAGGCCCCCGTCGGGCGAGATGACGTAGAGCGTGGCGAAGACCTTGGAGTCGTTGGTGACGCTGAACGAGACCGGCCCTGCGGGCAGGTGCTCGGGCGGTGTGCCGCAGGTGCTGGTGTCCACCCGGAGCCTGCCGCCGGGCGGGGCGAGCAGGCTGCTGTCGGCGGGCGCGGAGCCGACCAGCGCGGTGGTGCCCAGCAGGGCCAGCCCGGCCAGTGCAGGGCGGAGCCGGCGGGCGGCTTCGCGCCGTCCGACAGGGGGCGTGGGGGGAGTTCGCTCCGGCATGGTGCGGTCCTTCGGGCAGGCAGGAGCCCGGCCCCGGGGCGGGGAGGCGGGGCCGGGCCCCCGGACGGTTCAGTTCCAGATGTCGGTGATCGGCGCGGCGTTGGCGCTCTGGCCGGCCTTCGGCAGACCGTATGCCTGCTCCAGGGTGGCGAGTACGTTGTAGTGGTTGACGGTCTCGCTGTACTGGCCCTGCTGGACGTGGGCGCCGTAGAACACGGTGGGGATCTGGTTGCTCTCGGTGTAGTCGTCCTCGTCCCAGGTGACCACCAGCAGGCTGTTGTTCTGCTGGGCCCAGTTGGCGTAGTCGGCCAGGTTGTTCTGCAGCCAGGAGTCGCCGTCGGCGATGGTGCCGTCGTGCATGTCGTCGTTGAGGTTCGGGATCACGAACGACACGGTGGGCAGCTGGTTGTAGTCCGTGGGGAAGGCCGAGAACGGCTGCTGGTCGGCGGCCGGGATGTTGGTGAAGTTGGCCCACGGGGAGTGCTTGCGCGCGTAGGCGCCCGAGCGGCAGGTGGTGGAACCGGCCTTCGGCAGGTCCTCGGAGTAACCCGCGAAGGTGTTGCCGGCGGCCAGCAGCTCGGAGCCCAGGTTGGCCGCGTTGCCCTTGTTGACCGGACAGGCGTCGGAGCTGAGCCCGAAGGTGCTGCCGCCGAACAGCGCCATGTAGTTGGGCTCGCTGGGGTGGGTGACGCCGAATGAGGAGGTCATCAACGCACCTTGCGAGGCAAGGGAGTTGATGTAGGGGGCGTCGCTGGTGTCGCCGATGATGTCGTCGAAGGAGTGGTTCTCCTCCATCACCACGACGATGTGCGAGAACGCGGGGACGGATCCGGCGGCCGGTACGGCGGCGGCCGAGCTGTGCGGAGCGAGGGCGAGGGACGTGACAACCGCCGTCGCCGTGGCAACGGCGGACAGGCCGGCGAGACGAGACCTCGAACGCATGGGGACTCCAGGGGAAGACGAGCCGGGGCGTACGCCTCGGCCTCTACGGAAGTGGGGGTTTCCGCCGCACGGGCCTCGTGGCCGAACCGCGGACCGGTGCGGGGGTGGCCGGGCGGTCCGCCCGGCCTCGGTGCCGCGTAAAGCATTGGGGCCGTAGGTGCCTTTCAGTTGTCGGTGGACTGGCGAGTCTGTGAACTTAGCGAGGAGACGGAGCTATGGGGCGAGACCCGGCCTGAGCAGGAGTCAACTCGCTTGCGGCAACCGTTTTTACCGGTTGATTTCGATGCTTGTGCTTCCTCTGCCCGGCCCTGCCCTCCGGTCGGGAGGCCCGGATCGGGCCCGCGGTCGCGGTGCCCGGTAGCGGGGCCGGGGTGAGCGCGGCGGCGACGGGCGAGGGTGTGGCGGCTGTGGCGGTGCCGGATCCGGCCGCGGCGAGTGTCAGTGCGAGGCCTGACGCGGCCGGCGCGCCGGTGATGCCGTGGCAGGTCGGTCGTGGTGCCATGTCGGTCCCCTCGAAGGCGCCGAATCGGGCTCACTGGCGGCCGCGGACCCTCCTTATCTGCAAGTCCCTTGATTGTGGCCAGAGTTGTACCGTTTCTCGGCCGCCGGAAAATGATGTTGCTGCACCCCGGGAAGCACTGTCAATGGATCGGTACCTGCCAAGTCATCCACAAGGGCTCGAGTTATCCACAAAGACTCATCAGAACTCGTCACTGGTGAACGGCAGCCGGTCCGTGTACAGCGCGGCGTCGAGCGCCCGGGCCGCGCCCGCCGTGTGCTCGGCCACCAGGCCCGCCCGCACCAGGTCGCCCACCCGGGTGCCGCCCAGGTAGCAGGCCGCCAGATCCCGTACGTCGAGGGAGAGATCGGCGGGTTCGGCACTCGCGCGGTACGACTCCCCGCCGGGGCCGGCCGTCAGCCGGAACCGTCCGTTGTTGGCGGGGATGGAACCGTCGCTGACGTCGAGCACCAGATCGACCGGTGCGGCCCAGGACCGCCCGGTCAGCGCCGCCCCGACGTCCGCGAGCCGCAGCCACAGCGCCGGGAACTCCTGGGTGACGCGCACCTGGTCGCGGTCGGCGGCGATCAGGAGCAGCGGGTCGTCGGCCGGGCGCCCCCAGGCCCGTACCCTGCCGGTGAGGTCGATGCCCGCGAGGTAGCTCCACAGCGCCGCCGCGGCCTGGCCGGTCCCGGCCTCCAGCTCGTAGACCTCGACGACCCCGGGGGAGTCCTCGCCGCCGCGGGTGCGGTAGACCGCGTAGTCGAGCGACGGTCCGTCGCCCAGCAGTACCACCCGCGGCGGGCTGAGCTCGTCGTCGTCCTCGTCCTGTTCGGGCAGGATCTGCTCGCGCCACCAGTAGCCGTCCCTGGCCAGGCGGCCGGCCCGCTCCGCCCGGCTCGTCTCGTAACGGGGGCCGAGCACCTCGGGTGCCTCGGCCGGGTCGAGCAGGCGCAGCGGCCGCGGATCGGGTGCGACGCGCAGGTCGAGCGGCCGCCGGGAGTCGATCTCGACCGTGCACAGCCGGGTGGCCGCACCGAACCCGTACCGGCCGTAGATCGCCGCCTCCGAGGCCCACAGGGCGGCGAGCGGCCGGCCCGTGACCGCGCACCGGCGCCACAGCTCGGTGACCAGCTCCGACAGCACCCCGCGACGACGGTGGGTCGGTGCCACACAGACGAAGGTGAGACCCGCGCAGGGAAGCCCGCCGCCCGGCACGGAGACCCGCAGCCGGACGGCGGCGAGCAGGCCCACGAGCCGGCCGTCCGCATAGGCACCGATCCGGTTGCAGCGGAGCAGGAACTCCCGGTGCCTGGCGCGCATTTCGTCGTCGTACGTCTCCAGGAAGACGAGCGAGGCGAGATCGATGGCACGGTCGAGGTCGGAGTCCGGTACCTCCCTGATCTGCAGCCGGGAGGGGGACTCGGGCGTGGTGGCGGCCGTCGGCGGAGCTGAGTCGCTCACGGAGGAAATGCTAGTTCGCCACCGGGCCGCCCGGAAATGGAGTCCGGAAGCGGAACGGCGGTCGGCCGCCCGGGGACGCGCCGGCCGGCTCATCCGCTGTGCGCCGATCGGGTGCGGCCGAGGGGGTGGGGCCGAGGGGGTGGGGCCGAGGGGGTGGGGCCGAGGAGGTGGGGCCACGCCGCTGCCGTCCTCTTCGGTGGGCTGACCTGCTCGATGGCCTGGCTCCGGCGGCCTGGCTCCGGCGGCCGGGACACGCCCCGGTGCCGGGTGGGACGGCCGCGTCGAGGTAGCCCGGCCCGCCATGGCACCCCGGGCGTCCTGGCAGGCCGGCGGGGGTGCGGAAAGAAATTTCCGGGAAATCCGTCAGCGGATGTAGAGAACCGGGTGCCCGCCCCGACTGACGGGTGAGAGTGCGCCGAGGGGGTGCGCGGACAGAGAGGATCCGCTGATGAAGTACCTGCTGATGATCTACGGCAACCAGGAGAAGTGGGACTCCTTCCCGGCCGACCAGTGGCCGGAGGCGATCGCCAGGCAGGAGGCGTTCAACACCAAGTACCGCGAGAGCGGTGAGCTGCTGGGCGCCTACGGTCTGGCGGACGCGGCCAACGCCCGGCTGGTGCGGCGGGAGAACGGCGCGCCGGCCACCACCGACGGCCCGTACCTGGAGACCAAGGAGTACATGGCCGGCTTCTACCTGCTGGACTGCGAGAGCGAGGAACGGGCGCTGCAGATCGCGGCGGACATGCCGTTCGCGGACCGGGAGCCGGTCGAGCTCTGGCCGATCCTGCACGAGTCCGCCGGCGACCTGTGAGCCCGGAGCCGATCCGGTGATCGTGGATTCCCCCGCGGACCGCGGTGTCGGGGACCTGCTGCGCGAACTCGCGCCGCAGGTCCTCGCCGCTCTGGAGTCCGACCGGCGGCTGGCCCGTCACCGCCGGCTGCTCGCTACCCGCGCGCACCTGCTGGAACTGCTCGGTGACCGCGACTGCGCGGTGTCCGCCTACCGCGAGGCCGCTCGCCGCACCGCCAGCACACCGGAGCGGCGCCACCTCGCCGTCCGCGCGAACCGGCTTGCCGCCAAAGAAGCTTGACGGTGTGGAGGAGCTGTCCGGTTCGGATGACACGGGCCCCCACCGCGAAAGACGTGGTGGGGGCCCTTCGATGCGCCATGGAGCGCGGCGGTCAGGTCAGCCGATCGTCGCGGCGTGCGAGGTCTCGGCGGTGAAGCCCCAACTCGGGGCGGTGTCCCAGGGGTTGGGCATGGTGTCGCCGGTCGCGTAGGCGTAGCCGGCGCCGCGGGCGAAGGCGGTGTCCAGCGCGGTCTGCATCCGGGGCGCGTCCGGCACGTTGTAGACCAGGTGCCAGAAGGAGGTGCCGCTCGGGTCGAAGGAGGCGCCCGAGTAGTAGCCAGAGGTCAGGTTGAAGACGTTGCCGCCGAGCCAGCCGCCGCCGGTGTAGTCGGCGTAGCTGCCCTCGTAGGTGACGAAGGTGTCGGCGGTGCGGTGGGCGGGATCCAGGTAGCAGTCGGCGATCGCGGTACCGGGGTTGTCCACCACCAGGTCCTGCGCGGCCGGGTCGATCGCGTTCATGGCGGTCTGCACGTACTGGCGCAGCGTGAAGTAGTAGTCGCGGGTGCTGTTGGCGGCGCCGCAGTCCCGGCTGACGACGTCGAAGAAGATGCCGTCCACGTGCAGCTTGCCGTCGGCGGTCTTGAGGTAGTTGTCGATGGACGCCTCGACGTCGGCGAGCGGGCGGGTGCCGTTGTCGGTGTGGACGTAGCCGATCACCTTGGTGTGCCCTCCGGTGGCGGTGGTGCCGGCCCGCAGGGTGTCGGCCTGGGCCTGCCAGGCCGGGGTGAACACGGTGTCGCCGTTCCCGGGGTTGAGGATCACGATCGAGGCGGCCGGGGTGGCGGCCTGCAGGCCGGAGAGCATCGGGTCGCCGGGCCACACGTACGCCGGGACGCCGATCTCCAGGCCACGGGTGGCGGTCGTCGAAGTGGCGGCGGTGGCGCTGGACGAACCCGCCGTCACGGCGAGTGCGGAACTGAACAGCAGGGCCAGCAGGCCCTTGGTGCGCTTGCGCACGGCATCCCCCTGATTTGATCAACAGTGACCACATTCTGCCCCATCGGCACCCGGCGGGGGAGCCGTCCGGCGGCACCGGTCCTGGCGGGCCCGCACGGTTGCGCATAGCGTCGATGGCGCACCGCCGTACGGACCCACCGCCCGAGGGGAGCCGCACCATGGACCACGACCGACCCGCCGAACCCCACCGGGCCTTCACCGGCTACGCCGAAGCGATCCTGGACGTGCTGGCGCGGACCCCCGACCGCCCGGCGCTGACCGCCGCCGACGGCCGGTTGATCCGGGCGGGGGAGTTCCGGGACGGTGTGTACCGGCTGGCGCGCGAGCTGGCCGGCCGGGGGATCGGCCGGGGCATGACCGTGTCGCTGCTCACCGGCAACACCCCCGAGGCCCTCGGTGCCCGCTACGCGGCGAACCTGGCCGGCGCGCGGGTGGTCTTCCTCTACGACGGCATGGCCCCCGAGACGCTCGCCCAGGTGGTCGACAGCGTCGACACCAGAATGCTGCTGGTCGACCCCACCCGGTACCGGGACGCCGAGGAACTGCTGCCGCGGGTCCAGGTCCCCGCCGTGCTCACCCTCGGTCCGGGCTCCTTCGGCGAGGACGTCCTGGCGAGCTGCGCGCGCCACGAGCCGGAGCCGTTCGCCGTCCCGGTCGCCCCCGACGACGACTGGTGCATCCGCCACACCGGCGGCACCACCGGGATCCCCAAGGGCATCCGGATGGCCCACGGCCCGTACCGGCGAAACATCGCCCTGCCGCTCACCGGCGCGGGCGACCCGCCACGCTTCCTGGCGTGCACCGCGATCGGCCACCTCGCGGGTGTGCTCGCCGACATGACGCTGTTCCAGGGCGGGTCGGTGGTCCTGCGGTGGGCCTTCGATCCGGGTGACGTGCTCGCCGCGATCGAGCGTGAGCGGATCACCCATCTGTGGGTGCTGCCGCCGCTGCTCTACCGGCTGCTCGACCACCCGGCCCGGCCCGGCACCGATCTGTCCAGCCTGCGCCGGATCAGCTACGGCGGCTGCCCGGCATCCCCGGCGCGCCTCGGGCAGGCGGCCGAGGCCTTCGGACCCGTGCTCCACGGCTTGTACGGTCAGACGGAGGCGCTGGGGATCACCGAGGTGGGCCCGGACGAGCACTCGGTGACCGGGCGGGGCGGGCAGATCACCGTCGGCCGCCCACTGCCGGGCGTGGAGATCGAGATCCGGGATGACGACGGCGAGCCGCTGCCCCCGGGGCAGGAGGGCGAGATCCACGTCAGCTCGCCGGGCGTCATGAGCGGCTACTGGAAGCAACCCGAACTCACCGCCGAGGTGGTGCGCGACGGCTGGGTCCGGACCGGGGACATCGGCTACCTCGACGACGAGGACCACCTCTTCATCGTCGACCGCCGCAAGGACGTGATCATCGTGGTGGGGGGCCACGTCTACCCGGCCGAAGTCGAGGAACTGCTGCTCGCCCACCCGGCCGTCGCCCAGTGTGCGGTCTTCGGCGTCCGTGCCGACGACTCGACCGAACACGTCCACGCCGCCGTGGTCGCCGCCCCGGGCCAACACCCCGACCCGGACCGGCTGCGCGAGTTCGTCACCGCCCGCAAGGGCCGCATCTACGCGCCGGAGGCCGTCCACCTGGTCCCGGCCATCCCGCTGACGTCCGTGGGCAAGCCCGACAAGAAGCTGCTGCAGCGGACACTCGGCGGCTGACCACCGCGGACCGGCGAGCCGGCCCGGCCGGTGCTCAGGCGTCCGGCCGCAGGCCGGTCGGACGGCCGGTCAGCCGGCGGACGGCGAGGATCGCGGCGCCGAGCGCCAGCCAGCACACTCCGGCGACCCGGGGCATGGACATCCGCGCGGTAGAGCACGTAGGCGGTGATCGCGAAGCCGGTCACCGGGACGACCAGGTGCGTGCCGTAACTGCGCTGCCGGCCGTGCACGATGAAGTGGGACACCACCGACGAACGGCGCGATCGGCACCATGAACACCAGGCCGTAGACCAACAGGTCGCGCAGCCGCAGGGTCCTTCGCAGCTGCTGCCGGTAGCCGAAGTGCGACAACGGCTCGTCGTCACCCGGCGGGACCGGGCTTTCCTCCTCGTCGGTCATCCGGGCCGCTCCCGTCCGCTGTCGGTGCGTCAGGTACCCCTCGGCGATCGTCACAGGTGTCCGCCGGGATCGCGGTACGAGCGAACAACGGAAGTTGACGATTGGCGACCGGATCAGTCAAACATGCGAGAGCTGCATGGTCGTGCGACTGTCCGGGTGCGAAGACGCGTGGTCGGGAGTGGCGGGCCGCCGTCTCGGGAACCGCTCTGGGCCCGACCCCAGCGGAGGATGACCAGATGTGCCGTCTGTTCGGCCTGAGCAGCAGCCCGAGGCGCACCCACGCCACCTTCTGGCTGCTGGACGCTCCCGACAGCCTGAGCGCCCAGAGCCACCGCGACCCCGACGGGACCGGCCTGGGCTACTTCGACGCAGACGGCACCCCACGAGTGGACAAGCAACCCATCGCCGCCTATGAGGACCGCGCCTTCGCCGAGGAGGCCAGGGAGGTGGAGTCCACGACCTTCGTCGCCCACATCCGCTTCGCCTCCACCGGTGGCCTGCTGGCGAGCAACACCCACCCGTTCGAGCAGGACGGGCGGCTGCTGGCACACAACGGCGTGGTCGGTGGGCTGGACCGGCTGGAGGAGCGGCTCGGCGAGGACCGCTCACTGGTCCTCGGAGACACCGACTCCGAGCGGGTCTTCGCGCTGATCACCCGTGAGATCAGGGCGAACGGCGGTGACATCACCGTCGGAATCACACAGGCGGTCCACTGGATCGCCGGGAACCTGCCGCTGTACGCGCTCAATCTGGTCCTCACCACGCCCACCGAACTCTGGGCGCTGCGCTACCCCGACACCCACGAGCTGTACGAGCTGCACCGCACCGCCGGCGGACACCACGGCAACCGGCACCTGGACCACAGCGGTACCGCCGGCCGGATGCGCGTGCACTCCGAGGACCTCCGTGCGGCGGACACCGTGGTGGTGGCCAGCGAACGCATGGACGAGAACCCCGACTGGCGCCTGATGGCCTCCGGTGAGCTGCTGCACGTCGGACCGGATCTCCGGCGGACCCGCCGGATCGTCCTGCCCGACGCCCCCGCGCACCCGCTCGCCCTCGGCGATCTGCGACCGGAGGCCGCGGCCTCCCAGCAGGCGGCCTGAGGGGCGGGGCCGCCGGCCGCCTGGCCTGGTGCTCAGCCCCTCTCCCCGCGGGCGAGGCTGCGCAGCTTCTCCAGCCACTCGAACCGCTCGCGGTTGGCCACCGCGGCCCGGTCCAGTTCCTCCATCAGGCGCCGCGAGCGGTGCTCCAGGTCCAGTTCGTCCAGGATCCGGTCGATCTCGGCCAGCAGTGAGCCGTGCAGCTGCCAGGCGTGCGGGTGCTCCTGGACCTGCCGCAGCAGCATGTGGGCCACGGTGTCCCGGCTGACCCGGGCGGCGGAGAGCTCGGCGGCGAGCCGTCCCTCCGCCTCCTCGGCGCTGTGGCTCACCTGGGTCGTCACCAGGACGGCGAAGCTCACCAGTGCCCCGCCGACGTGCACCAGCAGCTCCTCCAGGGCGAGTGCCACCGGCGCTGGGAAGAGGTCCTCGTCCCGCTCGCGGCGCTTGGCCAGGTCGCTGAGCGAACGCGCCATCACCCGCACCACGACCACGCAGATCTCCAGGGTGTCCAGCCCGGTGCGCAGTACCAGCCGGGAGAGCAGACCCTCCTTGATCCTCGGGTTCAGCCGCAGACTGTCCTCCGCCTGGCGCAGCGCGGCGTCCACGTCGGCGATGGCCTGGTCGAGCCGGCGGGCCTCGTGCAGCCGGGCGGCCGCGCGCTCGACCGCGGTGGGACCGCTGAGCTCCTCGGAGATCCGCACCAGCAGATGGCGGGTCCGGCGGGCCAGGTCCTCGATCGACTCGCCCGCCGTGTCCACCCATACCGGGGGTGCGAACACGAAGTTGAACAGCAGACCGACCCCGGCTCCGATCAGGGTCTCCAGCACCCGGTCCCAGGCCTGCGAGGCCAGCCGGGTGACCCCGAGGATCAGCATGGCGCTGATCGCGACCTCCTGGACGAACTCGTCGACCCGCACGAAGTGCCCGATGGTCAGGGAGGCCAGGATGATCAGCCCCAGGCTCCACCAGGACAGCCCCATCACGGAGCTGAAGCCGATGGCGATCAGTACTCCGACCACCACCGAGTTCACCCGGCGGATGCTCGTGGTCAGGGTGGAGTAGAGCGTGACCTGAACCACGAGCAGGGCGGTCAGCGGTGCGGTCAGCGGAGCTGGTTCGCTGCTCAGGTGGACCGCGACCGCGTACGAGATCGTGGCCGCCACCGTCGCACGCACCGTCAGTACGACGACGGGCTCCCTGAGTCGACGTCGGACGGTCCGGATCACCGTTTCGCGCGAAGCTGGCATTCCTTCGTCGTTCCCGCTCCGGGGGCCGCCCCAACGCGGTCGGGCGAGACGGCACCCGGCACTGCGTCAGCGGGTGTGAGCATCCGGCACTAGGTCTGCGGGTGCGGACGCGTACCCAGCCCGGGAGTTCCGCCACCCGGTACGCCGGCGGTCAGTTTCTTGGTCCGGGAGCGCAGTTGGACGGCGTGGATGATCTCCATCAGTCCCAGGACGATCAGCCAGACACCCGCCACCAGGGTGAGCGCCGCGATCGAGCGGAACGGTGAGATGATCAGCACGATTCCCGCGATCGTGGTCACCACACCGAGGAAGACCTGCCAGCCTCGGGCCGGCATCGCCGGAGTGGAGATCGCTGCCGCGGACAGCATGATCCCGCGCAGCAGCCAGCCGAAGCCGATCCAGAGCGCGAGCAGCAGGATCGTCTCCGCCGCGCCGCGGAAGCAGATCAGCCCCAACAGCAGGGACAGCGCGCCGCTGACGAAGTGCAGGGCGCGCAGATGGCCCGGCACATGGTGGCCGAACGCGGCGGTCAGCTGGAACACACCGCTGACCAGCAGGTAGACCCCGAACAGGATGCCGACCACGAACAGCGTGGCACCCGGCCACGCCAGGACGCACACGCCGAGCGCGAGCGCCGCCACACCGGCGGTCAGCATCACCTGCCAGGTGGCGTTGGCCAGTGCGTTCAGTGTGCCGCCGACAGGGGTGAGGTCGTGCTCCGCGGCGCCCACGCCCGTACTCGCGCCCCTGCCCGCGCCCGGTAACGGGCCGGTGCCGGGAGGCTCGTTCGCGTTCGCCGGCCGGATGTCACGCGGGTCGGTACCGGACGGGAAGTCGGATGAGGAGCTCATGGCCCGCACCTGCCTATCTCAGCTTCGGGACACTACGTGTCCATCGTCACCCGCTGGGCGCAATCCTGCCTGCGGACGTCCGCCGGACAGTGGGGCGGTGGCGGCTCTGGCGACGGGTACGGGAGACGGCTGCGGCGGTGGGTGCGGCTGTGGTGGCGGCGCCCCGGAACCTGGTGGGGCGTGCGGGTTCGCCGGATCGGTCACTCGGGTGACTCCCAGGGAAGCGGTGGGTGCTGCTCGGGCAGGAGGCGGCGGAACCGGTCGAGCACCTCTTGCGGGCCGAGCTCCGAGGCGTCGATGCGGTGGACGGGTACCCGTGCCGCCAGGTCCTCCGCCACGTCCTCGAAGCACTGCGCGACGAGCGCGACGTACCGGCTGGTGAAGGAGCGTTCGAGTCTGCGGTCGCGACGGCGCAGCCGCCGCATGAGCACCTCGGTGCGGGCCGTCAGGTGTACCACGGCGGTCGGCGGCGGCAGCATGGCGGTGACCAGGTGGTGGTAGCGGTAGTAGGCCTCGTACTCCTGAACTGTGAGATCGCCGTTGAGGTACAGCGCCTTCGCGTAGGCGAGCGAGCTGTGCACGTCCTGGTCGAGGATCCCGGTCCGGCCCGTCCTGAGGTTCTGCAGGACGCGCAGCAGCAGTGTCTCCAACTGGCAGAAGAACGCCGCCGAACTGTCCCCGAGTAGATAGCGGGTGAAGTGGTCGTCCCGTCCCGGGCCCCGGTTGACCGGGACGACGTCGGGCACGTGCTCGATCCGGGCGTCCTCTGCCGCACAGCGGCCGAGCAGGGTGCTCTTGCCGACCGCGGGCGGCCCGAGGACGACCACGGCGGCCGGTGCCTCGGGGCGGGCCAGCAGGGGTACCGGGCCGATGAGCCGGTGCGCCGAGCGCTCGATCGCGGCCGGTGGCGGGCGCTCCTCCGCCATGGTGGCCAGCCGGGTGCCCAGCGACCGCAGCCGGCCGAAGGCGGCGGGGCCGAGGCCGAGTTCGCCGAGCCCGTCCAGCGGCACCCAGCGGTGGCCGGCCGGAGCGGCACCGCCGGCGGCCGCCCGGTCGGGGAGCCGCCAGCCGAACACCCGCAGGTTGCGGGCCGGTACCCCGGCGCGGCGGTTACCTCCGGCGTACAGCTCGGCGAGATAGACGAGGTGCTCGGCGGGGGCGCGTAACCGGGTACTGCCTGCCAGCGCAGCGGACGCGGCCCGGCGGAAGGAGGTCCCGGACTCGACGACCGCCGAAGGCAGTTCGGCGTCGGCTTCGGTCTCCCACCCGGTGCGGGCGTCGGGCAGCAGCAGCCGGCCGTCGTGCAGCACCAGGCAGGCGGCGGCGGTGTGAGCGGGACGATGGCGTGGCGGCGGGGCGGTGAGCATCACTCTCCTGGGAAGACGTGGTGAGCCTTACGGCAGACGGGAGTTGGTCGCGGGGACGGGAAGCGGGAGTACGGACGGATGCGTTCGGTGGCGGCGGTCCGGGTGGCTGCTCGGCCGGTCCCGGACGACGCTCCGGTGGCGGCGCAGGTTGCCGTGGTGCGGCAGACGCGCGGGGTGGAACCCGGCCGTGCCGGTGTTCGCGGGGCGGGCCTCGATGCTGGAGCCACGGAAGTCCTCCTGCCCTGGTGCACACCGGTGCCAGTCGACGGGACTTGCCAAGCCATCCACGGAATCGTCACCGAGCCCGGAGTCGAGGGCAAAGATGAATTCCGGACATCTGCCGTGAGCATGCCGGTCACTTCCGGATGCTGCGTGGGCCCCGGTGTCGGCGCTCGGGTGGCCCAGCGGTGTGGCCCCGGCGGGGGCGGCGACCCGGTCCAGTTTCGAATCAATTACCCATCCTGGCCCGCGACTTGATGCCCGTGCGGCGGCGGTGGAGGTCGGCTGCGACAGCCGAGTCCATCTGCCGGCGGCGTTCTGTCCTGAGCCCCGCCCAACCGGGTGCGCACCAAGTCGCCCGCAATGGAAGTGGCTTCAACTCTGCTCCTGAGTAGCCTCGTTGAGGGCCCTTCTGGGAATGGCCGGGCTGGCCCGGTGCTGCTGTCTCCATGAATCCCATTGACGGAGTGAGTGCTCACTCCGTATGTTCGAAGCATGACGGAGACACCTTCGAACAAGCCCTCTCCCCGGCGTCGCGCACCCGCGATGGACCCCGACCAGCGCCGCGCGATGATCGTCGCCGCCGCCCTGCCCCTCGTGATCGAGTACGGGGCCTCCGTGACCACGGCGAAGATCGCCCGCGCTGCCGGTATCGGCGAGGGGACGATCTTCCGGGTCTTCGCCGACAAGGACGCGCTGCTCGCCGCTTGCATGGCCGAAGCCCTGCGGTCCGATGACGCCGTCGCCCATCTGGAGGCGATCCCGCTCGACCAGCCGCTCGCCGCCCGGCTCATCGAGGCCGCCGAGGTGATGCACGGTCACATGGCCCGGATCGCCACTGTCGCCGGCGCCCTGGCCGCCGCCGGACGCTTCGAACGCGTCCTGCCGCCCGGCAAACCGGGCGAGGCCCCGCCGGACCGTTCGGCCGCACTGGCCGGGCCGCGCGCCGCCCTGGCCGCGCTGTTCGAACCCGACCGGGACACCCTGCGCCTGAGCCCGGAACGGCTCGCGAACGCCTTCCAGCTGCTCCTGATGTCCACCGGCCGCGCGGTCACGCATCCCCCGCTGACCGCCGAGGAGCTGGTCGACCTCTTCCTGTACGGCGCGCTCACCACGCCCGCCCCCACCGCGGGGAAGGCCCGATGACCACACCCGATCCCTACGACGAGCTGGCGCCCGCCCGCCGCCGGCTGATCACCTTCTCCTTACTGGGCTGCGCCTTCCTGGCCATGCTGGACGGCACCGTGGTCGGCACCGCCCTGCCACGGATCGTCCGGCAGATCGGTGGCGGCGACTCCTGGTACGTCTGGCTGGTCACCGCGTACCTGCTCACCTCCTCCGTCGGTGTGCCGATCTACGGCCGGCTCTCCGATCTGCACGGGCGGCGCCGACTGCTGCTCACCGGGCTCACCCTGTTCCTGTTCGGCTCGCTCGCCTGCGGTCTGTCGGGCTCCATGGCGGCGCTGATCGTCTCCCGTGCGGTGCAGGGCCTGGGCGCCGGCGCCCTGCTCACGCTCGGCATGGCGCTGATCCGCGACCTCCACCCGCCTTCCCGTACGGACGGGCTGATCCGGATGCAGGCGGTCATGGCCACGATGATGGCGCTCGGCCTGATCGGCGGCCCGATCGTCGGCGGTCTGCTGGCCGACCATGCGGGATGGCGCTGGGCGTTCTGGCTCAACCTCCCCATCGGCCTCGCCGCCGGCGGCGTGATCGCACTCGTGCTGCCCGACCGCCGCCCGGCCACCCCACCTACCGGACGCCTGGACTCGGCCGGCATCCTGCTGCTCGCCGCCGGCCTCTCGCTGACCCTGACCGGCCTCAGCCGCAAGGGCAACCCCGTCGGCGGGCGCCTCCCGTCCTGGACCGATCCCACCGTCGGCGGCTGTCTGCTCGGGGGCCTGTTGCTGCTCGCCCTGCTGATAGCCGTCGAGCGCCGCGCGGCCGTGCCCGTGCTGCCGCTGCGGCTGTTCCGACGGCGCAGCTATGCCGCCCTACTGGCCGCCGGGTTCTTCTTCCAGGTCGCCGCGCTGCCGGTCGGGGTCTTCCTCCCGCTCTACTTCCAGTACGTGCGCGGTCGTTCGGCCACCGTCTCCGGGCTGCTGCTGCTCCCGCTGCTGGTCGGCATGGTGCTCGGAAACCGGCTCACCGCCGCGGCCATCCTGCGTACCGGCCGCGTCAAGCCGGCGCTGCTGACCGGGGCCGTACTGCTCACCGTCGGTACCGCCTGCTTCCTGGCCCTGGACGCCCGGACTCCCGCCGTCCTGACCGGCGGATGGCTGCTGCTGGTCGGCCTCGGCACCGGACCGGCGATGGGCGGGATCACCATCGCCACCCAGAACTGCGTCCCGGCGGCCGACATGGGTACCGCGACCGCGGGTTCCGCCCTCACCAAGCAGATCGGCGGCGCCTTCGGCCTGGCCTGCGCCCAGTCCCTGCTGGCCCGCCACCACGCAGTGCCCGTACCCGGAGCCTCGGTGATCGGCTCCACCATCGCCTGGAGCGGAATCGCGGCCGGCCTGCTCGCGCTCGCCTCGCTCCTGCTGATGCGCAACCTCGCCGTCCCCGGCCGCCGACCGGCCGCACCGGTGGCGAAGGCGGCTCCGGTGGCGGGAAGATCGAGTATCTGACTGTACGTCAGTTCTCGGGTTTCAGAGCTGCTCGACGCCGGCCACGCACCGGGGCGATCGAACCCTGGCCGGCGGCCTCATGGTGGGGATCGCCAGCCTTGGGCAGCAGGCATCTCGGTGGCTCAGACGGTTTCTGCATGAGAGCCTGGCGATCATGGCCACTGAACACGAGGTCGGCGAGCAGTTGCACCAGCGCGGCTGGCGGACGGCATTCACGGTCGTCGAAACGGTGAACGCGTGGGCCGCGCTGGTGGGCGTCATCGAGCGTGGCTACGACGACGACATCTACGAGTACACCAATGACCTGTACTGCCGAAACTGGCTCCACGAGGCGTGGCTCCTGCTGGACGAGTACCTCGTCCAGCTCTGGACTCCGCAGATCAAAGCCCTGGACGACCGCTTCAAGGCCGCGACCATCGATGACGACGGCCAAGCACTCGGCCAGTTCCACAGGCTGCCCGGCTCAGACTTGTGGTGGTGGCGACGACACCCTTGCATCCTCACGGGAGACCTCGGGCGATCGCTCCGCTCGGCCGGCGCCATCGGCACCGACCTGGATGCGGCATGACCCTCAGCCTGCTGCGGCTATGGGACGATTCTTAGACACGGAGTGATGCTGCCCCCCAGGTTCTCCCCAGGACGACTCGAGCACCGGATAGTTGACGACCGGTCGGAATTGCCGCAGGGAAGGCCGTGCGGAGCGGGCCGCATGGATGACCGGCTCAGCGGACCGTGATGTCCCCGTCGGGGAGGTCCTGGACGGTGACCTTCGCCAGCGGCTCGCCGAGCGCCTGCGCCACGGCCCGGGCGATACCGTCGGAGTCGGGCCCGGTGGGGTAGGGCACCTCCTCGCCAGGGCCGTAGCTCTCGATCGCCCTGGCCAGGTAGCTCGGGTCCCAGGCGCCGACTGCACCCCTGACCTCCACCGCGCTCACCCGCCGCTCGCCGACCTGCCGGCGCAGGGCGGGGAGGATCCGGTCCGACCGGTACTCGCCGGGCACCTGGAAGAGACTGGCGTGCGCGCCCACCAGCCCGCCGTCCTGTAGTCGGACGGTGACGGTCAGACAGCTGGTGACGCTGGGGTACAGGATGCTGCCGCCCCGGCCGACCCCGGCCACCTGGCCCTCGGTGATCCGCACCTGCCGGGCGGCCTGGTGCCGCGCGTCGGCGGGGGCTGCCCGCGACGGGCCGGACGGCTGGACCGGCGCCGCGGTGGCGGTGCCGCACTGTAGTGCCACTACGGTGGTCAGGACGGCGGCGGCCAGGGCCGTCCGCTCCGCGTTTCGCCGGGTGTGGCGGATGAGCACGAGGACTCCTTCTGTTCTGCCGAAACGGAAATACTACGGCGAGTGCCCGTCGAGAGGTGAACCACCGTGTGTTTTAGTCCGATTGGTGCACCGTCACCATGAACCCGCGGACACGGCAAAGCCGGTGGCCCTCGCCCCGAGGGGCGTGGTCCACCGGCTCGTCAGACCGGTGCTACTTGACCTTGAGGGTGGCCTTGACCACCGTCTTCGGGTCGGATGCGCAGAAGAAGGAGATGTCGTAGGTGCCACCACTCTTGACGTGGGTGAGCTTGGCGGTGCCGACGAGGGTGCCGCGCTTGCCGGAGACCAGTTCCGTGACCCCGATCGGGGACCGTTCCTTGGAACCCTTGCTGATGGGCGCTCCCTCGGCCGTTCCGCCCTTCTTGGTGTTCCGGCAACCGCGCAGGAACAGTGCCACGGTCTGATCGGTGCGCGCGGTCCTGGGTACCAGCGCCGCCCTCGGGCCCGGCTTGGCCGAGGCGGAAGGCGACGGCGTGGCGGTCGGCGACGGTGCCGCGGTCGGTGACGGCGTGGCGGTGGCGGTCGGCGTCGGCGTGGCGGTGGGGCTGTTGGCCGAGACCGCCGCCGAGGTGGTCAGGCCCAGTACGGCACCTGCTGCCACCGTAATGGCTGTGATCTTCACCGGACGCATGGGTTCGCTCCCTTCCGGCACGACCTGGCTGGCATCGCGTACCGACGGCCGCGCCTGCCTCCCTCCGACGGTAGGGAGGCGCCCGACCGGCCGCGATCCGCGCTGGGCCGACCGGGTGATGCGTCAGTGTTCGGTCCCCCCGGAAACCCGCAGGTCGGTGCGGTGGTTGGCGGCGGCGGCGAGCAGCGCGCGCAGTCCGTTGGCGACGGCGACGGCGGGCAGTGACGGCACCGCCCGGTCCAGGACCTGCTCCGGCAGCGCGGGTACGTGGACGAAGCCGCCGCGCACGGCCGGGTACCGGGCGGTCAGCAGGTGTATCAGGGCGAAGTAGTGCTGGCCAGAGCAGGCGGTGCGATCGACCGAAACCGGTCAGCCTGGCCACCACACCGTCGGCCGGGTGATGGCATGCCGCCCGGGCGCCGGGCACCGCGTGCCTGGGTGAGCCCCCCGCGGCGGGCAGCAGCCGGGCGACGGCCCTCATCGTGCGGACGAAGGGCCCCGGAGCCAGGCTCTTCAGTGCCATGCCCACGTCTCGACGTGCCGGCGGGCACCGTGGCCGGCGCGGTGGGTGACACTCTGCATGACTGTTGACCAGGTCAGGGCCGGTCGGGGTGTGCGAGTGCGCTCTCGTCGAGGCGGGCGTGCAGTTCGCCGACGTCGGGATGGACTTCGAGGGCACCCGCGGCCCGCAGGGCGTGTTCGCCGAAGCCGCCGGAGAGCACCGCGATGCAGGGCACGTGGGCCTGGGCGGCGGCCTGGATATCCCACACCGTGTCGCCAACGAACAGCGCCTGATCGCTTACGACGCCCACCTTGGCCAGAGCGGCGTGGACGAGGTCCGGGGCGGGCTTGCTGGCATCCACGTCGTCGGCGCAGGTCGCGGCAGTGATGGCGTCGTCGGCGTCCAGGACGCGACGCATGACCTCAAGGTCCCGCGCGGTGGCGGAGGAGGCGAGCACGATCTTCCAGCCTCGCCCGGCCAGGTCGCGCAGCAGGTCCCCCGCACCGTCGAAGGCCCGCAAGGTGGGCCAGTAGCACGCGAACAATACCTGGTGCGCCTGGTCGATCGCCGCGTCCTGCTCACGGTCGCGGTCCTCGTCGAGGAGGTGATCCAGCAGCTGGTCGCCGCCCATGCCGACCGCACCGTGGATGCGTGCCATCGGCGGGGTGTGCCCGAATTGCGCGAGCGCCTCCGCCCAGGCCATGGTGTGCAGATAGCTGGTGTCGAGGAGTGTCCCATCGACGTCGAAGAGCGCCGCACTCGCCATCTCACGGTCTTCCTTCCAACTCACTGGATCCCCGCTGGCCTTGACGCTATGGCCATCTGGGACTTTGCGCACCGTCGGATTTCCCGGGCCACCGCCCAGCCAGGGCATTGTGGAGTGTTCGTGGGTGGACCGGATCGGCCGACTGGCGGATGCGACCGTGGTTGCACGGTGAAGGACAGAGCGGGAAGCAGTGTGGGCGACAGTGCGGGAGCGGTGCTGCCAGCAGCTGGACGCGCGAATCGCGCCGCCCCGCCGACGCGTTGTCCCGTCAGGACGGCGGGTCAAGGCGGGAGCACTCGGGCCGGACCATCAGCGCCCAGAGTTCGACGCCCCCGACCCGCGCGGCGCCACCCTGCGACCGGGGCGGGTGGTCAGGTGATTCAGCGCAGGAGAACGGCGCAGACAGTACGCCGCGATGTCGCGCACCCTGATGCCGGGATCGCGGGCGATCTGCACCAGAACGCGGGCGTGGTTCGTCAAGAAGGTCCACTGCTGACATGCTGCGCGGGATAGCGGAGCTGTGGGGCATGTGGCGCGGCAACGGCCGGCAGGGGATGGACCTGGAGACCACCGCCATGCTCTGCGCAGAGCTTGAGGGGTTCGCTGACCAGCTCGATGTCGAGTGCATCGCGGCAGCCGATCCACAGGCGCAAGCGTAAACACCGACCCGGACGTGTGGTGGCGGGCGGCGTACGGTTCCATGGGGGAAGATCCGCACGCCGCCGTTGCCTGCTGCCGACAGGTACCCGTGCAACGAGCACCCGCGCGCCAGGACACGGGCCCGCCCTCCGTCCCCGACCTGAGGCCGCGGTTTCCACGCTTTCTTCCGCCAGTACTACAACCTGCGCGCCCTCCTCAGGCGCATCGACCTCGCACTCGGCTTCCTCACCGCCCTGCCCGACTACCCGCTGCGCAGCCAGGCCAGCCATACCGACTTCGTGCGACTGCCTTGTACACCGCCGTGGGACGCGCCGGCCTTCGCCCTGCGCAGCCCCGCCTTCAAGGCCCGGGCTGCCCGTCCCCTCGCTGACGTGCGCCTGCCCGCCGTCTACGACACCCTCGGCGACATCACCTGCGACTTCCTCCACTGTCGACGGTCACGTTATTCACGTGACCGCTGACAGTTTCGAGTACTGATCCGCAGCCGCATCGGTGAACCTGCCGCGTGCTGTACAGCGGGGTGTGTCGAATATGTCAGCGGGCGCGGCGTCGACCGCCGTGGCGGAGCCGGACTGCGGAGATGGCCAGCGCGAGGATCAGCACGGCGACGCCGATGAACAGCAGGTAGAGCAGGCCCTTGGCGACGGCGCCGATGATGCCGAGCACGATCGCCACGATGATCAAGAAAAGCACCCAGGCCATTTTCTTCGGTCTCCTTCGCGGGTGCCGGGTTCTTATCGGCGCGCCAGGCGCCGTTCGCCGCCCGCGCCCGGCGCGTAGTCAAGCTCGTAGTGGGCGAAGACGGTCGCCTCGTCCTCGGCTGGCAGCTCGCCGTCAGTGTCGATCGCCAGTGCCTTCTTGACCTGGCTCTTGGGGTGGGCAACCCGCAGATAGCCTGGGCCGACCCTCGCGTCGGCGAGAGGGACGAACACCAGGCGGCGGCGCGTTGGCAGCCCGACTGTGACAGTGGCGAACAAGGGCCGGTCGGTCACGGTGTCCACGTAGATGGACTCCAGCGTGCCGATCCTGTGGCGATCGACATCGACCACGTCGTGGCCGCGCCATTCCCGGATGTCATCCGCTTCGAACATCAGAAACCTCCGAGGTTGTGGGCATCTCCCATCCTCCTACCAGGGTCACCGCCGCGCCCGCGCGGTGCGCCGAACCGAGCGCATCGGCGCGGCTGGGGGCCGCCCTGTGGTGGGGGCGCCACTGGTCGCCAAGGCGACCAGCTCACCGACCGCCTCCTCGCCCATCTGCCCCGCGACTACGCGCTCCTCTTCGGCCGGCGCCGACCTCACCACCGCCGCCTGACGAAGACATCCAGGACTCCCGTTCAGCGGCTCTACGGCCTCCCGTCCGGCGAGCCGGCCACGACCAGGCTGCTTTCCGAGGGCGCCGGACTGGTGATCCGCGTACAGCTCCGCCAGGCCGCGGCAGTGTGCGCGGGTCCATGCGCAGGCATCACCTTGGCCGAGCAGCTGACCGCCGGACTCGCCCACGAGCTCGCTGCCCTGCGCAATCTCGACTACGGCGGCAGCCAGGCACTGGACCCGGCCGTCCGGGTGCTGAACGAACGGGCGGTCACCATCGAGGTGAACTGGGACCGCTACGACCGCTCAGGCACCGAGTTCCAGCGCCCCCGCGGGCTCTACCTCCTCGCCCGCACACCGGACGACTGGCGAATCACCACCTCGGCGGTCCTGACCGGCTGAACCGGCACCAGCGGACCGGCAGACACCCAAACCCGGCCTCGCGAAGACCGGCGGCCCGGACCGCGGCCTTCGACACCGCCCGGCTCACCGAACGCCGAGCGGCGGGCGGTGTGGGCTGACGAGTACTGGGCCAAGCTGTCCGGCGAGGATCGAGTCGGAGAGGAGTTCGGCGGTCACCAGAAGGGTGGCGTCGGCCGGCTCCGGGTAGGTGTTCAGCTGCCAGTTGGCCAGGGCGAGGCGGGTGAAGGCGAGGTCTTCCTGGGGCTTTCGGCCCTCACACGCCTTTCCCGCTATGGCGCGTGGGGCTTTCACCGGGCGCTGCGGTGTGTACGCATCGTCGCATGGGGGTGCGGTGGCGCAGAGCCTCGGGCAGGGTCGGAAATACCTGGAACACGGTGTCGGTCTGGGTGATCTCTAGTACCCGTTGTGCCTGCGGGCTGGGGGCGGTAAGCACGAGGGGAACGCCCATGGCGCGTGCAGCGCGGCGAGTGGTGAGCAGCGTGTTGAGGGCGCTGGTGGTGAACAGGTCGACGGCGTGCAGGTCTATCGCGAGAAGTTCGGGGTGCCGGGCGAGGACCTGGCGCAGTTCGTGGCGCAGGTCCCGTTCGTTGTCCATGTGGGCGTAGCCGGCAATGGAGTAGACCCAGGCGTCGCCGATGCGGCTGAGGGACGTTTTGAGGTCCGGGGTGAGCATGGTGTGCCCTCCGGTCGGCCCGAGGAAAGGTGCCCTGCGACGAGAGGGCCGGTGTCGCCGCGGCGGGCGTCGTGCGAGGGGCGTGCTTCAGGGGTGGGGCCTGCCAGGGGCGGGAGTCGCTGGCAGCGAGGTAGGCCGCGAGGCCGGTGACCGCGTGACGGACTGTGCGGCGCAGCGGTTCGACGTGACACGCGCCCAGACTGTCGCGGGTGAGGTTGTCATCCATGGTGACCTCGTCGCGCGGGGAACGCGGTTCGCGAACCCTGACTTGGCCCTTCAACCATTCGCTCCCGGATCAATCCATGTCAACGGTTGCACGGATTATTTTTCGTGCATGTGACTGCGTGAATCGGCGGTCGTAAGCTGGAGCCATGGACGAGTGCCCCGAGGCGGCGCGGCGGTGGACCTTCTTGACGAACCACGCCCGCGTGCTGGTGCAGATCGCCCGCGACCCCGGCATTAGGGTGCGCGACATCGCGGCGCGCTGCCTGCTGACCGAGCGGGCCGTCCAACGGATAATCGTCGACCTCGAAGAGGACGGCTACCTGACCCACGAACGCACTGGCCGCAGCAACCACTACCACGTCCAGGCCGCCAAGCAACTGCGCCACCCGGCCGACTCCGGCCCTAACGTCGCCGAACTCCTGGCAGTTCTCCTGCGCTGAGACCGCCCGGACCGCCAACCCCACACGGGAGACGGCAACCGCGCGCGGATCTCCCCCTGGGCATCCCAGAAGTACGCCCGATCACAGGTGGCCGGGACATTGCGGCAGCCGCCGGTGGCCGGTAAGGCGGCAGGTCACTGAAGGACCAAGGAGGACCTGATGTCGACAGGGACGCTCATCGCGATCATCGTGCCGGTCGTGGTCGTGCTGCTCCTGATCGCCGGGGCGTTGTGGGTCGTGGCTCGCCGCCGCCGGTTGCGGGAACGGTTCGGCCCCGAGTACGAGCGCACCGTCCGCAGCGCGGGCAGCCGACTGGCCGCCGAGCAGGAACTGCGCCGCCGCGAGCAGCGCCACCAGAAGTTGGAGATCAAACCGCTGGCACCCGCCACCAGACAGCGCTACAACCAGGACTGGACGCAGGTGCAGCAGGAGTTCGTCGACCGTCCCGGTGAGGCCGTGCGGCGGGCCGATGACCTGGTCACCGCGCTTATGCAGGAGCGCGGCTACCCCACCGAGGACTACGAACAGCGGCTGCGTGACCTGTCCGTCGAGCACGCGAACACCCTGAAGCACTACCGCGCCGCGCATGCGGTCAACGCGCAGGCCGGCCGCGATGGCGCGACCACCGAAGAACTCCGGGGAGCGATGGTGCACTACCGCGCGCTGTTCACGGCGCTTCTGGATGGCGGGCACCCGGCGGGGGACGACGATTCGCCACGGAGGTGAGAGATGAAACCGCTGCACTACAACGACAAGGGCCGGATGACGACTGAGGACATCGCCGCCACCGGTACCCAGAACGAGGAAGCAGACACCAGCGGAACACAGCCCGCGCAGTCAGGTGCCATGGATCCACCCGGAACGACACCCGAGACCACGTCCGACGCGCGGGAGGAACGGCCCGTCTACCCGGGCGAGGCCACCGGCGAGAGACCGGATGCAGAGAGCCGGCGGGCGGCGACGCCTCCCGACGACACGACCGTGGAAGGAGACGACACGACCGTGGAAGGAGAGGCCGCCGATCGCGGCGCGGCCGACCAGGAGGACGAGGAACCGCTGCTGCCACCGGCCCACGCGCAGGAGCTGCACACCCGCTGGCAGCAGGTACAGACTCGCTTCGTCGACGACCCCCGGGAGGCAGTTCACACCGCCGACGAACTGGTCGCCGACCTCATGCGGCGACTGGCCGAATCCTTCGCCGACCGCAAGCAGCGGCTCGAGAGTCAGTGGAACCGGGGCGACACGGTCGACACCGAGGAGCTGCGGCTCGCGCTGCAGAAGTACCGCAGCTTCTTCAATCGCCTGCTGCGCAGCTGAACACACTCCTGATCATTCGCGAAAAGATCTGAACCTTCGGAGGCCACCGTGATCGTCATTGGAGTGATCCTCCTCATCATCGGCTTCGTCACCGGCATCTCGATCCTATGGACCATCGGCATCATCCTGGCCGTTATCGGCCTGGTTCTCTGGCTCTTCGGCGCGGTGGGCCACGGTATCGCCGGACGGCGGCACTACTGGTAGCCCGACTCGGCTGGCCGAGCCCTCCTCGCCGACACCGTCCAGCACAGCAGCGCGCTCCATCATGTCGATCTCGGGTGCGGTGGGACCGACTCGGCCGGCACCCGATCAGCAGTGTCCTGGCGGACAGGGGACTCCCGCAGCAGGCGGTGCAAGGTGACGCGTGGGACATCCGTGATCGGCGTGCCCACCGCCTTCGCCAGCGCCGGCCGGCCATCAGGGACGGCGGGCCCACGGAAAGGTAAAGCCGTAGGCTGACGTCGTGGCCCTGGTCCGGATCGAGCGCCTGTCGCGGCTGCCCGCCGACGAGGTGTGGCGGCGGCTCACCGACTGGGAACGGCATGCGCAGCTGGTGCCGTTCACGGGGATCACCGTGACCACACCGCCGCCGACCGGGGTGGGCACGCTCTTCGTAGCCCGCACCGGAGTCGGCCGCGTGCACTTCGACGACCCGATGGAGGTCGTTCGTTGGCAGCCGCCCACGGGGGAGCGTCCGGGGCATTGCCGCCTGGAGAAGCGGGGCTCCACCGTCGCGGGGTGGGCCGAGATCGAGGCGCGTCCGCACGACGCAGGGTCGTCGGTCCTGTGGTGCGAGGAGATCCGGCTGCAGAAGCTGCCCCACGTGGTCGATCCGCTGACGCTCGTCGCCGCGCGCCTGCTCTTCGGCCGTGTGATCACCGGTCTGCTGCGTGGTGAGCCCGCCGTCGCCGGGCCAGCGCACGCGCCGGGAACCGACGGGTACGGGCGCCGTAGGCACAGCCCGGAGTGACCGGGTGGGAGGAGGGATGAGGCAGACGCCCAGCACGCGGCGGGGGTGCCTCGTCCCCGGTCGGCTCCGCCCCGAGGCGGTTGCCGGTGGTGCGCGGCTGCGCTTCGAGGGCTGGATCGCCGGTTTCGGGACCTCCTGCGGCACCCGCGTGGTGCTGGGGCACTGGGCGCGATCGCCGTTCGGGCCGTTCAGTGACGTGATGCTCGAGCGAGCGAACGGGGAGCGTCTGCTCCTGGCCCCCACCCGGGAGGTCGGGGACTTCCTGGCCGACACCTACCGGTTCGAGGAGGTGCGCGTGGCACCGGTCGTGGTCGACATCGCGGGGGACGACTGGGCCGTCCAAGCCCCGGCGTTGGACGCGCGCTTCACCGTCGGACGGCGAGGCCGGCTCGGGCTGCTACTGCGCTCCGTGCCCGCTCCGCTCGCCACCCGTCCCCTGTGGTGCGCCCTGGTGGACTTTCCCGCACGTCTGTCACCGGGCGTGCGGACGTGCGGACGGACCCGCGGGGGCCGTCGCGAGTGGTACGGCGTGCAGGACCTCCGACCGATCACCACGGCCGCGGCCGTCTTCGAGGGAGGGGATCTGGGGATGCTCCGGCCGGTGGAGCCCCCGGTGCGTTTCGGCTTCGGTTCCACCCCTCGCAGACCTGCCCTGGTGCGGGTCGCTACAACGGTGGAAATCGCGGTCTGAGGGGTGGAGGTCTGTCGCCACCGTAGTGGGCTCCCCGGACCCCGGTCCAGCTGGCGCTGCGCCTGGGGCGAGGCAGGTTCCTGGGGTCGGGGCTGTAGCCGAGGCTTTTGTCGCGGGTGAGGGTGTCCACGATGGGGGTCGGGCCGCAGAGGAAGAGGTGGGTGTCCGGGGGAAGCGGCCCCCCGAGGATGGTGATCCGGTAGACAGAGGGGCGGCCGTGGGGCCGGCTGTGCACGGGGTGGACGGCGAGCTTGGGCAGACGTTCGGCGGCCGCGGTGAGTTCGGGCAGGAAGACGGTGCCGGCTTCGCCCGGGTGCAGAAGAACAGGTCGACGTAGTCGGGGATGGGTGGCGCCGGTGTGGTGAGCCAGCGATCCGGACGGTGGCCTCCGAACTCCCCACAAGCCGACCACCACCGCCTGCCCCACGTCAGTGCGCGGAGTCTGAGGTGGCTCTTCCCCGGGCGCCAGGCTGGCCAGCTCATGGCGGCGCGGACCCTTCAGACGATCCTGAGGTCATGTCAGGTCGGCCGGTTGTTCGGTGGCGTGGCCTGGGGACTGCCCGGATCGGGGTCGGGCAGCGGCCGGGTGGGTTGGGCGAGGTGGTGGCGTAGGGCGTCGAGCCGGGCGAGGTGGGTGTCGAGGGCGGCGTTGACGGTGCTCGTGGTGGCGGCGGCTCGTGCTTTGAGGTCGTGGATCCGGTCCAGAAGGTCCTGCCAGCGCTTCTCGGCGGCGGCGACGGGGTCAGGCGCGGCGTCGGTTGCTGTCATCGCGGAGCTGGGTGGTGTGGTGCGTGAGGCCGTCGAGGCGGGTGGCGAGGTCGCCCTGGCCGGTGCCGAGGTGGGGGCGGACGGCGGCGAGGGGCTTTATGAGGTCGGCGGGGTCGGTAGTGCCGAGGGCGGCGGTGAGGGCTGCCTGGGCGGAGTGGGCGCTGGGGGCGAGTGCGGTCGTGGCGATCCGGGCGGCCAGGACGCGCAGCTCAGCGGCGTTGTCGCGGGCCCAGGCGGCCACGGTGCGCTCGGCGGCGCGGCGGTCGCGGACGGCCTTGACGCGTTCCGCACCGGTCCCTGCGGTGTGGCGGGTGGTTCCGGCGGGGCGTAGGCGCAGGTAGCGGTTCTCGGCGGCCTGGCGGCTGGCGACGCCCATGGGGTGGGCGAGGTCGGCCCAGGTGGCGCCGGCGTTGCGGGCGTTCTCCACGAGGCCGGCTTCCCAGCCGGCGAGCTGGGTGCGCAGTTCGCGCAGCAGCACCAAGGCGGCCAGCGCCTGTCCGGGGCCGGCTTCCTCGGGGCCTTGGGCGCCGGGCGGGGTGTTGTCGGGGGTTTGGGCGGTGCGGACGGCGGCGTGGATGGTGGCCAGGGCCGCGGCGGCGGCGAGGAAGGAGGTCGGTTCGACGGGCGTCTTCGGTTTGCCGGCGGGCTTCGGAGGCTTCTCACGCATGTTGTCACTCTAACGATGACTGTCGACGTTTGTCATCGGATGGATGACGTGTTAGAACGGTGTCAGGTGAAAGCGCACTGGCACCCTTTGATCCCACCTGGAGGTGTTTCGCGATGCTGTTGCGCACCGACCCGTTCCGCGAGCTGGACCGTCTGAGCCAGCAGTTCCCCGGTACGAGCGGCACGTGGTCCCGTCCCACGCCGATGCCGCTGGACGCGTACCGCGCGGGCGAGGAGTACGTGATCTGCTTCGACCTGCCCGGGGTAGACCCGGAGGCGATCGACATCGACGTCGAGCGGAACATGGTGACCGTCAAGTCCGAGCGCCGGCCGCGCCACCAGGGTGAGGACGTGAAGTGGGAGCTGTCCGAGCGCCCGCTCGGCGTCTTCTCGCGCCAGGTCATGCTCTCCGACACCCTCGACCCCGAGGGCATCACCGCCGACTACGACGCGGGCGTGCTGACCCTCAAGATCCCGGTGGCGGAGAAGGCCAAACCTCGCAAGGTTGCCGTCGGCCACAGCAGCACCCGCAAGCAGATCCAGGCCTGACCCGCCCCTCCGATGCCGTCCCGCATCGCCCCGAGATCCCCCCGACGGGGCGGCGCGGGACACCCCAGCCACCGTCACTGCCCGAGTCGGCCCGCCGCGCGCGGGCCGGCCGGACAGCGAGCAGCCCCATGCAGGACCACGGCCCGGTTCCGCTCACGGTGCGGGCGCGCGGCGAGATCGACCTCGCCACCGCCGCCTCGCACCCGCGCCGGAAGCTGGCCCGCGCTGGCCGAGCATCGCGAGGTGGTGCTCGACCTGTCGAAGGTGACCTTCATGGACTGCGCGGGCCTGGCCATTGTCGTCCAGGCCCGCAACCTGGCCGACCGCACCGATGCCCGCCTCGTCCTGCATGGGGTCGCCCACCCCGTGGCCAGGCTGCTCCGCCCTCATCGGCCTTACCGGCCGCCTGGCCACGGCCCTGACCGCACCTTCAGGCGACAGCCCGGGGCCGTTCCGTTCCTCGCCCGGAAGGAGAATCCGCGGTGACGCTTCGATGGGAGGCGTTCTTGGACCAGGTCCAAGAACGCGGCGAATACGACACACCCGAGGGAGCCGAACGCGCCGCCCGCGTCGTGCTGGCCCTGCTCGGCGCCCACCTCGTGGGCCAGGTCCGCGCGGACCTGGCCGCCCGCCTGCCCGAGGCCATGGCCCTGATCCTGCTCAATCCCCTTCAGGCCGCCGAACCGCTCGATCCCGAGCGGTTCGTGCGCGCCACCGCCGCCTGGATCGAGGGCGCCACCGAGACCACCGCCCTGTGGGACATCGGCGCCGTCCTGTCCACCGTCGCCGACGCCGCCGGCGACGATCTCATGGACCGCGTCCTGTTCCAGCTCCCGCCCGGCTACGACCTTCTCTTCGGCCGCCCACGGGCCGGCCACCGCCCCTGACCTCGACGCCGGGTCGGTGAGCAGAACCGCACCGTCGCCGCCGACCGCGGGATCACGCCCCGCCGCACCCTTGACCCGCACCCCTGACCCGCCCCGCCGCACCCCTGCCCGCGCTGCCGCGCCGACCGCGCTGCCCAACCCCGGAAGGCCACCCGCCATGACCCGCTACCGCCGCCTTCTCCAGCAGGTCCGCACCGGCGGCCACAGGCGAAGCGCCCCCAGCGCGGGCCCACGACACCGGTCCGCAGGGCCCGTCCGGCAGGGCCAGCGGCGGCCACACAGCGGAGACGTACACCGGCGGAAAAGGCCGCCTCACCCGACTTCGGACGACTGACCGGCTCGGCCGCCTCCGGCCCCACGCCGCCGACTCGAATCCAATCGATACCCCGACCGCGCTGCTGGCGGCCGCAGTGAGTGCCAGCGGCGACGGGAGGCAAGGCCGAGGACTTCACACGTCAGCCGCCCGGAACTGGTCTGTTCGGTGGCGCCCGGGTTCCACGAGGCGCCCGGGTGGGCAGGGCTGCGGTATGACAGTTTCCTCGAGTAAACGCCGCTTCCATCGCCGCCCCGCTACGCCCCCCGTTCCTCCATCCGCTGCTCCGGTCCGGGGCCAGGGGCCACCTGCCTCAACTCGGCTGACAGGTGACGTCGGGTGCTGCCGGACCTGGTCCAGCGAGCACCTGACGCCCAGCGGGATGGTTGTCTGCACGACCTGGCACGAGCCCGCGTGCAGGACCTGGGACCGGCGGTGACCTCCAGGGGGGCGAGCCCAGGATGACGATGGTCCGCACCCGCAGCTGTCATGCCCCGCCGGAGCGACACGCCGCCGTGGCTGGCCAGTCTCGGTGCCGTCGCGTGTGCGGGAAGTGGTGAGGTGAAGTGGATCGAAGAGACGCGCCCGGAGATGTTGGCCTGTGCCGAATGCGGAGGAAATCGGTCCCTACACCGGAAAACCGGACAGAGCCAGGCTGGTAGATGGAGACGTTCATCGACCCTAATGGCGATGGTCAAGGCTCGGCGATCTTGAAATGAGTGAGAAAGTCGTGTGCGGGAGAACTGCATGCACGGCCTACTTCACTTGAAACGGCGGAGACTGGAAACGGAGCATCACGCCACCGCGCCATGCCTTGTGCAAATGCGCAGGCCCGGCTCGCGGGCGCCCACGGCGAGGGTCCCCGCGCTGCATGGTGCAGCAGCACCCAAGGGCCGACAGTACCGAGGGCTACCCGTGTTCACCCAGGTAGGCCGTACACGCCGGGCACCTGGCGGTCGTGCCTGCCAGCTTTTCCGGGTACCAGGTGGTGCCGGCATGCGTGGAGCACCGGGCCATGATGGCCATACCCGCGGTGGGTTGTCCGCACAAGGTGGCCGGCCCAGGCTCATGGGACCTCGGACTCTCCGGCAGAGCGGCGTGGAGCATGCCGAGGCTCTGGAACTGGTGCGGGGCGTTGAGCACGATGATGTCCATGCCTTCAGCCCCACCAATCCGAGACGTCGGACTCCGGCTTCTGCTTCCCGGCCTCCATCGCGGCATGGTCGGATTCGAGAAGCACGTTCAACGCGGCTGCCGCGGCCTCGGCGACCGGCACCACCGCGTGGACCGTGTCGAAGGCCCCCCGCTGGTCACCGTGTTCCCAGCACTTCAGGGCCCTGGCGGAGAGGTCCCTGAGCCGGGTGAGTTTCATGAATGCCACGACCGGAAGCGGTGCGTCGGCGCAAGAGTCAGTCACATGACAATCGTCCGCCCACGCAACCGACCAACCAAGATCATCAGCGCACCGGTCGGGCGGAGGAGTCGTTCATATCGGTCCTCCAGTCACTCTGACTGGCCATGGGCTACGACGTGCACATCACGCGGCACGAGAACTGGCGGGATGAAGGGGGCGAAGACAAGCCGGGACGCGGCGCAGGCGTACTGTTCTGGCCGCAGCCCACCCGGAACCCTGCCGAAGCCGTCAGCATCGCCCCGCACTACCGCACCGCTCCCACCAACCCGCCGACCAAGGCTCTACAAGAGTCCCCTTAACTCCGTCCCTCGCGTTTGTGCTTGCCAGTCCGTCCTCATCGGCGGTGGCGACCGCCGCGCCGGCTGGCGGCCAGGATCACCCCCGGCGCCGGGAGGAAGAGCCGGGCCACCTCGTGGCCCAGGTTCACGCCGATCGCGAGGGCCATCGCTGTGGCCGTGGCGCGGCCGACGCCGTTGAGCCCGGCCTCGGGTTCGCCCCGGACGAAGGCGATCAGCCCGAAGTAGAGCACCGACCCGGGCAGCAGCGGCCCGATCGCCGCGGTCACGAACGGCAGCGCGGGGCTGCCCCCGAACCGGGCCATGAGCTGTCCGGACAGGCCCACCAGCATCGCGGCGAAGCCGGTGGCCATGATGGGTTCAATGCCCGCATGCACCAGCTCGCCGTACGTCGACCAGCCTGCCGCGCTGTTGACGAGGACGGCCGGCAGCGTGGCTGGCTCGGTGTTGAGCAGGACCGCGAAGAACAGGGTGAGCAGGACCGCCGCCGTCAACTGGAGCGCTGGGTTCCAGGAGGAGGGGACGCTCTGGGCCATCAGGTCCGCGCCGTTGTTGACGCCGACGTAGAGGACGATCATCACCCCGACGACGACGCCTGCCATGAGGTACAGCGCTTCCAGCAGCCGGGCGGCGGCGGTGAGGTAGAAGCCCGCGAGGCCGTCCTGGATCGCAGCCACCATGGGCCAGCCGGGCAGGAGCGGGTAGAGTCCTCCGGCGATCACCACGGACCCGCGCAGGTGCAGCTGGTTGAAGGACATCAGGATGCCGACGACCGCGGCCGGTGTCGCGGCCATGGCGATCCGGTAGAACTCCGGCAGGTCGTGCCGCCCGACCAGCGCCGACAGCCGGTCACCCGCCACGGCCGCGACGACGGCGCACACGAACACCAGCCAGGCGCGGGCGTCGGCGCGCCCGCCGACCAGCAGCGTCGCGGAGCCCGCCAGCAGGCCGGCGGCCAGCGCGGGGAGCCAGCCGGGGTAGCGGTGGCAGTCCCGCTGCACGACCGTCAGCCGCTGGTGGGCGGCATCCACGCGCAGTCCACCGACGGTGATCTCGGTGACCAGCCGGAAGAGCGCGGCCAGCAGCGCGCAGTCCTCGGCGGGGCGGCGCACGGAGCGTTCGGCCGTCACCGTCGGCTCGCCGGGGCCCGGCTGGTAAGAGATCGCGACCCGGGTGAAGGTGACCTGCGGGTCGCAGGACCGGGCCCGGTAGGTCCACGCGACCGCGAACATGGCCGCCTCGACGTCCTCCGCGGCCTCACCACAGGCCAGCATCAACTCTCCCACCCGCAGGGCCAGGCCGAGGGCGGAGGCCAGCTCCTCGGGCCCCGGCTCGTCCTCGCGGGCGCCGTCGTCGACGGGCGGGCGGGCGGTGGTCGGCATGCGCAGCAACGGCAGCATCCGGTCCGGCCACGGGACCGTGCCGTCGAATTCGGAGCCGTCGTCCTCCGTTCCGGGGGCGACCGCGCATTCGATGGCAGGCGCCGGTCCGATCGGCGGGCGCTCGCAGGCGGGGACGTCTTCCCGGGCCCCGCCAGGGTGCCCCTGCGAGGGCACGTGCGGGCCCGTCAGGCCGTCGGTCTCGGCTCCCGCGCCGAACTGCTCGTGTTCCGGCATCGTCGCTCCTTGCACCACCCCCACTGGCCGCTTTGCGTACCCATTTGACTACCCTCAGTGTCAATGCGTGAACATCGCGCCAGGAGCGCGGGAACCGTGCGCGCCCGGGCTTCGTGTGAGGGCGGCACGCCGGGCGCTCGTGCGATCGGACGAAGACCGGCTCCCAGAAGTGGATGCAGCCCTCCCCTGGGCATGCGTGGTGTCATGGTGCAGATCGGATACACGATGATGACGGAACAGCGGGCCCCCCGAGACCTCGTCTCCGACGTGATGCTCGCCGAACGGGCGGGCTTCGACTTCTCGGTGGTCTCGGACCACTACTTTCCGTGGCTGGAGGAGCAGGGCCACGCTCCCTACGCCTGGGCGGTGTTGGGAGCAGCCGCGCAGGCCACGTCCCGCGTCCCGCTGATGACGTACGTGACGTGCCCGACATTCCGCTACCACCCCGTGGTAGTGGCGCAGAAGGCGGCGACGCTCCAGCTGCTGTCCGAGGGCCGCTTCCGGCTGGGGCTCGGCAGCGGGGAGAACCTCAACGAGCACGTGGTGGGCCGTGGCTGGCCGGCGGCGTCGGTGCGGTTGGAGATGTTCGCTGAGGCCGTGGAGATCATCCGCGCGCTGTTCGAGGGTGGGTACGTGACGCGGCACTGGAAGCACTTTGACGTGGTCGGGGCCCGGCTGTGGGACCTCCCGGACCAGCCGCCGCCGATCGGGATGGCGGTGTCGGGCCCGGCGTCGTGCGCACTGGCCGGAAGGCTCGCCGACCTCGCGATCGCCGTCGAGCCAGACGCGGAACTGGTCTCGGGCTTCGCGGAGCACGGCGGCGCCGGCAAGCCCGCGGTGGGTCAGTTGCCGGTGTGCTGGGACCGCGACCGGGAAGCGGCCGTGCGCCGTGCCCACGAGCAGTTCCGCTGGTTCGGCGGCGGTTGGAAGGTCAACGCCGAACTGCCGGGCACCGGCGGGTTCGCGGCGGCCGCCCGTTTCGTCCGGCGCGAGGACGTCGCCGAGGCGATTCCCTGCGGCGACCGGGTCGAGGACTTCGTCGAGGCCGTGCGGCCCTTCGTCGACGCCGGGTTCGGTGAGGTCGCCCTCGTGCAGGTGGGAGGGGACAGCCAGCCCGCCTTCCTGGAGTGGGCCGAGGAGGTCCTACTGCCGGCGCTGCGCGGGGCGTTCTGACACGTACGACGCCTGGCCTGGCACGGGCGCGCAAACTGGCTGTGCCGGGGTACACGGGTGGACACATCGCCAAGTCGAGGAGGTCGACCCAGCGCGCGGAGCGGGCCGGCAGGGCCGACGCGCCCCCTTATCCACCTGGACCTGGAGCAGCTCGTGCTGCGCCTCCGCGGGGCGCAGTGCGGGCGCCAGGGCGGCGGTGGCGAGGACCTCGGCCGCCTGGGGTTCTCGGCGTTGTCGCCCTACTGCCACCGCCAGATGCTCGGCGCGATCCGCTACCTCGTCGACAAATCCGGCCGTACATCCTCACCGGGGTCGTCCTGGTCGGCCTGACGAGTGCCACCGCGCTCTGGAACCTCCGTCACGGGATGCCGCAGCCCGGCGAACCGCTCGACTTCTGTCCCAGGCAGGCCGGTCTGCCCGGCCTGGTTGTCCCCGAGGTGCGCGGCGGGGGAAGCCCGCGGGCGGCCGGCCCGCATCGGTGGCGGTGCAGGGGGCGGCCGGTTTCCTCCCGGGCCGGCGGGAGGAGGGAGGCGATGGCAGCTACCCGGCGCCTTAGGTTCTACCACCTCGACACGCCCTCGCGATCCTGGGCGACACTGAGGTCATGTACTTCCCCGATGCCTTCGATCGCGAGGCGCGGGCCGTGCTGCGCCGACTGCTCCCGACCGCGCTGCTGGCCACGGCGGCGGAGGCCGAGTCCTTCGCCCTCACCGCGGATGGGCTCGCCGGCCTGCTGGCGGTACGCGGCTTCTGGCCGATCGGCGTCGACATGTCCGAGGTCCACAAGGCGGGCGGCAGTGCAAAGGGCTGCACACTCGACCCGCGCGGCACCGCTCTTCCCAGGAGCTGACCCATGCCGACACCACCAACAGCTGCCACCGACGTCACGCCCGAGTCCGGTGCACCACCGCTGCCCCCGCCACGCGGCCCGTACTCCGCCGCCGTGTGCGCGCTGCTGCGCTCCGGACCGCCGGGGGCCGGCCGCCTGCGCGACCTGCCGGACCGCGAGAGGGCCGACCCCTGGGGAGAGGACACCCAGCTCGCGCTCCAGCTCTGCTACGAACTGCACTACCGCGGCTTTTGCGGCGTACCGCCCGAATGGGAATGGGACCCCGAACTGCTGCGACTGCGCCGCACGTTGGAACGCGACTGGCTTGCCGCCCTGCGCACCGCCACACAGCCGGCCGAGCCACTCGACGTCCTGCTCGACCGGCTGCTGACCGAGCCCCGCGACGGCAGCGGCCCCTCGCACTTCCTCCTCGCCGAGGGCGAGCGATGGCAGGCCCGCGAGTACCTGGCAATGCGCTCGCTCTACCACCTCAAGGAGGCCGACCCGCAGGCGTGGGCCATCCCCCGCCTACACGGCGCAGCCCAAGCAGCCTTCCTGGCAATCGAGTTCGACGAGTACGGCGCCGGCCGCGCAGAGCGCGCGCACGCCCGCCTGTTCGCCGAGATGATGGCCGACTTCGACCTCGACCCGAGCTACGGCCGCTACCTGGACGCCGCACCCGCCCAGGCACTGGCAGTGGTCAACCTGATGTCGCTCTTCGGCCTGCACCGGGCCCTGCGCGGCGCCCTGATCGGGCAGTTCGCGGCCGTGGAGATCAGCTCCTCACCGGGCTCGGCGCGGCTCGCGGCGGCCTTCGCGCGACTCGGCGCGGGGGAGGCCGGCACGCGGTTCTACCGCGAGCACGTGGAGGCCGATGCCGTCCACGAGCAGGTGGTCCGGCACGACGTCATCGGCGCCCTGCTGCGCGAGGAGCCGGAACTCGCACCCGACATCGCGTTCGGCGTCGCGACGACGGGGGTCGTCGAAGACCGGTTCACCGAGCACCTGATCGGCTCCTGGCGGGCCGGGCGGAGTTCACTGCGCACCGGCAGCGCTCTCGCGTGTTGACGCCCGCCGCGTTGACGCCGGCTGGGACGGCTGGTGGCGGCGGTGGCTGGTGTCGCAGAACGGGTACCGCCGGCTGCGCCGGCAGGCACACAGCGCGACCACGGGGCGGTCGCACCGCACCGTCGAGCCGTCCGGCAGCAGCACCTCCACCGGCCCCTCGATCAGCACCGGCCCGCCGTCGATCACCCGCACCCGGCGAGGCTCACGTTCAGCCGGCCCGGACACCCCGGATCACCACCAGTACCTCGTCCCGCTGCCCGGGCGCGATCAGGCCGCACTGCTCGAACCATCCCGCGCGGGCCGACATCACAGGGCCGAACGGCTGCAGCCGCCGGGCCACCACCTGCGCCGCCACGTCGGAGCGGTCCAGCGCGGCCAGCGTCGCCGCGATACCGGCGATCGCGGACTGGACCACCAGCAGCACCCCGCCCGGCCGCAGCACCTGGGGCGCTTGCGCACAGAAGCGGTCCAGCAACAGCCGCCCGTCCGGCCCGGCGTCCCAGGCCCGGGCGAGTCCGTGCGTGGGCGCGGCCGCCCGCCGGGCCGGGACGTACGGCGGATTGCTCACCACCAGATCGAAACGCTCGCCCGCCACCGGCGCGGTCAGATCGCCGTGGCGCAGCCGGAGCCGGCACCGCTGCCGGCGCGCGTTGAGCCAGGCACAGGCGAGGGCACGCCACGAGACGTCCACCGCCGTGGCCCGCGCTCCGCGCCGCGCGGCGGCGACGGCCAGCGCGCCGCAGCCGGTGCCGACATCTAGCAGGTCAACCCCTGGACGCAGCGGCTCGCGCAGCAGACACTCCAGCAGCAGCGCGGTGTCGCCCTGCGCGGAATAGACCCCAGGTAGCCGCAACAGCCTGGCAGTCGTTGGGACATGCGGCAGAACCAGGACGTCCGAAGGCGCTGCCGGCGGTACATGCCGATGCGGTGCGGTGAACGCAGAGCCACTCATCGGGCGGGCCCCTTCCATTGCTGGCGCCCCCTCGGCCCGCGTCTGCCCCGGGCCGCACAGGGAAAACTGGTGGACTGGGTTTCGCCGCCGGCACGCCCGGCCAGACGCTCGTCGCTCCACATACATCCGCTCCGCTTCATCCCGCTCGTGCGCGGCCTGCTCGGCCTCGGCCCGGGCCTGCCGCAACGCGTCGGCGGCACGCTCGGCCCGCCAGGTGGCTTCCTCGCGGACGGCGGCCAAGCGCTCCAGCTCGCGGCCGAAGCGGTGCGCCGTCTGCCACGCGAGGTCGACACGCTGCGCCCGGGCGGCGGCCTCCCTGACCTGGGCAAGGCCGTGTTGCGGGCTGCGGCGAAACGGCCCGGCGCGAGAGCGTAGAGACGTCCGCGACGACGGTGCCGAAGTAGTCCTCCACCCGGTACTCCCGGACCGGTCACCTGTGGAGCTGGCCTGGGGTTGACGGCGGGGTCTACGCGTCGGGGCCCGAACGGTGGCCCCGCGGCCGTCGCGGCAGCGGCCGCGTTCCACGCCGGATGTTCCCGGCGCACGCCCTGCGGCTTTACCCAGTCCGGATCGTCCGGTCACGGGCGTTGCCGGCCCCTCGGTGTCGTTGCGTTTGCGGGAAATGACGAGGTCGAAGAGGTGAACCCGGAGGTATTGACCCATGACGAATGCGGAGGAAACTGGTTATTACACCGGAAAACCGGACATGGCTGTCCTGGTTGATGGAGACGTTCATCGACCCTGATGGTGATGATCAAGGATCCGGCCTAGGCCCCCGGCAAGTTCGCCCGAACACCGGAACCGTCAGCGACGACTGAGGGTTTCAGGACGAGATCGGAGCTACCGGGGACTGACATGTCCAGGGTGGGTGCGGTCCGCAGGGGTGGGGTCCGCGGCTTGAACGGGCACCCCTCTGTGGGCGTCGGTGAGGTTGGGCCGGTGGCCGCATTCGCACAGGGTTGCGTCGAGCAGCCGGGAATGTGCGGCGGCCCGGAGGAGTTGTGGGCACGTTACGGGCCTGGCGGAGGCCGTACGACGTTTCCGTGGCGTGGACGCCTGGGTGGGGCGCGCAAGGGCGCTATCTCATGAGGAGAGTGGATCCTGTTTCCCACCCGGACTCATTCGGATACCGGCCGGGAAGGTCGGGGCCGTGACGGTCTGACGGGGGCGGCAAGCCACCTTGATCTCGCAACCGAGTTCGGCGAATTCACGGCTGGTGTATTGCCCAGATTCAACCAGTCGTTTCAACACCACCCTGTTGGATCAACAGGAGCTGCTTGCGGTGCGATCACTGCAGTCGCTGGACCCTGGTGGTCGGCGGCAACCCCGACGCGTCCGCGACGTCGTGCCGCACGTCCCGATGGCGCAAACGCTCAGGATGCTGTGCGCAGGTGTTGGCGACAGGCTTTCTTCACTGCGTGCTGGAGCTGGTCGCGGGTCATGGTGGAGCGGTGCGGGATGTCCAGGTCGCTGGCCTTCTTGTACAGCTCACCCTTCGTCAGCGCTGACAGGTCCTCGGCCTTGTGCGAGGTGCCGGCGCGCTTCTTCGCCCCGGTGGGCTGCGCCCGCTTCGCGGTGGAAGTGGACTTCTTCCCGCCGGTCGTCTTCGGGGTCTGGCTGGGGCGGGGCACGGCCTTGCGGGCGCGGCCGCGTGCTGGCTTCTCTTCCTCAGCCTCCCGCCCGGTGCCTGTCCGTTCCTTGGCGGTGGCGAGGCTGCGGTTGAGGACCTCCATCAGGTCGACCACGTTGGTGGGCGTCTCCTGCGGGCCTTGCGAGACGGCGATCTCCTTGCCGGCGGCCTTGGCCTCGATGAGTTCGCGGACCTGCTCGGCGAAGGTGTCGTGGTACTCGTCCGGGTTCCAGTCGACAGCCAGCATGTCGATCAGCTGCTGGGCCGCGGCGAGCTCCTTCTCACCGACCGCGGTATCGGCGGCGGGCAGGTCATCGACCTCCCGGCGAGGGTCGCGGACCTCGTCGGCGAAGTGCATGATGTGGGCGACCAGCATCCCGTTCTCGGCTCGCACCGCCGTCAGGTACTCCTTGCCACGCATCGAGAACAGGCAGACTCCGGCTCTGTTCGACTTCTCCAGAGCCTTGACCAGCAGGGCGTAGATCTTGGTGTACTCCTTCCCCTTCGGGCCGAGGTAGTAGGTGGTGTCGAAGAAGATCGGATCGACCTCGTCGAGATCGACGAACCCGCGGATCTCGATGGTCTTGGACCGGCCGGGGGAGATCCGCTCCAGTTCCTCGGGCTCCACGATCACGTACTCGCCCTCCGCCAGCTCGAAGCCCTTCACGATCTCGCTGTACGGCACCTCCTCGCCGGTGCGCTCATTCACCCGTCGGTTTCGCACCCGGTCGGCCGTGCCGCGCTGGATCTGGTGAAACCCGACGGTGTGGGACTCGGTCGCCGAGTACAGCGCCACCGGCACCGTCACCAAGCCGAAGCTCAAAACTCCCGTCCAGATGGGTCTGGCCATCACCGGTCTCCCTTCGCCCGAGCAGCCTGTGCCACGAGATCCTCCACCCGCCGCCGTGCCCGCTCCGCTGCCTGCTCGGCGAGCTCCACCGCCCGTCCAGCGTCTTCCCGCTCCGACCGTTTCGTCACATACGCCTGCTGGGCCAGCTGCTGTTCCTCCGCGGCCTGGGCGACCTCGGCCTGTGCCTGCCGCAGTGTTTCGGCGGCGTGCACGACTCGCCGGGCGGCCCTCTCCTCGGCGGCGGCGAGCCGCGCCATGTCCCGATCGAGATGGCGCACACTCTGCTGCGCCAGGGCGACGTCGCGCTCGGCCCGGACCGTCTCCTCCTGGGCCCGGGCCAGGAGCTCCTCCGCCTTCCGGCGTGCGTCCTCTCCGCGGCCGGTTTCCCCGGCCGTCCCGTTCCCCTCGGCCGTCCCTACCCCGCCATCGGCACTCTGCACCGGGGCGGGCCCGCGGCGAGCCGGCCCTGATGTTGCCGCCCGGGCGGGAAGACCGAGGCCAGCCAGCGTGTCCGAATCGGTCACCGTCGAGAGCGACACCGAAAGACGACCGGCGGCCAAAGCGTCGGCGGCCGTCTCACTGCTGACGGCAGCCAGAAGCGTCTGCTCCAGCTCAGCGAGCGCACTGCCGCCCACATCGTGACCGCCGGCGGTAGCCGCCGTACAGGCGTTGGCAACGAGCTCGTCGACCAAGCTGTGGCGCTGAGCGGTCAGCTCGCGCAACCGCCCGCCATCCAGCTGCGCCTGGGCGTCGCGAAGGGCATGGCCGAGGCCGAGCAATCGGTCGATGCCGTCGGGATGGGAACGGACGAGGAGATTGGCCAGCCAGGCACCCTTGGTGGGCCGGCGCAGCCGGTGGATCCGGTCGGCGAGCGTGCGGTCGCCGGCGTGGCGTGCTTGCTCAGCGGCCGCATCGCGGGCTGCGGTGAACCGGCCCGGGGCGAGCCCGTAGAGCCTTCCGGTCACCGCGTCGAAGTCTTCCACCGGCCCTCCTGCCCGCACGGGCCCATCTGCAGGTGCGCCGCGTGATGGTCGGCGGCAGGGTCCACGCCGGGGGCCTGGACGGGCGTCCCTGCCGCCGTCGCGGCATCCGGCCGCCCTTTCACGCTGCCCGACGTCCACCCCGATCGCCCGCCGGGGGCGGCCGATCGGGTAGGCATAGCACGCGCCCGTCGCGGTCAGCGGCCGAAGCCACACCACAGGTGTCACGGGAGCCGCTGGTGATCACGGTCCCCTTCGCCAACATCTTCGGGTTGCGTACCGCCGCACACGCCACCCGCTGTTCGTACTGACCGCCCCGATTCGGTTCGACGGCGGTATCCGGCCCTGTGAGACCACACGCGAAGCAACCACGCTGATCAGGGCCTGCTCGTGGCGAACCACGCGTACTCCCGGCTCACCTGGCCGGCGAACTCCGCGCGAGCGCGATCCACCACAACACATGGATGACGAAGCCGAGCCCGCCCAGCAGTAGTACGAGAAGCAACGCGACCATGAGAATCAGCCTCCGGTCCTGGCGCTTGCCCAGGAAGAGCAGGTCAGGTCCACACGCCTGGCGCAACGCGATATCCCACAGGGCACTGGGATCTTTCCACTGCCCGGAACAGCGTTCTGCTCTTACCCCTCACACGGGCCGGACAGGACACGCTGCGCAGCTGACAGCACCGGGCCGAGCAGTCGGCCGGTCACCGGATGCTGCCCGCGTAGCGCCGCCCGGGCCGCGTTCGCGCCGCACGCGCCGTGCACGCCTCCACCCGGGTGGGCGGACGAGGACGCCAGATAGAGTCCCGCCACGGGTGTCTCGGGCCGGCCGGTTCCGGGTACCGGCCGCAGTATGGCCTGCTGGTGGGCAGCAGTGGTGCCGCCGTTGATGGCTCCGCCGACCAGGTTCTCGTCCAGCGACTCCAGCACCGGCGGGGTGAGCACGCGCCGCCCGACCACCCGCTCGCAGAAGCCGGGGGCGAACCGTTCCACCTGCTGCTCCATCCGCTGGGCGAAGGCATCGCTCTCGCGCTCGTCCCAGCGGCCGGTGATGCCCTCCGGGCCGAGGTCGCCCAGGACACGCTGCGGGACGTGGGTGTACATCCACGCGGACTCGGTGCCCGCCGGTGACCGGGTGCGGTCCGCTGTGGTCATCTGACCGAGCAGCCCGAACGGCCTGGCCGGGATCCGGCCGCTGGCCACCTGGAGCGCGTAGTCGCTCAACTCCGCCAGGTCCGCGCCGAGATGGACGGTGCCGGCCCGGGCCGCCTCCCTCGCGGTCCACGGGACCGGGCCGGCCAGCGCCCAGTCGACCTTGACCGTGGAGAAGTCCCACTGGAACCGTCGAAGGTCGTCACGGAACCGGTCCGGCAGATGCTCCTCGCCGACCAGCCGGCCGTAGAGCTGTGGGGCGGGCACGTCGGCGAGAACGGCACGGCGCGCCACGACCCCGTCGCCGTCCGCGGTCCGCACGCCCACCGCACGGCCCGAGCGGACGACAACCTCGGTGACCCGGGCATTGCAGTGCACCCGGCCACCGTGGGCCCGCAGTCGGCGCACCAGTGCGCCGCTCAGCGCCGAGGCGCCGCCGACCGGCACCGGCCAGCCGTACTGCTGGCCCAACATGGCCATCAGCCAACCGAACAGACCGCTGCCCGGGGACTCCGGCAGCAAGTCCGCGTGCAGCGCGCAGCCGGCCAGGAGCAGTCCGGGGCCGGCCTCGGCGAACTCCTCCTCCGCCAGCCGCCGCACCGGCAGCGCCGCGAACCGGGCGAAGCGGAGCCCGCCCGCTGAGCGCAACCGGGCGACGAGCGCAAGCCCGGCACGTACGGGTGGGAACGGCGCGAACATCGCCCGCACCAGCCAGGGGTCCAGCCCGCGCCACATGTGTGACAGCCGCTGCCACGCCCGCGCATCCGGCGCGCCGAAGACGCGTTCGAACATCTCCGAGTTCGCCGCCTCGCCGCGACGGAGCAGCGCGCACCGGCCGTCAGGCAGCGGGTGCGCCAGAACCAGCGGAGCGTGGCTCCAGGTCAGCCCGTACTCCGTCAGATGAAGTGCCTCGATCACCGGTGAGGCCGCGGCCAGCGGATAGAAGGAGCTGAACAGGTCGTTGACGTAGTCGGGATGCACACCCCGGTCGCTGCGCACGGCGCCGCCCGGTTGGTCCTGGGCCTCCAGGACCTCCACCTGCCAGCCCGCGTCCGCGAGCAGGTTGGCCGCGACCAGGCCGTTCGGTCCGGCACCGATGACGACGGCGTCGCCGGTCATGGCGCGCCATCCCGGGTGGAGTCCGTGGTCTGGCGCAGCCGCTCCTGGGAGGGCGTAGCGTCGCCGGGGGACGGGTACGTCTCCTCGACCGTCTGCGACAGCCGGGCCAGCATCCGGCGGTGGCGCAGGTGCAGCAGCAGGTCGGCCGGCGCCATGTGGAGACTCCCGCCGACACCCCGCAGGGGATGCTCGTCCACGATGACGACCGTGTCCGTGCCCCAGGGCACCAGCTCGACGGCGATTCGCGCGCTGCCCAGCGGGCCGGCATACGCTTCGAGCTCCAGGCGGCGCGACGGCTCGCAGACCCGCACGACGGTGTGGCCGCTCAACCGGACCGGCCCTGCTGCCAGTGTGTAGTCCAGGCTGGCACTGACCTCGGGCCAGTCTCCCGTGCCCGGCCGCGTACTTGTCGTCCCGGGTACCCAGGCCGCGTACTTCGACGGATCGCCGAGCACCCGCCACACCAGATCCGGCGGCCGCTCGATCAGCACGTGTCTGATGGCCATGACATCCTCCTCGCCGCCGCGACTGGTCCGGCCGCCCAGGTCAGCGGCGATCCCGGGCAATCGGTCCTGCCGAGCGGCTGCCCGGCAGACCCGCTTTCACACCCGGGCACGACGGGACCCGGCCTGGCCGGACGGTGCTCGTCCTCGGGGCGCTGCCCACAGGCCATGCCGCATCAGCTTCGGCAGCGGATCAAGACTTCCGGCGGGTGAGTGCGAAAGCAGTCCGGCACGCGCCCCGCGTCCGGAGGCTGGTCGTCGTCTCCCCGAGAGGAGCCAGCCTGCGCTGCTCGTTCCGTGTACCGGAGTCCCCGCTCGGCAGGGCGCGCACCGCATTGACTACCTGCACCCCGGGCAGCTCACCACACCCTGACGCCCGCGAGCTGCTCCGCCCGGCCCACGCCGACGCGCGCCACAGCGCCCGGACATACAGGCTGATGCCCATGATGAGGAGCTTCTTCACCCGCATCGGGTACGCCGCAGCCGACGGGCCGCCAAACAGCACCGAGAGGATCCTGAAGGCGTTCGACGCGGTCGGTGAGGCCGACGAACTGGATGCTCTGATCGAGCCGCTCAAGCGGATCGTGCACGGCCTGCCGCTGGGCCGGCTGCGCGGGATGCTGCACGGCCGTCCCCTCGGCCATCCGCTGCACCCCGTGCTGGTCCAGCTCCCGGTGGGTGCTTGGACCTCCGCGGCCATCCTCGACCTGATGCCAGGTGACCGGCGACCGGCCCGCCTCCTGGTGGCCGCCGGAGTGATCACCGCCGTCCCGGCGGCGTGGACGGGCTGGGTCGACTGGGCCGAGCAGCACGAGCAGCAGATGCGCACCGGTCTGGTCCACGCGGTCTCCGTCGCCGCGGCGATCGCCCTGTACAGCGGATCGTGGGCCGCCCGTGGACGCGGCCGTCACAGGCTCGGCCGGGCGCTCGGCTTCACCGGCCTGGCGGCAGCCGGAGTCGGGGCCTTCCTGGGCGGACACGTGGCCTACCGGCAGGGCGCCGGGGCGAACAAGGCCGAACCGGTCCCGCACCTGGTCGAACCCGGCTGGCATCCGCTGGGCAGGCTCGAGGACCTACCCGTCGGTCTGGTCTGCCGGCGCATGATCGGCGAAGTCCCGGTGCTGGTGGTCCGCGTAGCGCAGCACACGGTGCATGTCCTCGCTGACCGGTGCAGTCACCTGTCCGGCCCGCTGTCCGAGGGTGAACTCGTCGACGGGTGTGTGCGCTGCCCCTGGCACGGCAGCGTGTTCCGTCTCGCCGACGGCTGGAACGTCGACGGGCCCGCCACCGCCCCACAACCGAGGTTCGAGACCCGCACCGACGACGACGGCACCCTGCATGTGCGGCTGCCAGGCGCCGGCTGACCGACTCGGACCCACCCCTCCTACTGCGAACCGGTGGCGCCCTCAGGAAGGGGCGTTGGCGGCCGGAAGGGGCGGGAACGCGTGCAGTAAACCATTCCGACCGACAGTAGGAGTACCCGTGGCCGACGACTTCGTCATCGACGTGACGCGGATCCGCGACGAAGCCCGCCAGAAGATGGCCGAAGGAGCCGTCACCGCCACCTACGGGCTGGACACGGACAAGGTGATCGCCGTCCTGAACGACGTCGTCGCCACCGAGGTGGTGTGCTGGCTGCGCTACACCCGGCACGCCATCTGCGCCAGCGGCATCGACCGGGCCCAGGTCGCCGCCGAGTTCACCGAGCACGCCGCCCAGGAGATGAAGCACGGCCTGCGCGCGGCCGAGCGGATCTCCCAGCTCGGCGGCCAACCCGACTTCGACCCCACCACGCTCGCACAGCGCGCCCACACCGACTACACCACTCCCGCCGACAACGACCTGACGGCGATGCTGGAGCACAACCTGTTGGCCGAACGGATCGTCATCTCCACCTACCAGGAGATCGCCCGCTGGCTCGGCGATCACGACCCCACCACCCGCCGGCTGATCGAATCCATCCTCGAGGAAGAGGAGGAGCACGCCGACGACCTCATCGACCTGCTGGCCGGCTGAACCGTCATTCACGCTTCCCCGCCTCGGCGGAGCAGTCGCGGCCCGCTGGCGAACCGCGCGGACGGCGCCGCGCTCAGCTGGCCGCCGAACTTGGGGACCAGCTTGGGGACCAGCTTGGGACCGTACGCGATGAGCGCCAATGAGCGCTGATGGGCGAAAACGGGCATCCATATACGAACGTGACACTGACGGTGCATCACCCAGGATTGGCCGTTCGTCGATCGAGCTGCCTGTAGCGCGTCCTAACATCCCTTGATTCCAGTGCAGTTGAGCAGCATAGAAACCGTTCTGCGACAAGTGGCCGGACCCTGTACGTGATCGCGTCTGGCCAGTCCAGCGGCCTGTTCGACTGCGGGTGCCTCCCGCTGCAGATCGATACGGGGCTCGTCCCGGACAAGGTGCCGGGCCTCAACGTCAACTGGGTGCTGCAGCTTCCGCCCCGCCTGCTCCAGCACGCTCGGCTGGACATCAGCTGTTGGCGCCATCGACGACACCGAGGTGTACCGGGATCACGAGGCAGCCGGGACTCAGTGCGGGCAGCAAGGTGGGCAGCGTCGCGCCACCGAAGACGTAGTCGAGCACGCTGCGAGCGAGCCCGGCGTCGTCACCCAGAAGCACCTCGCCGCCGAGCGTCTGGACGACCTGGGCCACGGTCGGAGCGGCGAGCGAGGCATCCTCGGGTAGTACGTAGACCGGCACCGGTAGTCGCCCGTTCAGGCGCTCGGCGACCTGTGCGGCGCAGTCGGGGGCGACCCGGTTGGCGATCACGGCGACGACGTCGCAGTGCTGCGCGGTGAAGGCCAGGTGCGCGTTGTGTGCTTCGGCGACGACTGACTCGGGGGTCTGGCGATTGCAGCCCACCACGGTGAGCACGCAGGCGCCGACCTCGTTCGCCAGGCGGGCGTTGAGCGTCAGTTCCGCGGGCAGTCGGGTGTCGTGGTAGTCGGAGCCGAGGACCAGTACGACCTCGTACTCGCCAGCGACGGTGTGGAAACGGTCGACCAGGCGGGAGACCAGCTCGTCGGTGCCGTGCTCGGCCTGGAGCGCGGCGCCGTCCGCGTAGCTCATGCCGTGGGCGATGGCCGGGTCCTGGGAGAGCCGGTAGCGGGCGTGCAGCAGTTCGAACAAGTGGTCCGGACCGTCATGCGTCAGTGGGCGGTACGCTCCGACCCGGGCCACGTGGCGGGTCAGCAGTTCCATCATTCCAGGTCGACGACCTCGCGGCCGTCACCGCGTCCGACGCCGGTGGTGTACACGCTGCGGGTCACGCCCCTGCTCCGTCCTCCGTTGGGCTGGTTTTCCGTCGCGGGTACTTGTTGTCGTACTTCTCGCGAACCCTGCTGTCGGACCCGTCGGACCCGTCGGACCCGTCGGACCCGTCGGACCCGTCGGACCCGTCGGACCCGTCGGACCCGTCGTGAACGGTCGGCCGGGTCGGCTCGGCGCCGGGCCGAGCACGGCGGCGGTGCGGTCGCGGTTGGTTCCCGGGATCCGGGGTCGGATGCGAACGGTCAGTGCGGCCATGTCCATTCGGCGACCTCGGGCAGGTCGACGCCGTGTTCACGGATCCATGCGTGATGGCGGGTGCGGACGTCCGCCATGCGTTGGCGGACGGCTGCGGCGCGCTGGGAGAGCCCGGGCACGCGGTCGATGACGTCCATGACGAGCCGGTAGCGGTCGAGGTCGTTGCGCACGACCATGTCGAAGGGCGTGGTGGTGGTGCCCTCCTCCTTGTACCCGCGTACGTGGAGGTGGGGGTGTCCGGTGCGGCGGTAGGCGAGGCGGTGGATCAGCCAGGGGTAGCCGTGGTAGGCGAAGATGACGGGCTTGTCGCGGGTGAAGAGGGAGTCGTACTCGCTGTCGGGCATGCCGTGCGGGTGTTCCTCGGCGGGCATGAGGCGGGCGATGTCGACGACGTTGACCACCCGCACCGTCAGGTCCGGCAGGTGGCGGCGGAGCAGGTCGGCGGCGGCCAGCGCTTCCTGGGTGGGCACGTCGCCGGCGCAGGCCAGTACCACGTCCGGCTCCCGGGTGCCGTCTTCGTTCCCGGCCCACTCCCAGATGCCCGCGCCGCGCGCGCAGTGTCCCCGGGCCTCGTCCAGGGTGAGCCAGTCGAAGCACGGCTGCTTGCCGGCGACCACGACGTTGACATAGTCGCGGCTGCGCAGGACGTGGTCGGCGGTGGCGAGCAGGGTGTTGGTGTCCGGCGGCATGTAGACCCGTACCGCCTCGGGGCTCTTGTTGAGGACGTGGTCGACGAAGCCGGGGTCCTGGTGGGAGAAGCCGTTGTGGTCCTGGCGCCAGACGTGCGAGGTGAGCAGGTAGTTCAGAGAGGGGATGGGGGCGCGCCAGGTCAGGCGGCGGGTGGTGCGCAGCCACTTGATGTGCTGGTTGACCATCGAGTCGACGATGTGGATGAACGCTTCGTAGCAGGAGAACATCCCGTGACGGCCGGTCAGCAGGTAGCCCTCGAGCCAGCCCTGGCAGGTGTGCTCGGAGAGGATCTCCATCACCCGGCCGCCGTGTGCCAGGTGCTCGTCGGTGGGTAGCACCTCGGCTTCCCATGCCTTTCCCGTGGCCTGGTACACGGCCTGCAGGCGGTTGGAGGCGGTCTCGTCCGGGCCGACGAGCCGGAAGTCGCGGCGCTCGGCGGTGTCCGCCATGACCTGTTCCAGCAGGCCGCCGAGGACACGGGTGGGTTCGTGCAGGCTGGTGCCGGGCTTGTCGAATTCGACGGCGTACTTCTCCAGCGCAGGCACGGGCAGTTCGCGGGTGAGCAGGCCGCCGTTGGTGTGCGGGTTGGCGCCCAGGCGGCGTTCGCCCTGGGGCAGGCAGGCGAGCACCTGCTCCCGGGGGCGGCCGTGTTCGTCGAACAGCTCCTCGGGACGGTAGGAGCGCAGCCACGTCTCCAGTAGCCGCAAGTGCTCGGGGTTTTCGCGTACTTCCGCCAGCGGGACCTGGTGGGCGCGCCAGGTTCCCTCCACCGGCACGCCGTCCACCTCGCGTGGGCCCGTCCAGCCCTTCGGGGTGCGCAGCACGATCACCGGCCAGCGCGGCCGTGCGGTGAGGCCATCGGTGCGGGCGGCGCGCTGGATGGCGGCGATCGTGGTGAGTGCCCGGTCCATGGCGGCGGCCATCTCCTGGTGGACCGCGTGCGGGTCACTGCCGGTGACGTGGATCGGTTCGTGGCCGTAGCCGCGCAGCAGCTCGTCGAGCTCCGCCTGGGGGATGCGGGCGAGTACGGCGGGGTTGGCGATCTTGTAGCCGTTCAGTTGCAGGATCGGCAGGACGGCGCCGTCCGTGACGGGGTCGAGGAACTTGTTGGAGTGCCAGGAGGCGGCCAGCGGCCCGGTTTCCGCTTCGCCGTCGCCGACCACGCACGCGACCAGCAGTTCGGGGTTGTCCAGCGCGGCGCCGTAGGCGTGGGAGAGGGAGTAGCCCAGCTCGCCGCCCTCGTGGATCGAGCCGGGCGTCTCGGGGGCGACGTGGCTGGGTACGCCGCCGGGGAAGGAGAACTGGCGGAACAACCGGGCCATGCCGGCCTCGTCGCGGGTGATGTCCGGGTAGGTCCGGGTGTAGCTGCCGTCCAGCCAGGAGCCGGCGAGCACGGCCGGCCCGCCGTGGCCGGGCCCCCAGATGCAGATGGCGTTCAGATCGCGGGCCCTGATCACCCGGTTGAGGTGGGTGTAGACGAGGTTGAGCCCGGGTGAGGTACCCCAGTGGCCGAGCAGCCGGGGCTTGACGTGCTCGGGACGCAGCGGCTCGCGCAGCAGCGGATTGGCCATCAGATAGATCTGCCCGACCGCGAGGTAGTTGACGGCCCGCCACTGGGCGTCCACCTCGGTGAGTTCCCGCTCACTCAGTGCCGTGGGTGTATGGCTGCGGTTCGGCTCGTCGGGACGCATGATTGAACCTCACGGAAAGTGGTGGCTGCTGTGGTCTGGCGGCCGTTGTCTACACTGTCTCAGCCGCATCGGCAGGACACATCTCAGGCGGGACACAGTCCAGGGCGGCGATGCAGGTGCAGCGTGCCCAGCTCATGCGCGTGTGTGTCGCGTCCGCCTTGGTCCGGCGCCGTACGCACCCGTGGTTGTCCGTCGCGCGTTCACCTATTCGGGTCCACGGCCCAGATGGCGGCCCTGCGCCCGGACGACTGGCTAACTCTGCCTGCGGAGCAGTGGCACGACGCCATCCAGGAGCTCGGTACCGAGGTCATGCACCGCATCAACTCCGTCACGCCGATCCCGGCGACGGGACTGGTCACGCTCTGCCTGCTGGGCGTCGGGGGCCGAGCCCTGACTGTTGCCGAGATCCAGGCCGCGCTCGACCCGCTGCTCGGCTACGTCCGGCGCCGCAACCTGCCCTGCGCCGTCGAACTGCCCCTGCAGGACACCGACCGCATCGAGCAGGTGCTGGAGGCGCGGATCTCCAGCGGCGTGATCACTCGCTACGCCAAGGGGACCGAAGCGGTGTATCAGGTCGCCGAGAACCAGGTCCTGGTCGCGGCCTTCTACCGGAACAACATCATCCATTTCCTGGTCAACCGGGCGGTGGCGGAACGGGTTCTCCAGGCCGCGGCGGAGGAGCGATACCAGGACCCCGTCGCGGACGGCTGGCAAGAGGCACTGCGGCTGCGGGAACTGTTGCGGCGCTGATGGACCTGGCGGACGTGGAGAACAACACCAGGGACGGCCTGCACATCGCCTCCCTCGCCGGCAGCTGGATCGCCCTGGTCTGCGGCTTCGGCGGCATGCGCTACCGCACCGGCACCCTACGCTTCGACCCCAGGCTGCCCGACAGACTCAGCCGACTGGCCTCCTCGGTGCAGGTGCGGCAGCGATGCCTGCGGGTCGAGATCACGGACACCCATGCCTCGTACACCTTGACGGAAGGAGAACCCCTCCGGATCCACCACTGCGAACAGCCCGTGACCGTGACCCGCGACAGCGTGGAAAACCGCCCCCTCAAGCCGCCCACCGCCCTGCCAGAGCCCTCCCAGCCCCCGGGACGACGCCCTGAGCGCCCCCGCTGACGCCCCTCCGGGAACTTGCGGCGAACGGCGCCGACCACTGAGTGCGCACCACAAGGGGCGTTCCGCGGTCAGTCACCAATGACCCACCCAACTCCAGCAACATCACATCCCTGCGGAACCCAAGGACGCGATCTTCATCCCGCCGAGCGTCGGGCTCAGAAGCACTCGTGCTTGCCGGGCTTGAGCGACAGGTGGGTCTCGGGCAGGTCGAGGGTGAGGGCCGAGCCGGCGACACCGGTGGCGCGCACGTCGGTCAGCGTCGCGGAGCCGCTCTGCGCCGCGAAGCCGTTGGGGTCGAAGAACGGCGAGCGGCGGTCGCCGGGGCTGACGGGACCGGTGGTGAGTGAGCCCGCCGCGATGCCGATGTCGACGTTGCGGAGGGACGCGTGGCCGGCTCTCGCGTTGTTGGTGATGTCCAGGAAGAGGTCCTTCGCCGTGGCGGGAGTTCCGTCCTCGGCCGAGGTGATCCTCAGGGTGTACGGGCCGAGCACCGGGATCGGAACGACCAGGGACTGGCACAGCCCGTTGATCTTGGCCCGCTCGATCCCCGGGACCAGGACCGGAATCAGCTCGCCGCTCCTGGTCGTGTCCACCATGCTGTAGAGGCTCACCCCCTCGCCGGTCAGCGTTCTCGTGGAGATCTTGAACTTCTCGCCCGAGATGAAGAACGAGGCTGCCAGCGCTCCTTGGGCCAGGCTGACGGTGAGGGCTGCGGCGGCCAGCATGCTTGCTGCCAGCACACAGGCGAAACGTTTCCAGCGGGTCCCGCCGAGATCTCTGGCCATGGTCTTTCTCTTTTCCTCGGGTGCCAAGGGGGAAAAGCTCCGGCGGCGGCGGGCCGCCGGTCATGCGCTTCCGCGCGGAAACCTGAACCGGAAATTCCGAGGACCGCTTCGGAGCGACTGTCGGCGGCCGTGTGGCACTGCATGGGAGTGGGAATCACAGAAGGGCGAACGGCCGCGTAGTCGGTTGACAACGGTCCGTCACTGCCGATCATGGGTTAATCAGTCTGGCCACGCAAGTGCTAATGGCGAACCATTTGGTACGCCGCCACCTTGTCACATCACGGACTTACACGATCTTTCGGACACGCTCGCGACGCGACGTGGGCGTATCAGTGCACGCTCGGATGGCCTAGTGAGCCGAGTTCGCGGCGGCCGGCGCCCCCCGTCTCTTGCCCATCTCAAGATGCGCTGTTCCGGCCCGTGACGCCAGGCGCTGTTCCGGTCCCGGTGGTGGCGGTGCGGCGGCGCATCAGCCAGCGGCGTAGTTCGTCGGCGCCCCAGACGATCACGGGGTAGGGCAGGAGCAGCAGCAGGTCGTGGGCGGGGAGGGCGGCGGTGCCGAGGAGGGATTGCAGGGGCGGGGCGTAGACGCAGATCGCGGCGAGGACGAGTTCAGCGGCGATGGCTGCCAGCAGGTAGGGGTTGCTGGTGATGCCGATCGAGCGTAAGTGTCGCCGCGGCCGTTCGTGCCGAGGGCGGCGTTGTTGCAGGCCGCGGCGGCAGCGGCAAGGACGGCGAGGGTGGTGCCCGGCTCACCCGATGGGGCGCCGGAACGCAGGTCGGCTTGGTCGGTGGTGGTCCAAGCCGTCGCGGGCCGCATGTGGTTCTCGGTGAGGGTCCCGGTCTTGTCGGTGCAGATGACGTCGGTGGAGCCGAGGGTCTCCACGGCACTGAGGCGTTTGACCAGGGCGCCGCGACGGGCCAGGGCGCTGACCGCGACGGCCAGCGCGAGCGTGATGACGGGCAGCAGCCCCTCGGGGACGTTGCCAGCAAGCAGGCCGACCGCGAAGACGACGCTGTTCCTGATCGACAGGCCGGCGCCGAACACGGCGATGGGGACGAAGGCGATCGCCATGCCGATGGCGATGAAGGCGATCAGCCACGCCACTCGCCGGACCTGCGCCTCCAGAGGGCTGGGGCGCTCCTTGACCCGTTCGGACAGCGCGGCGATGCGGCCGAGCCGGGTATGCATGCCCGTGGCGAAGACCACGCCGCGGGCCTCGCCGCCCGTGCAGGTGCTGCCGCTGAAGACGAGATCCGGCGCGTCGAGGCGGTGGGCGCGAAGGTCGGTGAGCTCGGCGGAGCGCAGCACCGGGACCGACTCCCCGGTGAGGGTGGACATGTCGACGTCGACGGCACCGGAGAGCAGACGGATGTCGGCCGCGATCCGCACACCCTCTTCGATGACCACCATGTCGCCGGGCACGAGTTGTCGCGCGTCGATGACCACCGGCTCGCCGTCGCGAACCACCGTGACCTGCGGCGGCAGGTAGCGCGCCAGTGCCTCCACGGCGCGCTCGGCCTGGAGCTCCTGTACGAAGGCGAACAGGGCGTTGAGCACGATCACCAGGACCACGGCGATCGCCACGGTGCGGCAGCCCACCGCATACGACAGCGCGGCGGCCATCCACAGCAGCAACGCCAGCGGGTGTGTCACCGGCCGCGCGAGCTCGCCCGGCCACCGGCGTCCGCCTCGCCGCCGCAGTTCGTTCGGTCCGTACTGCAGCAGCCGTCGCGACGCCTCCCGTGCGGACAGGCCCCGCCGGGAGGTGTGCAGGTGATGCAGGAGCAGATCCGGCGGCTCGTCGGGAACGGGCTCCGCCAGGGACTGCAGGTTCGCTTGGGGCCACGAGTTCGGCCGGGACGCCGGGGACGGCCGCGGCCGCCGTCAGCGCGGTACCGAATCCGGCCGCGGCTCCGATCAGCGGCACGGCACCCGCCTCCCCGACCGCGGCGACGGCCAGGCCGCCGACCACCGATCCCAGGCCCATGGCGGAGGTGAGGAAGCCGTAGGTCCGCGCGCCACCCTGCAGGGTGGAGCGGGCCAGCAGTGGGAGTACGACCTGGAACTCGTAGGCCAGGGTGCCGATCGTGGCGCCAGACCGTCGAGCAGCAGAAGACCCCGAGATCGGGTCGGCCGTCGGCCTGGCCCACGCAGACCACCAGGTCGGGGCCGGTCTCCCGGACCGCCGTCGACAGTTCGTCGACCGCCCGGCCGAACACGCAGGAGAGCCGCCGGACGGTCACCTTCAACCCGTCCGGCGGGCCGTGTTGAGCGCCGCGCCGCCGAAGGGTTCGAAGCCGGTGAGCAGGACTCGGGGCATCAGGATCGCCGCCTCTCGTGGTGGTCGGTGTCGCCGGAGGCGTCCTCAGAACGCGAAGACCGAGATGATGGCGATGTTGCAGGCCAACATCGCGCCCGCGGTGGGGATCTGGGCCCTGATCGGCCCGTACTGGTCCTTCAGTTCGAGCAGTGCGGCGGGCACCAGGTTGAAGTTGGCGGCCATCGGCGTGACCAGGGAGCCGCAGAAGCCGGCCAGCATTCCGACGGCGAGGACCACCGCCGGGTCGCCGTGCAGCCGGACGATGAGTACCGGCCAGCCGATGGCGGCGGTCATGACGGGGAACGCCGCGAAGGCATTGCCCATGACGGCGGTCAGCAGCGCCATCCCGACGCAGTAGAGCACCACTGCGAGGTAGCGGTTGTCGTCGGGCAGGACGTGCGCGACAAGCCTGCCGACCTGGGTGCCGACGCCGGCGGCCTGGAAGATCGACCCCAGTACGGCCAGGAGTTGGGGCAGCAGCAGAGCCCAGCCCATCGCCTCCAGCAGACCGCGGCCGGCGTGTACGGCGACGGCCGGATTGCGTTCGCGGGTCACCAGCAGCCCGACTCCCACGGCGGCCAGCGCGCCGAGTCCCAGACCGATGACGGTCTCGCTGCCCGGCTGTAGCAGCGGCCTGCCGCCGAGCTGCCACTGCTTGGCGAGCCTGCCGCAGACGACGGCGACCAGGGGGACGGTGAGCGCGGGCAGGAACAGCCGGTTGCCGATCCCGGCGGCGGATTCCTTGCGCTGCGCGGAAGTCGAGGTCCTCGGCGTGCCGCGTCCGGTCAGGCCGGAGCCCGCCAGAGCGGCCATGGCGAGCACGGCGGCGCCGAGCGGAGCGGCGGGTGCGGTCTTCCGTACCACCCAGGTGCCGTAGATGAAGCTCAGGCCGAGCAGTCCCCAGAACGCCGCGGAGCCGAACCGTTCGGGATTGCTGCGGTCGGCGGCCATCTGCGCCGCCATCGCCAGGAGCATCGCGCCCACCAGCCAGTACAGCCACTCCGCCTGGATCACTTCGCCCCCTGTACCGATCGGCGCCCCGCACCGGCGAGTTGACGGTTCACGGCGATCAACTCGCGTTCGAGGCTGCGGTCCAGGCGCAGCAGCCGGATGCCGTGGATGAGGGCGGCGCACAGCGCGGAGGGGATCGCCCACAGTGCGAGCTGGGCGGGCTCCAGGTGGGTGTGGTAGGTCGCGTTGACGAAACCGGTGATCAGCAGGACCGAGCCGATCGCGAGGAAGCAGTCCTCGCCGAAGAACAGCCCGACCGTGTCGGCGCTGGCGGCGTACGAGCGGACCCGCTCGCGGGCGCGGTCGGTCAGCGTTCCGTGCCGGCGTTCGGCGGCGGCCTCCGCCATCGGCGCCACCACGGGCCGCACCGCCTGCGCCGGGCCGCCGATGCTGGTGAGCCCGAGGGCCGCGGAGAGCTGCCGGAGCACCAGATAGACCGTCAGCAGCCGTCCGGCGCTGAGCCCCCGGAGCCGGCCGATCAGGGTCCGGGCCTGCTCCTGCAGGCCATTGCGCTCCAGCAGGCCGATCACCGGCAGGACGACGACGAACAGGCTGACCGAGCGGCTGGAGGCGAAGCCGGTCCCGAAGGCCGCCAGCACCGCCGTCGGCGAGAGCCCGCCCAGCAGGCCGGTGACGACACCGGCGACGCCGACGATCAGCAGGGGGTTGCGTTTGGTGGCGAAGCCCGCCACCACGATGAGGATGCCTAAGAGAACGAGCACGCCCTTGGCCGCCTTCCGGACCGGAGGTCACCGTTTTGTGGGGAGGACCCTGGGGGAGAGTCGTAGCGAGGCTAGGGGTTGTTGAACAATCCGACAAGAGTGCGGGTGTCCGGTTCTCTCCCCTTCTCTCCCCGACGGGCTGCCGCGACGGATCGCCCCGGCGGGTTGGGCTCGGGGTTTCGAACGGAGACGGAGGGCCGCGTGGCCGGAGGCGAGCAGGGCAGTACCGGGGCTTTCGGCGCACTGGCGGCCGAGCGTGGCCGGCTCGAGCGCACCGGGGTGGCGCAGCGGGTGGCCGAGGTACTGCGCGACCACATCACCGAGGGGCGGCTCGCGCCGGGGACCAAGCTGTCGGAGGAGGCGCTCGGCGAGGCGCTCGCGGTCTCCCGCAACACGCTGCGGGAGGCGTTCCGGCTGCTGGTGGACCAGCGCCTGGTGGTGCACGAGCTCAACCGCGGCGTCTTCGTCCGGATCCTGACCCCCGAGGACGTCGACGACATCTTCACCCTGCGCCTCGCCCTGGAGACGGCCGGTGTCCGTGCGGCCCCGCGCGCGGCACCCGTGCGGCTGGCCCAGGTCCGGATCGCACTGGCCCAGGCCGAGGCGGCCGAGGAACGGGGCGACTGGGTCGCGGTCGGTACCGCCGACCTGCGCTTCCACCAGGCCGTCGCCGGGCTCGCCGGAAGCATGCGGATCGACGACTGCATGTCCCGGCTGCTGGCCGAACTCCGCCTGGCGTTCGGCGCGGTGCCCACGGCGCACGGCCTGCACGAGCCGTTCCTGCGCCGCAACCAGATCCTCGCGGGGCTGCTGGAGTCCGGTGAGAGCGACGACGTCGAGGTGGAACTGACCCGATACCTGGACGACGCGCGGAGGGTGATCGTGACCGCCATGCGGGCGGCCGGGCCCGGAGCCGCCTCCGGGCCCGGCCCCGCGGTGGCTACCAGCGAACGGCGGTGAAGTCGACCGGCCGGGGCTGGAGGCCGCTGGTGCGCGCGGCGAGTCCGGTGAGCCGCAGTGCCATGTCGTGGGCGGGGAGCCGGCGGCGGTCGCCGTGACCGGGGAGCAGCCACTCGAAGCGCAGCCGGTCGGCGGTCCGGGCCAGTGAGGAGGCCAGCTCCCGGATCGAGTACCAGGTGACGCTCTCGGCGACCTCGATGTCCCCGGTGGTGCGGGACCAGTAGAAGCTGTCACCGCTGAAGCAGTACCGCCCGTCCGCGAGGTAGAGCACGCTGCCCCGGGTGTGCCCGGGGAAGGGCTGGGCGGTCACTCCTCCGGCGATCTCCACCGGGTCGGTGCCGCGGAGCACGCGGTCGGCGTCCGGTGCGGCGTCCAGGTCGCCCTCGTGGATCCAGAGCCGGGCGCCGAAACGGTCGGCGTATCGGCGCCCGTGCGCGGCATGGTCGCGATGGGTGAGCAGTACGTCCGTGACTGGGCCCAGCGCTTCGTAACGCGCCGCGAGCGAGGCGCTCCAGCGCGGCGTGTCCACCATCATCGTGGTGCCGCCTGGGCGGCGCAGCAGGTACGAGTTGGCTCCCGCGGTCTGCCTGGAGTTGTGTCCGCACAGCAGCACGCCGTCGTCCAGCGCCAGCGGGAACGGGTCGTCCGCCGCGGCCAGGGGCCGTCGGCCCGGCGGGTGGACCGACCTGGTGGGGCAGGCGTGCGCGGCGGCCTGGAGCAGCCGGACCTCGGACTCGTCCTGCGGCTGGCGCAGGACGACCGAGCGCCCGTCGACCTCGCCGATCAGCCCCGGGGCCAACTGCCGCGCGACGTCGCAGTTCGTGCAGCGGCCGTCCACCTGCCAGCCGTCCTGTGATCGCACCTCACCCATGGTGGCGCTCCCTTCCGCGGTATGTCCGACAACCTGTCGCTCGATTTCAGGAGTACCCCGTGCCGGAGGGAAACCGGAAGGGGGGACGGACCTTGTACTTGGGGCACCACGCTGCTCTGCTGCTGGTTCTCCTGCCACTTGTGGTGGGAACGTCCGGGGCGCGCCGTTCCGGATCGGGCTGGGGGAGCGCCGGGCCGGGCCGGAAGCCGGAGCGGAGGCTCCGTCCGGCGGGTGGTCAAGGCGGCGACGGATGTGCTCGGTTGACGCGGAATCCCTGCTGGCGTATACCGCTTTACGTGATCATTAAGAAGTGGAACTCCGTCACCGGGAGCGCGTAGCCGTGAACCGCGCCCTCGGCGACCTCCGCACGCTGGCCGAGGAGACCGGCCAGAGCCCCGGCCTGACCCTGCTCACCGCCCTGTTCCTGGCCGCGGCCGCCGCCGCTCTGCTGGTGCACCTGTGCGCCGCCGTGGTGCGGCGCGGCAGCCTGCGGGCCACGACTCCCACGAGCACCTGGCGGGAGGCCGCGGTGAGCTGTCTCGCCGCCGCGGCCGCGCTGTACGCCTTCGGGCTGCTGAAGGGCTATCGGCGGGTCGAGGACGAGGCGCGGGTGTGCGGCCTGGCCCGGTACGGCGACCCGGCGGGGTCCGAGGTGCTTCCCAGGGACAGCCTGTTGCCGCTGAGCTCCAGCTGTACCTGGAGTGACGGGTACAGCATCGAGTTCGTCCCCTCGTTCGTGAACCCCGGCCTGGCGCTGTCCCTGGCCGGTGCGGCGGTCGCCGTGGTCCTCGCCGCCATCCGGCACGAACAGTCGCGTCGGAACAAGTGAGCTTCGAACAGGACTACTTGATGTCGCGGGGGCGAGGAACAACAGGAGCAGATCGCGCGCCAAGCCGACGTCGGAGCACATCTCGGCAGTGAGCGGGTTTGACCAACTCTTGGTCCAGGAAAGGCGACTTGCAGGTATGCGGGCACCTGCATGAGGTTGACGCGGGCCGGGCGTGCGGAGGCGCTCCAGTGCCGGACGCAGTGCGAAACAGTCGGAGGCGGCAGCGTCCGATTCGCGGAAGAACCTGACTTGAAACCGCAACGAATTCATAGAACTCGCCGACAGCGAACGTAAGTTGGCCGGAGCGGCGGCATTCAGGGCTACGAAGGGCAGGGCCCCGATCACCGACCGCACAGAGACGTCTCAGCGGTTTCTTCGGTCGCCGCGAGGACGTCCTGGACATACGCTGGTCCTACTGACGGCGGTCATGTGGCCGCCGAGCAGGCCGATTTGTCGCCGATGGCATCCTGGCCATCGCATGAGCCAGGCGTGCGGCCCGCTTCCGTGACGGCCGTGGTCCGCGCCGGCACTTGCTGCTGTTTTCTGTGCGACCAGGGGGGTCGCAATGAGAAATCCCACTCGGGTACACCATCGCGCCGCGAACCTCCTCGTAACGGCGCTGATGACCGGAGGCATGATGCTGGCGACGGTTGCCACCGCTACCGTCTCCCATTCGGCGGGGCTCCCCGCCGCAATCAGCGCCGGTGACCAACAAGCCATCGTCTCCGAGACCAACAGCGTGCGCGCACAGGCCGGCCGGCCAGGTCTGACCTGGGACGGCGGGCTTGCCGCCGAGGCGCAGGCCTGGGCTGACAACCCGGCATCCACGGCGGGCGGCTCGCTGCACCACGGCCCGATCAGCAACAGCGCTGAGAACATCTCGAGCGCTGGACCGAGCCAGGCCACGGGGCAGTGGGCGAGCGAGAAGAGCGCCTACGAAGCCGATCCCAACCGTGACAACCCCAACAGCGCCGGGTACCAGACCTGGGGCCACTACTACAACATGATCAACGCTAGCTACCACAGGATCGGCTGCGGCGCGGCGAGCGGCATCACGGTGTGCCGGTACGCGCCCTGATCCACCCCTGGACGCTGACCGGGTCGTCGCTGTCGACGCCATCACCGTCCATTGTCCGTACTCACCAATACGCCGCCGGGACCCGCCAGAAGGGGCCCGGCGGTCTCCCGCACGCCACTGCAGTGCGCACCGAGTGGCGACCAGTTGTGGCGAGCCGGCCGCGGAGAGACCGAAGGCCACCTCGTGGTCCGGACAGAGCGGGGTGGGGATGGTGGTGCCGACCATCACCGCCCAGAAGGCGACGGCCACGCTCGCGGTCGACGCGCCCCGGTGGTGACGGGCCCGGCGGAGGCGGGAGGCGGTGCGGTCGGAGGTCATCGGGACTCCTGCGGGCAGGACGGTGCGCTGACGGGGATCACCGGGCAGTGAACCACCGCCCGGTGGCCGGAACCGGCTCGCCATGCCAGCGGGTTGCGCCCGCACTCACGCCACGGGGCCGCCGCCGGGCCCGGGCAGGACGGTCCCGGTCGAACGCAACGCGCAGGAGGTCGGCTGCGCGCCACGACGCTCTTTTGATGCTTCGATAGGTGCGCCCCGACCCGTCGGTGGGATGCAGCTGATCACCCGTCAGCAGAGAGGCACTGGGATGACCGAACAGCTGGACGCCCGGCCGGGCGGCGGCGCGGATGCGCCGGTGCGGCCGGCGGTACGGACCGGAGCCGTGGTCCTGGGCTGGCTGCGCACCACCGACCACAAGACCATCGGGAACATGTACCTGCTGACCTCGTTCGGGTTCTTCCTCTTCGGGGGCGTGCTGGCGATGCTGATGCGCGCCGAACTCCTGCAGCCGGGAATGCAGTTGCTCAGCCGGGACCGGTACAACCAGCTGTTCACCATCCACGGCACGGTGATGCTGCTGCTGTTCGCGACACCGACCTTCACGGGATTCGCCAACGCCGTGATGCCGCTGCAGATCGGGGCGCCGGACGTCGCCTTCCCCCGGCTGAACGCCTTCACCTACTGGGTCTTCCTGTTCGGCGGGCTGATCGTGGTGAGCGGATTCCTCACCAGCAACGGCGCGGCCTCGTTCGGCTGGTTCGCCTATGCCCCGCTGAACGGTCCGGTCCGCAGCCCGGGCGCCGGCGGGGACCTCTGGGCCATGGGCCTGGTGGTGGCCGGTCTGAGCACCATCCTCGGCTCGGTCAACTTCATCTCCACCATCGTGTGCCTGCGGGCGCCGGGGATGACCCTGTTCCGGATGCCGATCTTCACCTGGAACGTGCTGTTCACCTCGATCCTGGCGCTGCTGGCGTTCCCGGTGCTGACCGCCGCCCTGCTCGGCCTGGAGGCGGACCGCAAGTTCGGGGCGCACGTCTTCGACCCCGCCAACGGCGGCGCGATCCTCTGGCAGCACCTGTTCTGGTTCTTCGGACACCCCGAGGTGTACATCGTGGCGCTGCCGTTCTTCGGGATCGTCTCGGAGATCATCCCGGTGTTCTCCCGCAAGCCGATCTTCGGCTACTACGGGCTGATCGCCGCCACCATCACCATCACCGGCCTCTCCGCGGTGGTCTGGGCGCACCACATGTTCGTCACCGGGCAGGTGCTGCTGCCGTTCTTCTCGGCAACCTCGCTGCTGATCGCGGTACCGACCGGGGTGAAGTTCTTCAACTGGGTCGGCACGATGCGCTACGGCTCGCTCTCCTTCGAGGCACCGATGCTGTTCTCGGTCGGCTTCCTGGTGACCTTCCTGCTGGGCGGTCTCACCGGAGTGCTGATCGCCTCCCCGCCGATCGACTTCCACGTGTCCGACAGCTACTTCATCGTGGCCCACCTGCACTACGTGCTGTTCGGCACGGTGGTCTTCGCGACCTTCGCCGGCTTCTACTTCTGGTGGCCGAAGATGACCGGCCGGATGCTGGACGAGCGGTACGGGAAGCTGCACTTCTGGCTGCTGTTCCCGTCCTTCCAGGTCACCTTCCTGGTCCAGCACTGGCTCGGCGCGCAGGGCATGCCGCGCCGGTACGCGGACTACCTGCCCACCGAGGGCTTCACCACCCTCAACGCGATCTCCTCCATCGGTTCGTTCGCGCTGGGGCTGTCCACCCTGCCGTTCCTGTACAACGTCTGGCACACCATGAGACACGCGGGACGGGTCGCGGTCGACGACCCCTGGGGCTTCGGCCGCTCGCTGGAGTGGGCGACCTCCTGCCCGCCGCCGCGGCACAACTTCCACGCCCTGCCCAGGATCCGCTCGGAGGCTCCGGCCTTCGACCTCAACCACCCCGAGTACTCGCGCGAGGTGATGGAGGCGCTGGAGGCCCAAGGGGAGAGCGAACGCCGATGAGAGTCGAGGGGTATCTGTTCGCCGGGGTCGCCGCGTTCTTCGGTGTCACCGGCGCGATGTACGGCTGGCTGGCGGCCGAGCCGGCCGGGACGGTCGCACTGACCGTGTCCTTCCTGATGTCCGGCCTGGTGGCGCTGTTCTGCTGGACCCAGCACACCAAGCGCGGCGACCGCCTCCAGGACCGTACCGACATCCCGATCGCCGATGGGGCGGGGCCGCTCGACTTCTTCGCGCCGCACAGCCTCTTCCCGGTGCTCTGTGCCCTGGGGGCGGCACTCTTCGGGCTCGGCGTGGTGTTCGGCCTGTGGCTGGTGCTGATCGGGTTCGGCGTGCTGATCCCCGCGGCGGTGGGCTTCGTCTTCCAGTACGGTCAGCGCCGGCCGTGAGGGCTCACGGCCGCTCGGAGGGCACCGTGTCCTCCCGGGGCTCGGGGAAGTCGACCCGGTCCCGGTAGTACCAGGAGCTGAGCGCCGCCCTGAGCCGGGCGAGCCGAGAGGCTCCGGCTGCGGGGCGGGGCAGCGGACGCGGGACGGTACGGGCCGCCAGGGTGAACCGTCGCCGGTCGGCGAGCGAGTGTGAGCCCTCGTGGAATCCGCCCTCGACCGACGCGCGGACGAACCCGCTCTCCTCACCCTCCGCCAGCCGCTCGCGGTCCACCTGTTGCAGCCCCAGGCACACCCGCTTGGTCACCCAGAAGGCCACGACCGGGACCACGAACACCAGCGCCCGCAGCACGCGGTCCAGACCCTCCACCGAGACGGCGAAGGTACGGGCGATGACGTCCTGCGCACCCGCCAGCAGCAGGATCACGTAGAACGAGAATCCGGCCACGCCGATACCGGTGCGGGTGGGCTGGTTGCGCGGACGGTCGCACAGGTGTTGCGGGCCCAGGTCGCCGGTGACCCAGCGCTCCAGGAAGGGGTAGGCGTACAGCGCCACGAAGAAGCCCAGCGGGAAGAGCACGGCCGGGATCAGCGGGTTCCAGGGGATGCTGTGGCCCCACAGGCGGGTCTCCGCGCCCGGCATCAGCCGCAGCGCGCCCTCGATGAACCCCATGTACCAGTCGGGCTGGGCGTCGGTCGAGGCCTGGTCGGGACGGTAGGGGCCGTACCGCCAGACCGGGTTGATCTGGCCGATCGCCGAGACCAGCGCCAGGACGCCGAAGACCATCGCCAACAGGCCGTTGGTCTTCACCAGGAACAGCGGGTAGAGCGGTTTGCCGACCACGTTGCGGTTGCTGTGGCCCGGCCCGGCCCACTGGGTGTGCCCGAGGGCGAACACCAACAACAGGTGCAGCGTGATCAGGCCCGCCAGCGCTCCCGGCAGCAGCAGGATGTGCGTGGTGTACAGGCGCGGGATGAGGCTCTGACCGGGGAAGTCGCCGCCGAACAGCAGATAGCTCAGCCAGGTGCCGACCAGCGGGACGGACAGGATGAACCCCTGCGCGGTGCGCAGGCCGGTGCCGGACAGCAGGTCGTCGGGCAGCGAGTAGCCGGCGAAGCCCTCCAGCAGGGAGAGCTGGAAGAGCGTCAGCCCGACCAGCCAGTTGACCTCCCTCGGGCGGCGGAACGCACCCGTGAAGAAGATCCGCAGCAGGTGGACACCGATCGCCGAGGTGAAGACCAGCGCGGCCCAGTGGTGGATCTGACGGATCAGCAGCCCGCCGCGCACCTCGAAGCTGATCGCCAGCGTGGAGGAGTACGCCTCGCTGACCAGCACCCCGCGCAGCGGCGCGTACGGACCGTTGTACACGGTCTCGGCCATCGACGGCTGGAAGTACGCCGTCAGGAAGACCCCGGTGAGCAGGAGCACCACGAAGCTGTACAGCGCCAGCTCGCCCAGCAGGAAGGACCAGTGGTCCGGGAAGATCTTCCTCAACAGGCCCCTGAGTCCGTCGAACAGCGGGGCCCGGCCGTCGAGTGCCACGGCCGAGCGCCGGACGGCCTCGCGGGTACGTCCGCCGATCCCGGACCTGTTCCACCACCGCGCCATCACGACTCCCGTCCACGAGCGACCGTCCCGCACAGCCATACCGTGAAGCCCCGGCCGTTCCCGGACGGACGCGCTCCGCAGCGCGGCCTTCACCCGATTGCCCGGAGCTCCCGCGGACCGGCGGCCGGTCGGACGGGTGCTCGCACCGGGGTTCAGTCCCGGCGGCCTCCCGGCGCCCCGCGCGGGACGTGCTGCAGTCGGTCGCCGCCCGCGAGCAAGGCGTCGGCGAGCGAACGCACGGGTCCTAGGGCGGTCCTGCGTCCGGAGGTGAGCACGAACTCGGTTCCGCCGAGGTCCGGCAGCTCCGGCTGTGGCGGCAGCTCACGCAGACCGGGTGGGATCAGGCCCCTGGCGTGGGCCATCACGCCGAGACCGGCCAGTGCCGCCGCCCGTACCCCGGACAGGCTGGTGCTGGTGCATGCGATCCGCCATGGCCGTCCGTCCCGGTCGAGGGCCTCCAGGGCACGGGCCCGGGTGATGCTCGGCGGCGGATAGACGATCAGCGGTACGGGCTGCCCCGGCTCGGGTGCGAAGTCCTCGGCCCCGATCCAGACCAGGCGGTCCCGCCACAGCAGCCGCCCGTCGGAGCTTTCGGAGGGACGTTTGGCGAGCACCAAGTCGAGCCTACCGTCGGCCAGTTGCTCGTAGAGGAAACTGCTGAGGCCGACCGTGAGCTCCAGGTCCACCCCTGGGTTGCCCCGCCGGAAGGTGCGCAGGACCTGAGGCAGCTCGGTGTACACGAAGTCCTCGGACGCCCCGAACCGAACCCGGCCCCGGGCCGGGCTGCGGGCGAAGTACGCGTAGGCCTGCTCGTTGGCGTCCAGGATCGACCGGGCGAAGCCCACCATGGCCTCGCCCTCGGCGGTGAGCTCGACGGAGTGGGTGTCGCGCCGGAACAGCCGCCGGCCGGTACCCTCCTCCAGCCGCCGGATGTGCTGGCTGACCGTCGACTGGCGCAGCCCCAGCCGCTGGGCGGCGCGGGTGAACCCGCCGGTCTGCGCGACCGCCAGGAAGGACCTCAGCTGGATCGGATCGAACACCTGATGAGCGTAACCCTGGTCATCATATTGTGTGATGGCAGTGAGCGCTGTGAGCGGGATTCACAATCACCCGGCCCGGGACCAGGCTGGGCACCATGCCCTTCCCCAAAGTGCCACGCCGCCTGCCCTTCGACCCCTACCTGGCCGCCCTGCTCGGCACCGTCGCCCTGGCCGCGCTGCTCCCCGCCCGGGCAGCGGTCGCCACGGCCGTGTCGGACGCCGCCGACGGGGCGGTCGCCCTGCTCTTCTTCCTCTACGGCGCGCGGCTGTCCACCCGGGAAGCCCTCGACGGCCTGAAGCAGTGGCGCCTGCACGGCACCGTGCTCGCCGTCACCTACGTCCTCTTCCCGCTGCTCGGACTGGCCTGCCGGGGGCTCGTTCCCGGCCTGCTCTCCCCGGAGCTCTACCAGGGACTGCTCTTCCTCACCCTGCTCCCGTCCACCGTCCAGTCCTCGATAGCCTTCACCTCCATCGCGCGCGGCAACGCCGCCGCCGCCGTCTGCAGCGCGACCTTCTCCAGCCTCGTCGGCATCGTGCTCACACCCCTGCTCGCCGCCGCGCTGCTGAGCAGCCAGGGCCAGATCGCCGCCCACTCGGTGCTCGGCATCGTCGAGCAGCTGCTACTGCCCTTCCTGGCCGGGCAGTTGCTGCGTCGCTGGATCGCCGCCTGGATGGGCCGCCACCGCCGGGTGCTCGGCCTGGTGGACCGCGGCTCGATCCTGCTGGTGGTCTACAGCGCTTTCAGCGCGGGCATGGTCGGCGGCATCTGGAGCCAACTGCCGCTGCCCAGGCTGGCCGTGCTGCTGGTGGTGGAGGCGGTGCTGCTGGCACTGGTGCTGTGCTGCACCGCGCTGCTCGGCCGCAGGCTCGGATTCGGGCGCGGAGACCGGATCGCCCTGGTCTTCTGCGGCTCCAAGAAGAGCCTGGCCGCCGGGCTGCCGATGGCCTCGGTGCTCTTCCCCGGCTCGGCGGCCCTGATGGCACTGCCGCTGATGCTCTTCCACCAGATCCAGCTGATGGTGTGCGCGGTCCTCGCCCGCCGCTGGGGCGCCGAGGAGCTGCCGGCCCCCGACCCGACCCCGGTCGCGGTCGGCGGTCGGGGCACGAAGACCTGACCGGGCAGCGCACCCTCGACGGAACGGACGTAGGCCTGCGCGACGTCGGCGAGCGGGACCGGCGCCATCCCCGGGAAGAAGTCCCCGCAGTCGGCGAGGCTCTGGGTGAAGACGGTGGGCTCACCGCGTCGACCCGCTGCGGCGCGAAAACGCTCGATGTTCGTCCGTGCGGTGGCGCAGAGCTCCTGGGAGAACTCCACCCCGATGACCTTCTTGAACGGGTACTCGGTGGCGACCAAGAGTGCTCGTCCTTCGCCTGAACCGAAGTCAATGAATGAGACCTCGGTCTGTTCGACGCCAGCAGCCTCGATCGCCTGACGAATTGTGCGCACCGGGGTAGGGGAGTAGCGCGAGTTGTTCACCAAGGTGGTGTCGTCGGCCTCCTGGATCTCCCAGGGCCCCGCCGGGCTGGTCTCCACGCCGACCGAGGCGTCGAGGCCCTCCAGGCCGTCGATGCTGGCCAGGTCGGCGTCAAAACGCTGTTTCAGTTCCAGTGAGTCGAGGGCGCGGCGTTGGGCATTGTTCTGGGGCACGGCAGCTGTTCAGACCAGCACCCGCACACACCGACCTTCTGAGAATGGAACCGCGCTTCCTCATGAACCCCCAGATTCCCTCCTTCGCCGTCATCCCCGGCTCGCAGGTGCACCAGGTGCTCAGTGGGCAGGAGGACCAGGTCATCCAGCTCATCGAGGAGGCCTACCGGGTGCACGGCGAGGGTGACACGGTGAACCCGCCCTCCTACTTCCTGCGCTTCCCCGACCGGCCGACCGCGCGGATCATCGCCCTGCCGGCCTCCATCGGTGGCCGCACCCAGGTCGACGGGATCAAGTGGATCTCCAGCTTCCCGGAGAACGTCAACGCCGGGATCCCGCGCGCCTCGGCGGTGGTCGTGCTCAACGACCGGGAGACCGGCTACCCGATCGCCTGCATGGAGAGCTCGATCATCAGCGCCGCGCGCACCGCCGCCTCCGCCGCGCTGGCCGCCGACGTGCTGACCCGCGAGCGCGGCCGCCCGCGCCGCATCGGCTTCTTCGGCGTCGGCTTCATCGCCCGCTACATCCACACCTACCTGCTCGGCGCGGGCTGGTCGTTCGACGAGGTGGGGGTGCACGACCTCAGCGTGGAGCACGCGAACGGCTTCCGCTCCTACCTGGAGCGCTCCGGCGCCACGGGCCGGATCACCGTGCACGAGAGCGCCGAGGAGCTGATCCGCGGCAGCGACCTGGTGGTGTTCGCGACGATCGCCGGCACCCCGCACGTCAGCGAGGTCGACTGGTTCTCGCACAACCCGGTGGTGCTGCACGTCTCGCTGCGCGACCTGGCACCGGAGATCATCCTGAACTCGGCCAACGTGGTCGACGACATCGAGCACTGCCTGAAGGCGGACACCTCCCCGCACCTGGCGGAACAGGCCGTTGGGCACCGGGACTTCATCGACGGCACGCTCTACGACGTGGTGGCGGGCCGGCTGCGCCCGCCGGCCGACCGGCCCGTGGTGTTCTCGCCCTTCGGGCTCGGCGTGCTCGACCTCGCGGTGAGCAAGCACGTCTACGAGACGGTGCGCGAGCGCGGCGAACTGACGGTCATCGACGACTTCTTCCACGAGGTCAGCCGGTTCGGGGACGACAAGGCGAGTGGCGAGCATGCGTGATTCGGGTGGGCACCTTGCCGATAGTCACCGCTCGACAGGACTTCAACGTCGAAGACCTGTACGTGGACCGGGCGGGCGGAGCACGGGAAGGCTCGGTCCGCCCGGTCGGCCTGACAGGGCGGACGGCAGGAAACCGTGGTCTGCACGCGACCCGCCAAGCGGTAGCCGCCGTGGGTCACTGCTGGGGCGGTTCGTCCGGTGGACGGTTCACGCCCAGCTGCTCCTTCAGCTTGTCCTGGGTCGAGTGGACCTGGCTGCTGTACCTGCCGTGGGTCTTCTCGTCGAAGAAGTCCCCTGCCTTGTCGATGCCTCTCGTGGCCTGCTCCTCGTGGCCCTTCAACATCTGCCTGAGCTTGTCCATCATCACAGACATGGGCGTCCTCCTCGCCGAGACTCCCCCTCTCCAGCGTCGCCGCTCGGCCCGAAGTCCGCACGCCGATCGGTCCGGCACCGGTGCCCGTCACGGATCCGGCCATCCGGTACGGTCGGGGCCGGCCCCCGGCCTCTGCCCGCCCGAACCCGGATCGTCCTCGGGCGACGCGTGACGCCGGAGCTCCTGATTTTCCGTCAGAATCGTCAGCAGATCAGGCGGGGAAGAGGGAGCCGCATGAACGACCAACTGCAGCAGGCCCGCTGGACGCACGTCGCACTGCCGGTCGGTGATCTCGACCGGGCGATCGACTTCTACACCTCGCTGACGCCGCTCGTGGTGGTGTCCCGGTTCGCGGACGACGCGGGCCGCAGCGCCTGGCTGTCCAATCCCGGCCAGTACGAGACACCCTTCGTGCTGGTGCTGGTGGCCTTCGACCGGGACAGCGGCAAGCAGCTCGGCCTGCTCACCCCCTTCGCCCACCTGGGCATCGAGGTGCCCAGCCGTGCCGAGGTGGACCTGATCGCCGAGCGGGCCAGGGAACTCGGCTGCCTGCACTGGGAGCCGCAGGACGTGTCCGAGTGGGTGGGGTACGTCTGCGCGCTGCGGGACCCGGACGGGAACGTGATCGAGATCTCGCACAACCAGAAGGTGTTCGAGACGGTGCGCAGGCTGTGGGCGCCGCCGGCCGAGGCACGGTCCGGACAGCGCCCAGGCGCTGGCAGACTGACGGAATGATCATCAGAGACGCCCAGGAGCGGGACTTCACCGGCTTCCTCGACCTGGCGGCCCAGGTCGAGCACTGGTTCGGCCCGATGGTGGGGGAGAGCGGCTTCCACCGCGCCGTACGCAAGCACACCGGCCGGGCGACGGCCCTGGTCGCCGTCCCCGCCGACGGCGGGGACGGTGCACCCAGCAGGCCCGGTCTGCTCGGCGGGCTGCTGTTCGGCGGGCAGGCCCCCGTCCACCACGTCCACTGGCTGGTGGTCGCGGAGCATGCGCGCAGGCAGGGCGTCGGACGCGCGCTGATGGCGGAGGCGCTGCGCCGGATCGGGTCCCCGGTGGGCAGCGTGGACGTGGTCACCTTCGGGGCGGATCATCCTGGGGTCGTGACCAGCGGGGCACGGGTCTTCTACGAGCGGCTCGGGTTCGCCCCCGCCGAGGCCGCCGAACCGGGCCCGGAAGGCGGTTCGCGGCAGGTCTACCGGCTGGCCGCCGGCCGTCCCGGAGCGTGACGCCGGGTCCCTGCGAACCGGGGACATCGCCCGGTCCCGGCACGTTGCATGGAGACGGAGCGCGACGATCACGAAAGGGGCCGGGCCGGTGGAACGGATCGATCTGGAGCGGGTGCGTCGGGACACGGTGGGCTGCGCACGAGTCGTCCATCTGAACAACGCCGGGGCCGCTCTGCAGCCGCGTCCGGTGGTGGACGCGGTACTGCGGCACCTGCGGCTGGAGGAGGAGATCGGGGGTTACGAGGCCGCCGGTGCCGAGGCCGACCGGATCGAGCACACCTACGACGCGCTGGCCCGGCTGGTGGGCGCCGGCCGGGAGGACATCGCGGTGGTGGAGAATGCCACCCGCGCCTGGGACATGGCCTTCTACTCGCTCCCGTGGGCACCGGGCGACCGGATCCTGACCGCCCGCGCCGAGTACGCCAGCAACGTCATCGCCTTCCTCCAGACCGCCCGTCGGCACGGAGTCCAGGTCGAGGTCGTACCGGACGACGACAGCGGCCAGACGGATGTCCAGGCGCTGCGGGAGATGATCGACGAACGGGTGAGACTCGTCGCGGTCACCCATGTGCCCACCCAGGGTGGCCTGGTCAATCCCGCCGCCGAGATCGGCAGGGTCGCCCGGGAGGCCGGGGCGATCTATCTGCTGGACGCCTGCCAGTCCGTCGGCCAGTTCCCGGTGGACGTGACCGAGGTCGGCTGCGACCTGCTCAGCGCGACCGGCCGCAAGTTCCTGCGCGGACCGCGCGGCACCGGCTTCCTCTACTGCTCACCGCGCGTCCGGACCCGGCTGGAGCCGCCCTTCCTGGACCTGCACGCCGCGACCTGGACCTCGCCCGACACCTACCGGATCCGCGACGACGCCCGCCGGTTCGAGAGCTGGGAGACCTTCTACGCCGGGAAGATCGGTCTGGGGGTCGCCGCCGACTACGCCCTGGAGCTCGGCCTGGACGCGATCGAGGAGCGCATCACCCGGCTCGCCGACGTACTGCGCCGGCGCCTGCGCGCCCTGCCCGGGGTGAGCGTCCACGACCGGGGAGCGCGCCAGTGCGGCATCGTGACCTTCACCGTCGAGGGCCGGGACAGCCACCGGATCGCCCAGGACCTCCGGGAGCAGGGGATCAACGTCTCGGTCTCGATCACGGACTCCGCCCGCTGGGACTTCGAGGCCCGGAACCTGACCTCAGTGGTTCGCGCGTCGGTCCACTACTACAACACCGAGGACGAGCTCGACCGGCTCTGCGGGGCACTGCCGGGGCCGCACGCTGCCCAGAGCGCCCGGACGTGATCACGCGCCCCTGAGCGTGCGCGGTTCCGCGACGTCCCCGGTGATCTCGCCGGACCGCGCGCTCGGGCCCGCCCCGATCGGCCCCCAGGTCACCCGTGCCCGCTCAGGTCCGCCTGAGGGCGATCAGCGCCGCGTCGTCCCGCAGTCGCCCGCCGACGTGGTCGGTCAGGTCGTGCCGGATGTGCCGGAGCAGGTCGGACGGGTCGGCCGTGGACCAGGCGGTGACCCGGTCGGTGAGGGGGTAGAAGGCGCGGGAGCGGTCCCGCGCCTCGGTGATGCCGTCGGTGTACAGCAGAATGGTGTCGCCGGATTCGAAGGCGAACGTCTCCACGGGGTACCGGATGTCCCGCAGCCCGCACATCCCCAGCGGGGGCGCCGGTTCCCGGGGGTGGAGGATGTCGACCAAGCCGCCGTGCATCAGCAGTGGCGGCGGATGGCCGCAGACCGTCGTCCTGACCACCGGGGAGGCGTCGGGGATGTCGAGCAGCAGCGCGGTCACGAACCGCTCGGTATGCTCCCCGTGCTTCTCGTCGGTCAGCGCGGCCTCCGCCAGATGGCGGCAGAAGCTCTCCTCCAGGGCGGAGGCGAGCGCCGGCAGGTCCCGGTAGTGGTGGGCCAGTTCGCGGAAGGCGCCGAGCAGGTGGGCGGAGTCGCCGACGGCGGCCAGGCCCTTGCCCCGGACGTCCCCGATGATCAGCCGGGTGCCGTGGCCGACCCTGGTGGCGGCGTAGAGGTCGCCGCCGACATGGGCTTCGTCCTCGGCCGCCAGGTACGCCGCCGCGACCCGGAGCGGGCCGAGTCGCGGCGGCAGCGGTCTAAGCAGCACCTCCTGGACGGCCTCGGACACCGACCGGACATGCGTCAGCTCCCGTCCGTGCCGCTCGCGCACCCGGCAGTAGAAGACGATCACGGCCGAGACCACCAGCAGCGCCGCGACCTGGGCCTCGTGGTTGGTGGTGCCCAGGCCGCCGTGGAAGATCCCGATCACCACCTGTGCCACCACGGCGGTGAACCCGATCAGGGCGGTGAGCCGGGCGCCGGCGAAGGAGGCCGTGATCGCCGGCGCGACCACGAGCAGCGGCCCGAGGTGGACGTAGGGAGGCGAGGCGATGTCGATCGAGGAGATCGCCACGATGAAAGCGAGCGGGATCAGCATGAGCAGCCCGGTCGGGCTCGGCCGGCGGGGCTGCGCGCGAGGCTGCCGTACTCTCACGTCTCCACCCTGCACCTTGCCCGGCCGTCCCACCTTCCGACCAACACGTATCCGATCAAATGTTCGATACATGGCGTAGCCTGGACGCGTGAGCGTCCACCTCCAGACATCGCTGTTCGACTCCGCCGAGGCCGCGCCGCTGCGGCTGGGGGACCTCGCCGTGCTGCGCCGCACCGAGCTGTCCCACGGCGCCTGGGTCGACCTGCTGCCGGGCTGGCTGACCGGCTCGGACGCGTTGTTCGAACACCTGGCGACCCACGTCCCCTGGCGCGCCGAACGCCGGAAGATGTACGACAACGTGGTCAGCGTGCCCCGGCTGCTGGCGTACTACCGGGAGGGTGAGCCGCTGCCGCACCCCGTCCTGGGCGCGGCCCGCGAAGCGCTCAGCGCCCACTACGCAGAGGAACTCGGCGAGCCGTTCACCACCGCCGGACTCTGCTTCTACCGGGACGGACGGGACGGCGTCGCCTGGCACGGCGACCGTCTGGGGCGCGGTAACACCCACGACACCATGGTCGCCATCCTCTCGGTCGGCGAGCCCCGAGCCCTCGTGCTCCGCCCCCGGTACGGCGACGCACCCCATCTGCGCCTGCCGCTGGGCCACGGCGACCTCGTCGTGATGGGCGGCAGCTGCCAGCGCACCTGGGAGCACGCCGTCCCCAAGACCGCCCGCGGCGCGGGCCCGCGGATCAGCATCCAGTTCCGCCCGCACAACGTCGGCTGACCGGCACCGGGGCCGATGGTCGATCCCGCCCAAAACACCTACCATCAGCGCAGATGGACGGCCAGTACCCCGGGGGAACCCGCCTGCGGCCACCGCGTATCGTCGGTCGCATGGCTCTTGATCTCGACGACTACTTCGCCCGTACCGCCTGGACCGGAGAGCGCCGGCCCATCGTCGAAACCCTGCGGTCGATCCACCGCGCGCACCTGTACGGCATCCCGTTCGAGAACCTCGACCCCCTGCTGGGGACGGCTCCCTCGCTGGACCTCGACGACCTGCAGGCCAAGCTGGTGCGCGGTACCCGCGGCGGTTACTGCTACGAGCACAACACGCTGCTCGCCGCCGTACTGGAGTCCCTCGGCTTCGGCGTCACCCTGCTCTGCGCCCGGGTCCTGGTCGGGGCGTCGCCCGGGGCCGTCCGGCCGCGCACGCACATGATGCTGCTGGTGGAGATCCCCGGACACGAGGGCCGCTACCTCGCGGACGTCGGCTTCGGCTCCAGTGGCGCGCTGATGGAGCCGGTGCCGCTGGTCGCGGACGAGGAGTTCGATGCGGACGGGCGGCGCCACCGGCTGGTGTTCGACGTGGAGCGGCGCGGACCGCTGCCGACCTGGGTGCTCCAGCAGGGCCGGCCGGACGGTTCCTGGGCCGACCAGTACGCCTTCACCCTGGAGCCCTACGAGGCACCGGACTTCGAGGTCATCAACTGGCACATCGGGACCAACCCGCGCTCGCCCTTCACCAAGGAGGTGTACGCCTGCCGCACCCTGCCCGGCCGGCACCTCCAACTGAGCGGACGGAAGCTGCTGGAGACCCGGACCGGAGGGGAGCGTGAGGAGCGCGAACTGGCCGACGCGGACGAGGTGTTGCTGGTGCTGGAGGCCGAGTTCGGAATCGTCCTCCCGGAGGGGACCAAGCTGCCGTGAGCACGGCGCCGCTGGTCCGCGCCCGCCGCACGGTGGGCGCGGACCAGCGGCGAGCGCGGCTCGCCGACGAGACCGGGTGCGGGCGGGGAGCCGCGGTGATCCGGTGCGGGCGGGTCAGACGCCTTGGTCCGCGAAGCCGGTCCGCCAGCTGGTCCGCTCGGGGCGCCAGCCACGCGAGCGGGCCAGGCCGCCCGCCGCACCACGGGCCCAGTCCTGCCGCCCGGCAGCGGCCTCGGGTGCGGGAACCCCGAGCGTCCGCGCCAGTACCGGGAGCCAGTCGCGGGCCCGTGCGGGCTCGTCGTCGACGATGTTGACCGGCCCGGCCGGCCAGTCCAGGGCGGCGACCGCCGCCCTGGCGGCGTCCGCGACGTGGACGAAGGAGCTCACCGAGTCGTCCGCCTCGATGCTCCCCAGGAACCGCGCGTCCGGGTCGTCGGCCAGCGCCGCGGCGACGGCACCGCCGGGTGCGTACCAGGTGCCCGGACCGTAGAGGACGCCGTAGCGCAGCACCACCGCGGCGTCCATCTCGGTGGCCGTCTCCTCCAGCGCCCGGACGGCGGCCACCATCCCGGCCCGTGGCTGCCGTGCGTCGTCGTCGAGCGGTACCGACTCGTCGGCGGGCCCCTCTCCGGGGGCGTAGGCCCAGCAGATGGACTGGGCGACGATCCTCGGCACCCCGGCGGCCCTGGCCGCGTCCACCAGGTTGCGGGTGCCCTCACGGCGGAGTCGGCCGTTGGCGGCGCCGTCAGCGTCCGTGAGATCGGTCAGTTGGTGGATCACCACCTCGGGGGCTGCCGCGGCCACCGTGCGATGCAGCCCTTCGGCGTCGAACACGTCGACCCGCGCGGCCGCCGCACCCTGGCGACGGATCCGCTCCGTCCCGGACTCCGAGCGAGAGGTGCCGGTGACCTCGTGCCCGGCCGCCAGTAGCAGGGGGACGAGGAGTCGGCCGACGGCGCCGGTGGCGCCCGCTACGAAGACACGCATGGGGAGTTCCGTTCCACTGCTCGGTTCAGCCGTCCGCGGACCTGCGGACGGAGCCAAGGCTAGACCCGGGCCTCGCCCTCCAACTGGGCCAATCGCACGGAGGTCGGCTGGGCCATTCGTCCGGGACTCGGGCGGCTCGGCTGGGTTCGGCGATGGCGGGCAGGAGGCAGGCCGATCCGGGTGAAGGTGAGCCCGGCGGCGACGACCAGGGGTACGGTCAGCAGGATCATCACGGTCATGGCATCCTCCCGAGAGACGTGAAGGCATGTCGTCGGATGCCGTCTGCCCGGCCAGTGACAGGTCGATTCCTCAGATCACCCGATCGGGTGGGGCCAGGTTGCGTAGTTGCCTGATATGCGGTTTCCTGGTCGGCTCTTCGACCTCCCCCTCGGCTGATTCTGCGGTTGGTCAGCCCCGCCCCGGGGGCCGTCGGACTCCTGTGCGCGACATCCCGTGATTGCGGCCGGCCGCCGGGTGCGGAGGAACTCCAGTCGGAGCCGGCGGCCGTCACCCGTGTCCTGTCCGGCCTCCGGGGCCCGGACTTGATCGTGTGCTGTAGTTCTGACGTTCCATCAACGAAGGTGGGAAGTCCAGCATGCGAGACGGCGGTAGCGGGCAGGACCCGGCAACCGGGCGGAAGGCGCCGGAGAGAGCGAATCGGCGGTCACGGTTCGGGGCCGGGGGCGTCGCCGGCCGGGTGCTGCTGTGGCAGTTGGCGGCGGTGCTGCTGCTGGCGGCAGCGGCCACCACCGCCCTGGTGATCCAGATCGGGAAGGACACGCGACGCGACGCCACCGACCGCTCGCTCGCCGCCGCCGAGGCCTTCGCGCACGCGCCGGGGATGGTGCCCGCGCTGCGCAGCACCGATCCTACGGCGGTGCTGCAGCCCTTCGCGGAGCCGGCGCGGAGAGAGTCCGGGGTCGACTTCGTCTCGGTACTGTCACCCGACGGCATCCGCTACACCGACCCCGTGCCGGGCCTGATCGGCAAGCGCGCCGACGGCGACCTCGCGCGGGCGGCCGCCGGGCAGGCCGTCACCGAGACCTACCGGGGACCTCTGGGGGAGGCGGTCCGGGCCATCGTCCCGGTCACCGATCCGACCGGGAGGCTGGTCGGGATGGTCAGCGCCGGGATCCGGACCGGGAACGTGACGAGCACGGTCGACCACAGACTGCCGCTGCTGCTGCTCGCCGCCGCCGCCCTGGCCCTGGCACTGGCCGTGAGCGGCGCCACGCAGATGAGCCGGCGGCTACGCCGCCAGACCCGCGGCCTGGGCCCGACCGGGATCACCCGGATGTTCGAGCACCACGACGCGGTGCTGCACGCCGTCCGCGAGGGAGTGCTCATCATCGACCAGGACGGGCGGCTGCTCCTCGCCAACGAAGAGGCGAAGCGGCTGCTCGGTCTTCCCCCGGCCCCGGAGCACCAGCACCTCTCCACCCTGGACCTGGACCCGGCCCTCACCGAACTGCTGCTCTCCGGGCGGGCCGCCGAGGACGAGGTCTTCCCCGTCGGCGAGCGGCTGATCGCGGTCAACCACCGGCCGACCGCGATCTACGGCGGGCCGCTGGGATCGGTGGCGACCCTGCGCGACACCACCGAACTGCGGGCCGTCGCCGGACTCGCGCAGGTGGCGCGGGAGCGGCTGCGCCTGCTGTACCAGGCGGGCAAGCGGATCGGCACCACCCTGGACATCGTGCGCACGGCCGAGGAACTGGCCGAGGTGGCCGTCCCGCGGTTCGCGGACATCGCCACGGTCGACCTGCTGGACCCGGTACTGGCCGGGGAGGAGCCGGGCACGGACCTGCTGACGGTGATGCGCCGGGTGGCCGCCGGGGGCATCGAGGGGAACTGGCCGCTCTACGGCTTGGGCGAGAGCATCGAGTGGATCCCGGGGGCCGCGCAGACGCGGAACCTGGAGAGCGGCCGGGCGAGCATGGTGACGGACCTGAGGGCCGACCGCGCCTGGCGGGCCCAGGACGAGGAGCGGTCCGAGGAGATCCTCCGCCGCGGCCTCCACTCGCAGATCACCGCGCCGATGCGGGCGCGTGGCGTCACCCTGGGCATGGCCATCTTCTGGCGCGGCGCCGCCACCCCGGAGCCGTTCACCGACGACGACCTCTCCCTCGCCGAGGAACTGGTCGCCGGCGCGGCGGTCTGCATCGACAACGCCCGCAGGTACACCCGCGAACACGCCGTCGCCGTCACCCTGCAGCGCAGCCTGCTGCCCCGGCGCCTGCCGGAGCAGAACGCGCTGGAGGTTGCCCACCGGTACCTGCCGGCCCAGGCCGGAGTCGGCGGCGACTGGTTCGACATCATCGCGCTGCCCGGGGCACGGGTGGCCCTGGTGGTCGGTGACGTCGTCGGCCACGGGCTGCACGCCGCGGCCACCATGGGCCGGCTGCGGACCGCGATCCACAACTTCTCGACCCTGGACATGGCCCCCGACGAACTGCTGGGCCACCTCGACGAACTGGTCGCCACCATCGACCAGGACAAGACGGTGGAGAGCGACGGCGGCACGGTCACCGGGGCCACCTGCCTGTACGCGATCTACGACCCAGTCTCGGGCGTGTGCACCGTGGCCCGGGCCGGACATCCCCCGCCGCTGATCGTCCAACCGGACGGCACCGCCGTCTTCCCCGACGTGCCCGGCAATCCGCCGCTCGGCACGGCAGCCCTGCCCTTCGAGGCGACCGAACTCCGGCTACCCCAGGACAGCCGGATCGTCCTGTACACCAACGGACTCGTCCACAGCCGCCACCGGGACCTCGACATCGGGATGCAACTGCTGCGCACCACCGTGGCCGGCCCCGGCCGCACCCCGGAGGAGACCTGCGAGGCCGTACTGGCCACCGCACTGCCCCCGCACCCGGGCGACGACATCGCGCTGCTGGTGGCCCGCACCCGGCTGCTGGCCGAGCGTCAGGTCGCCGAGTGGCAGGTCCCCGCCGATCCCGCCGCCGTCTCCCGGATCCGCACCGAGTGCGCCAGCCGGCTGACCGGCTGGGGTCTGGACGAGATCGCCTTCACCACGGAGCTGATCCTCAGCGAGCTGATCACCAACGCCATCCGCTACGGCGCCCAGCCCATCACCGTCCGGCTGATCTGCGACCGCTACCTGACCTGCGAGGTCGCCGACGCCAGCAGCACCTCGCCGCATCTGCGCCATGCCTCCAGCACGGACGAGGGCGGCCGCGGGCTGTTCCTGGTCGCCCAGTTCGCCAACCGCTGGGGCACCCGTTACACGGCCCGCGGCAAGGTCATCTGGACCGAGCAGTCGCTGGCCCCGGACGCTCCGGACCGCCAGGACTGAGCGAGGGGTGGGCCGGGCCACGTCCACCGCAGAGCGCCACATGGCGCCCGGCCGTCGGCAGCCCCGGTCTCCCGCGGGAGTAGCCGCTCCCGCCCGCTCCCGCCGGAGACCGGGGCCGATCGGTACGAGGCGGGCCCGGTCAGTCGCTCCAGCGCAACACCGCGCCCACCCCGCCAGCCGGACCGCCGGCGTCCGTGGGGACGAGGACCGCCTCGGCACCGGCGGCCGCCGCGGCGCGCAGCAGGGCGTCGTCGGCCCGGGCCGGCTGAGGTCGCGCGACGCCGAGGGCGTGGGCGTCGGTGCGCCTGCTGGCCAGCTGGTCGGGGCCGGGACCGACCCAGACCTGGCGGCCGGGGTCGCCCGCTGACTCGTCGAGCAACAGGGTGGCCACCTGGTGGCGGCGGGCGGCGTCCAGGACCGCCGGGATGCCCTCGGCGGCCGGTCCCGGGCTGCTGTCCGGGCCGGATGCACCGTGTTCACCCGGTCGGCCGCGCCCGGCGTGGAACTGGTCCAGGGCATCGTCCAGCCGCTCCGTCCGGTACGCGGTCTTGGCCTCGGCGATCCGCCGGTCGAGCGCCTCGGACGAGGCTCCGGCCGTCCTGGCACCGGCGTCGACCTCCACGGCGTGCGGCCGCAGCCAGTCGGGCAGCCGGTTGTGCACGGCCCGGCGCTCCCGGGCGTCCCCGGCCAGCACCAGCAGCTGGGCACCACTGTCCGGCCAGCGCCGGGTGAGCTCGTCGGCGATGACCTGGGCGGTCTGGTCCCAGGTGTCCTGGAGCCGCTGCTCGTAGTGCCAGCCGTAGCGGTCGGCCGGAACCGAGCGGTGCCCGCGGTCCTGCCACTGCTCGCCCTCCGCGCTGCCGAGCCTGACCCGCGCCCGGGACTGGCCGTTCGCCCGCCCGTCGCGCAGCTCCAGATCGGCACCGGTGCGGTCGATCAGGGCGACCAGGCAGGCGGTGTCCTCACCGCGCAGCGTGAGCAGCGGGGCCAGATGCGGTAGCGCGGACCAGGTGGCCTCCGGCATCGCCGGGGCGGCCTCCAGCGGAACATCCAGCACCACCGAGCCTTCGGTGGCGAACAGGGCCCGTCCGGCCGGGGACCCGGAGACGGGTGCGGCGGCGAGCGTGCCGTCCACGGCGGCCCGGGTGGGCTCGTCCGCGCCCTGGTCGGCGAGCTGCCTGGCGACTGCGCGGCGGCGCAGTTCCTGCTGCTTCACCGCGTCCTCGGTCGCCCGGGAAGTGTCCAGGTAGACGGACGCCCAGGGCTTGGCCCGCTCCGGCAGCGGACCCGCGAGCAGCGGGCTGAGAAAGGCGAGTTCCATGATCTCCTCCAATGCCCGGGGGTTCGCCGCCGGGCGGCTACCCGGTCGCGGACCGCGGCTGCCCGGTACGGCCGTCGGCGCGCGGGCCGGTGGTCGGACCAGGGGAGCCGTCCGGGGGCTGGTCGGGCCGGTGGACGGGCGGCCGGTGGCGGGGAGCGGGAAGCGGCCCACCGGGGTGGCCGGCCTGCCAGGTTGTCGGCCGAGCAGGGCCAACTTCCCTTTCAGGGGCCGGAGTCGGGTTGCGGGACCAACCCGCGCCGCTCCACCGGCTGCTGGTGCTGTCGCTGCTGTGCTGTTGGTGGTGTGCGCGGTGCGGATCCGCGTGAAGACGGCGACCGCCGAGCCCGGAAGCTGTTCGCGGACGGTCTGCGCACGGCACGGGCAATGGCGGCCTCGGACTGGCGACGTCGGTTCGACGTCCTGGGCAGGGCGCACTACCGACGGTACGACGAGAGCACCGCGACGGCACGGTGCGGGAGTGCGGAGCCGGTGCTCGGCCGGGCCGTGGATCGGCTCACGGGCCGCCGTCTGCCTCGGGCAGCGGTGGCTCCTCGATCGGGAAGAAGATCGCGCTCACCAGGTGGGGGCTGCGGCCGGGCGCAGGTGCGTTGGCCGCCCGTGCCACGAGGACCTCGCGGAGTGCGTCGATCATGTCGGTGAGTTCGTCCTGGCTGAGCCACAGGACGCCCTGCCGGTAGCCGACCTGGTCGTCCGTCGGGTCGGCTCCGTCCCGGTCGAGGTAGCCGCCGAACTCGGCGAGCAGGGCCGCCATGGCGGCGGCGAACCCGCGGCGGTGGTCGTCCAGGGACATCGACGCAGCCCTGTCGGCGTCGATCGCCGTGCGGTCCCGGTGCAGCCGGTAGTGGCGTTCCACCGCGCCGTGCACGCGCTGTTCGGCCGCGACGTCGAGCACGCCCGCCTCGACCAGCAGACCGACGTGGCGGTACAGCGTGGTCTTGGGGACATCGGGCAGGTGTGCGCACAGCTCGGACGTGGTGCGGGTCCGGTCGCCGGAGAAGGCGTGCACGACGCGCAGCCGGACGGGGTGGAGGAGGAGGTCGAGCGAGGTCACCCTGAAACGATCCCATATCTGGTACCGTTCCCAAAAATGGAAATGCAGACCTTCCTCCGAGCGACAAGGAGCCGGGAGTGAGCAGGCGGCCTTCGGTGGCACCCGTCCGACTGAGCGGTGGGGCGGTGATCCCGCTGACCACGCTCGATCCGAATGGACCGCTGGACGACCTTTCATGGCTGGACGAAGTGATCGGCGACGCACGGGTGGTGGCGATCGGCGAAAGCGCTCACTACAACCGCGAGTTCTTCCAGCTCCGCCACCGCTTACTGCGCCATCTGGTCGAACGGCACGGGTTCGGCGCCTACGCGATGGAGACCGGATTCGTCGAGGGCCGGCTGGTCGACGACTGGGTCCGAGGGGGTGGGGACCGGCTCGGCCGGGTCATGGCGGACGGAATGACGTCCCTGATGGGGCTGTGGTCGCAGATGCGCGCCCACCTGGAGTGGATGCGGGAGCACAACCGCACCTCCGCGCACCCCGTGGGCTTCCACGGGATCGACCTGCCCGGCTCGATGGTCTCCCTGTTGCCCGGTCTTGACGCCGTGTCCGCCTACCTCGCGCAGGCCGATCCCGAGGTCGAGATCGATCCGGACGTCCGGGAGACAGCCTCGGCCTTCGCGGCCGCGTCCGCGTTCGCGGCGCCCGCGGCCATCGCCGCCTACGGGAACCTCACGCGCGGGAGCCGGGACGCGCTGACGGCGGGCCTCGCCGATCTCACCGCGCGGATGGCCGGCAGGCGCCTGGAGTACCTGCGGCGGACCACCGAGGACGCCTACGAGCGTGCGCTGCGTTCGCTGCACGTCACGGTCACCCTGGATGCGATGTTCCGCGGGATGGCGCGCGGGGACCGGCAGGGGATGATGCTCTACCGCGACGCTACGATCGCGGACACGGTCGACTGGATACTGAGCAGGCAGGACCGGATCGTACTGGCCGCCCACAACGGCCACGTCCAACGCCGGCCGGGAACTCTTCCCGGGCTGTCCCCGATCACGCCGATGGGCATGCACCTGGCCGACCGGCTGGGCACCGACTACCGGGTCATCGGCACCACCTCGGGGACCGGCCAGATCCTCAACAACGGGCCCGACTTCTACACCGGCACCCTCTTCACCCGGATGGAACCGCCCCGGTCCGGCAGCCTCGACGCGCTCATGGCCGCCAGCCACGACGGACCCTTCGCGACCGATCTGAGGCGGCTGTCCCCGGCCGACACCGCGACCGTACGAGCCGCCTCCCAGCAGCGTGCCGGCATCGGCACCTTCTATTCCGACCAGAGCCCGCTGGACGCCTACGACGCCATCGTCCACCTGCCGCACGTCACCCCGGCCGAACCCGACCAGGGCGCACTTGCCCACGCGCCCGGCGATGTTCAGCAGGCCTTCGCCCATTGGCAGCGCGAGTGGCACACCGGACCCGGCCGCTGCGGTCAGGCCGAGCGCCTCTGACGGAATGTCATTGCCAGGCTGCCGCATCGACGGGACCATGCACTCATGGCTGACGAGCGTTGTGATCACGACCTGATAGTGGGCCAGTGCGGCCATTGCAAGCCGGTACCGCGTGGGCTGTGCGCGTCGGTCTACACGACCCGGGGCGGGTCGGTCTTCCACCGCTCCGAGTCGTGCGAAGCACTGCACGACGGCCAGCGGCGGGCCGCGCGCTTCGGACGTGAGGTCCACACCCCGGAACGCGTCCCGGTCGCGGACGCCATGGCACGCGGGCGGGGCGCGTGCATCCGCTGCTTCCCCGGCTACCGTCCCACGGCTGACACCAGACCGTGCCTGGTACGGGTGGGACGGCAGTGGGTGCGCGGCCTGCTCACCGAGTGGCGGCGGAGTGCCGACGGCCGCTGGAGCGGCGTGGTCTCCTACGTGGTCGACGGCGAGCAGACGACGGCGGTGAAGGACCAGGACGACCTGCGTCCGGCTCCAACCGGCAGCTGAGCCGGGCCCTTTGGAGTGTTGCCCAGGGCGGGAGTCAGACGCTGGAGACGGCGGCCCGGATCCCCCAGCGTCGCCCGCTCGCTCCCCTGAATCAGAGCCACGTCGGCTCCCTACTCGGCGACCTCATGCCGACCGTTCCAGAGGATGAGGATCATCAGTAGACATACGATCAGTCGATGTTGCGTCCTGAAAGCTGGTCCAGGCTCACGGGTGGAAGTCCCGTCCGGGTAGGCACCGGAGTGCCCGGTAGCAGGTCCCGGTTCGTCGTGGAGACGCGGCGGGCTGAGCGGGATGTCAAAAGCCAGCCTTTGGAGGAAGCAAGCACGCGGGCCGTAGCATCAAGCGAACCTTGCAGCCTCGTCAGATCTACAGCGGAGAAGCCGAGCCCCTCATATCAGGGCGAAGGCCATGTCCTGGGGGCCTGTTCCGGGGTCAGCCCTCAGGGTTCTCCCGGGGTACGGAGGGCGGCACGTGTGCACAGTCTGGACCGGAACAGGAGAGACCCGTCTGACCACGCCTTTCGTCGGGCAAGAGACCGGACGTATAAGCCGATGGTGAAGTCGTCCGGAGGGCAGCGGGAGTCCGATGGGGTCGTAGTACCGCTGATCGGCGTGCAACACAACGCGCCGGGAGGGAAGGGCCCCAACTTTGATCACGTTCGCAGCGGAGGTAAGCGCGAGGGCATGGCCGGAGAGAGAGTCTGGTCAACCACCCCGGCGGGGACAGTCCTGCCGTAGTGGACGGGCGTGCGTCCGTCCTGAAAGTGCGAAAGCTTCAACGCGTGCTATGGACTGCGGCCAAGCAGTCTCCGGAGCGGCGTTTCCATGCCCTGTATGACCGTCTCCACAGGGGTGACGTCCTGTGGGAGGCATGGGAGCGGGTCCGGGCCAACAGAGGGAGCGCCGGGGTGGATCGGGTCACCCTGGAGTTCGTGGAGAAGGAGTATGGGGTTCGGCGGATGCTCGGCGAACTCCAGCAAGCTCTTCGCTCAGGCACGTACCGTCCCGCGCCGGCCAGGCGCGTGGACATCCCGAAACCACAGGGCGGCAAGCGGCCGTTGGGCATCCCGACAGTGCGCGACAGAGTGGCCCAGCAGGCGGCGAAGATCGTCCTTGAGCCGGTGTTCGAGGCGGGGTTCTCCCCGTCCTCATACGGATACCGGCCGAAGCGGTCGGCGACGCAGGCGATGGAGCGTCTTCGGACGGGTTTCATCGAAGGCCGTTGTGTTGTCGTGGAGTTCGACATCCGGAACTTCTTCGGCGAGATCGACCACGGTCGACTGCTCGCGGAGGTGGGGCGTCGGGTGTCGGACCGAAGGGTGCTCAAGCCGCTGTGGCTGTGGCTCCAGGCGGGTGTGATGGTGGACGGGGAGCTTCGGCGGACGGTCGCCGGGACGCCCCAGGGCGGGGTGATCTCGCCCTTGCTGGCCAACATCTACCTGCACGTCCTGGACACCGAGCTCGCTGAGCGCGGTGTCGGCGAACTGGTCCGGTACGCGGACGACGGAGTCGTCCTGTGCCGATCGGTGAGCAACGCCAGGGCGGCCTTGGCGGCGGTCGGGGAGATCCTCGGCTCGCTCGGGCTGGAGCTGCACCCGGACAAGACGAAGGTGGTCGACCTCAGAGAGGGCCGGGAAGGACTCGACTTCCTCGGCTGCCACTTCAGAGCCCGCTTCTCGGGCAGGATGTGGGAGAAGTACCGCAGGGTGCGGTTCTACCTGCATCGTTGGCCGTCGCAAGCGGCGATGAAGCGACTCCGGGACAAGGTCCGGGAACGGACCGACCGCCGCCGGTCGGGAATGGATGTCCGCGACGTGATCGCGGAGTTGAATCCGATCCTGCGCGGCTGGGGTGCCTACTTCCGAACCGGGAACGCCGCCCAGAAGTTCATCCAGATTGACCGCTATGTCACGTGGCGACTCCGCAGGCTCATGATCAAGAAGCGGGGCCGTAACCTGAGGGCTGGTCAGGTTGCTGTGTGGACGGAAGAGTGGTTCAACGGGCTCGGCCTGCACCGTTTGCGTGGCACGATCCGCTATCCGAAGGCGGCGTAACCATGTCAGGAAGATCATCGGTAAGCCGTATGCGGGAAAACCGCACGTACGGATTGAAAGGGGGAATGGGGAAACGGGTCCGCAAGGACACCGCGCCCCTGACTACCAATGGGGGATCGACGCGGCATCCGCGCGGTGATCCCGCAACCAGCCGACCGGATCGCCAACCGCAAGCTCAAGGGCCGCAACGGCGGTCGCCCGCCCGGCTTCGACCGCGAGACCTACGAGCAGCGCACGTCGAACGGTGCATCAACCGCCCGAAGAACTGGCGCGGCCTGGCCAGCCGCTACGAGAAGACCGTCACCGTCCTTCGGGCCGGACTCCTCATCGCGGGCATCTTCACCTGGGCCACCGCAGTGCACGGAGGTCAGGACAGCGATTGCCCGCCACGGCCGGTCCGACTGACGCCGCGCGGTGAGAACGTCATCGGGCCGATCCAGCCTCGGCGGACGAGGGCGATCTCAGACACGCGTTTTCCCGCTGGGCGTCAAAGGCCGCATGGACGCCCCGGCAAGATCCACAAGAGAGGCGCTGGCTGGGGCCGCACCGGGGACACGGAGCCGTCAGAGCGGGTTGAGGCGGGCCCTGAGCAGGCAGAACTCATTGCCCTCGGGGTCGGCAAGAACGTGCCAGGGCTCCTCGCCGGTCTGGCCGATGTCGGCCGGGCGCGCCCCGAGCTCCAGGAGACGTTCGAGCTCGGCGTCCTGATCGCGGTCGGTGGCGTTGACGTCGATGTGCAGCCGGGGCTTCCCCTGTTCCGGCTCGTCCCTGCGGCTGAGGATGATCGTCGGCTGCGGGCCGCCGAACCCTTCGCGCGGCCCGATCTCGAGGCTGCCGTCCTCTTCGCGATCGAGCACTACGAAGTCCAGGACCTCGCACCAGAACCGCGCCAGCACCTCGGGGTCGCGGCAACCGAGCACGAGCTCACTGATACGACACGCCATTGACGAAACCTACTCTCAGCGTGGGAGCTGCCGGGGCGGCTGCGCGGAGCCCTTGGGCTCCCCGCAGTGGGAACACGCCCGAGACCGTACCGGGCGAGGCGAGCAGGTGCGAAGGGTTTTCGGGGTCCTCACCTCGCCCGGCCGGGCCGCCGGGTGAGGACCGTAGGCCGCGCAGTGGGCATGACTGCTGGGCAGGGTTGGGTCGGGGTGTCGGCTGACCCGTTCTCGAGGGCGAGGTGGGCTGCCATCTCCTCGTGGGTGGGGGGCGGTGGCAGGGTGCGGGTGTGCTCCGGGCGTAGCCCGTCGAGGAAGACGCCGAGGTGTCGCGTGGCCAGCGCGGTGGCCTGCTGGGGTGGGAGGTGGGGGAGGGGGCGGCAGTGTCGGTCTTCTACGTCTCCTTCGGCGTGGTGCTGGCCGGCTTCCTGTTCTCGGTGGCCTCCTACCGGATCGCCCCGCGCCTGCCGCTGGCCGCCCGGGTGGCCTCCACCGTGCTCTTCGCGACCGCGAGCGGCGTCATGGTGGCGCTCATCGGCCACCAAGCCCTGCGCGCCCTGCCCGCCGCGTTCACCACCGTGGCCCTGATCGCGGGCCTGTTGGCCATGGCGACCGCGGTAGCGGCCGGAGTGCTGCTGCGAACATGCGGCCCGATCGGCATGCCGGTGGCGTCGGTGGTGCTGCTGATCCTCGGCAACGCCACCTCCGGGGGCATCCTGCCGCCCTCCTACCTGCCGCCGTGGCTGTCCCCGCTGTCGCAGGTCATGCCTCCGGCCGCCGCCGTACGGGCACTGCGCGGCGCCGGCTACTACCACTCCGCGCACCTGACCAGCGGCCTTCTCCTGCTCACCGTCTGGACGCTCGGTTGCCTGGCCGTCCAGTACGCCCTCGACGTCCGGGCCGCCCGGCGAGAAGCGCTCGCAGCGTGACCGCTCAAGGTGCGGGCGCCAGGGTTGCAGGACAACCGTGTGACGGCTGCCCATGATGGCTGCCCGCACCGGGGAGCAATAGCCGGACCAGGCGGTGGAGTTCGTGCTCCGCGTAGCGGAGCCGCCAGGGTGCACGCTGCCGGCGTACGGCTCGGAGTGGGCGGTCAACTGCCACCGAAGCATGGCGCGGCGGCGGCCGTACGAGGTCAGGTGGCCGCAGTCCGGTCGGCGGACTCGGTGGCGGTCGGCGCGGTCAGGTTCGCTCAGTGACCCCTGGCCCCCGCCAAGCCGGCCGGGCCAGCGGATGCCACGTGAACGAACAAATTCGTGCTCCAGCGCAGCCTGAGCGCGACCAAGGCCCCCGAGGTGGCCGAGCCGGACCTCGGGAAGCTCACGAAGGCCGAGCTGTACCGAATGGCGACCGAACAGGAGCTGTCCGGCCGCTCCTCGATGGCCCGCGACCAGCTGCAGGAGGCCCTGGAGGCGGCTCGGCCGCGCCACCTGCGCGCCGTGTCCTGAGCTCGGTCCAGCCCTGGAGCACCGCGCGGCGGTCCGCGCTGTCCTGCGGGAAGAGCGCGGCCGCCAGGCCGAGCAGGGTGGTGCACAGGAGGACGAGGGTGACGCACCACCAGGGCGCCGAGGTGAGGACGGGAACGGCTCCGGCGGCCTGAAGCAGTGCGGTTCGACGGTGCTGTGATTGCTGACTCATGGTCAAGAGAAAACTTGAGCAGGGGAGTTGCGGGCAGGGGCAAGAGTTGTCGAAGCTGGGGCAACTCGAACTCCTGGGAGTGATCCGTGCAGCAGAACGACAGCGTGTCCGAGGCGGACCGCATCCTGGCGGCGGCGTTGAAGCGCTGGTCCGTACGTCTGAAGGAGGCCGGGCTGCTGCAGAAGGACCAGGCCGGGCGGCTCGGCTGGACGGAGGAGAAGTACAGCAAGTACCTCGGTGGCAAGTTGCGGATCACCGACCCGGGCCGGTTCACCACGGCGTTCCTCGCGCTGGTCGCCGAGCAGCTGGGCCAAGAAGCCGAGGCCCGGGCGGAGCTGACGCCCCTGGCGCGAGCCGCGCACGCCGCGCGGCCGCTCGCGTGGGTGGCGGACGCGCTGGCGCAGCTGCGGAGCGAACTCGAGGGCGTCCGGGACGACCGTGCCGCCGCCGAGGTGCAGCAGCGGCTGGAGGCGGTGGCCGCGGACCTGGCGCGGGCCGAGGCGATGCTGGCCGGGCACGGGGAGCAGCTCACGGAGCTGTGGGCGTTACGGCAGGAAGCGGACCGGCTCCGGGCGCACGCCGTCACCATCCGCTACCGGGCCGGCCGGGACATCAATGCGCCGGTCACCTACTACAACGGCCCCGGCAGCGGCCCCGGCCGCCGGATCACGCCCGCCCGCGCTGCCGGGGGCACCGTCCTCGCGCTGGCGATCGTGGCGGCCGCGATCGTGGGCTACCGGTGGTACGGCGACCGGACGGCGGCGGAGAACGTGGCGGCCCAGCGTCAGGGGGAGAAAGCGGTCGACGCCCGGACCGTCCCGTTCCAGGTGATGGTGGAGGGCCCGGACCAGCGTCGGGTCAGCAGGTGGGCCTTCGCGCTGGACCAGGAGCTGACGAAGGCGGAGGAGAACGCGCTCGCGCCGTTCAAGTCGGATGACCTCGCCGCCGTGCAGTCGTACCTGGCGGAGCTGCACCCCCGGCTGCTGCCTTCGGCCGACGTGCCCGGCGTCGATGTCCACACGAAGGACCCCGGGCTGAAGGCGCTCCTGAAGCGGGAGACCGGCGACGAGGGCATGGTGGGCGGCGAGACCTACCGGCTGCACTTCACCACGGACCGCTCCTCGTCCGTGACCATCGAGAACATCGGCGTCACCGACATCTCCTGCAGGCCCAGCACCGCCATCAGCTCCGTGTACTCCCCGCCGGCGGGCCAGGAACCCGTGCCGGGCGTCTTCCTGTCGCTGGCCGATCCGCCCGGGACTCCGGCGGTGGAGCTGGACGACCATGGTGAGGCCATCAGCGCGGACTACTTCGCCCACCACACGCTCGACCTCGGCCAGTCCACCACGCCCGGGGACATCGAGCTTCAGGTCGGCGGCGTCGAGGGGCAGCTCTGCTCCTGGCGGTTCCAGGTCGACTACCTGACCGCCGACGGGAAGAGGCTCAGCGAGAAGGCGGACGATCACGGCCGGCCGTTCACGGTCGAGTCGCTGCCGCGCCAGCTGAAGCAGCTGGTGGAGTACGACCTGGGCGGGGCGACCGACCCCGCCCACTGGGCCGACTGCGCCGTGGAGCCCACCCGGTGCGCACCGGTCGCGTCAGGAGGGGCTCGACTCGATATGGGCAGCAGCCTCCCGGGCGCGGGCTCCTGACCTTCCTCGTCGACGTCGTCGTGCGCTCCGGCGGCACTGAACGCCGCGCCGTGGCAAGGGGCCAGGACATCTACGCCGTCACCGCGCCGCTCGTGGGGGAAGCGGTCGACCGCATCCTCACGGGACGGACCAGGTCGACCGGTGTCGCCTCCGCCGGCGAGATCTTCGACGCGCCCGACTTCCTCCGCGCGCTGTCCTCGCACATCTCCCTGGAACTGCATGCGTAGCGGGCAGACCTCGCGACCGCCGGGACGGGGCACGCCGGCATGGTCGTTGGCCACCGGCTCCGTCGATGCCGGGATGCGTCAGCCGTCGCTGAACCGGGCGAACGCACTGACCGAGTCGTTCAACCCGTTGCGTGGACCAACGTGGCGTCCGAGTGGGCGAGGTGGCTGCCGCAGACTCGGCACTGGAAGAGGTAGGCGGTTGGCTGGCCGTCCTTGGTCAATGCCTTGAGGAACTGCTCGGCCTGCGGCGCGGGCCAGGACCCGAGTGTCGTGCGCACGGGGCGCACCTCAGAGGGGGTGCACCTGCGCCGATTTGTCCACCCAGTGCCGAGTTGTGGGTGAGCGGGTTGACCGCGTCGATCGGGACGATCACCCTCCTCGCTCCGCACTCCGGGCCGCGACCGATCTTCCCCGACCGATCGTCAGACCAGGGCGGCCTGGTCCGAACGGCGCCTGCGGGCGTGCAGGAGGCTGCCGTCCAGCGGCAGGCCGGAGATCGTGACCAGGTCGAAGCCCGCTGCCGACAACAGCCGTGCGTAGTGCTCCGCGGTCCGCTCCCGCCCGCCCACGTTGCAGAGCATGTGCAGGTCCCAGGCCGCCGCCAGCGATGACGTCCCGTCGGTGGGCAACAGGCGTTCCACGATCAGCAGTCGGGCGTCCTCAGGGATGCCGGCCGCGCACCGGCGCAGGATCGCCAGGCACTGCTCGTCATCCCAGTCGTGCAGAATCCGCGAGAGCAGGTAGACGTCGCCGCCTGGTGGCACGCCCTGGGTGAAGTCACCGGCCACGAGGTCGCAGCGGTCGGCGTGCCCGTCGTCGGCCAGGCGCCGTCGGGCGCGCTCCAGTACATGGGCGCGCTCGAAGAGGACACCGCGCAGGTGCGGCGTGTGGGCGAGGAACCGGCTGAGCAGCTCGCCGTTGCCGCCGCCGACGTCCACGACGACGCGGGCGTCGGAGAGGTCGACGAGCCCGGGGACCGGCTCGAACATCTTCGCGCTGGCGGCCATCGCGCTGTCGAACAGCGTTGCCAGGGCGGGATGTTCGGCGAAGTAGTCGAAATGGCCCTGGCCGAAGATCGTCGCGAACGCCTCCTGCCCGGTGCGCACGGCGTGGGCCAGCGCGCCGAAGGACTGGTAGAACGGTCCGCCGTACAGCAGCGCCAGCGGGCGCAGCGAGTGCCGGGCATCCCGCCGCAGTAGTTCGCCCAGCGCGGTGAGCCGGTAGGAGTCCGTGGTGGGAGTGACCAGCTCCGCGGCGGTCAGATAGCGCAGCAGACGGGTGAGACCGTCCGGGGCGACGCCGATCTGCTGGGCCAACTCGCCGATCGGGCGAGGCACTTCCGGGCTGCTCGGGCCCGGCAGGTGGTCAGCCAGGCCCAGCTCCGCGGCCACCGCGATTGCCTGTGTCGTCCAGGCCCCGGTCATCAGCTCCAGCAGCCGCTTCGCCGGATCATCCGTCGCGATCGCCGTGTGCGCGGCCAGCGCGCCGGGGTGGTGGCCGAGCACGCGCAGCTCGAGTCTGCGGTAGCGGTCGGGGTCCGAGCCCGGGTGTGTGGCTTCCGGACTGCGGAAGTACAGCACCGTGCAGTCCTCCACGGCGTTGTAGCCGCCGCCGTCGGCCGTCAGCCCGCCGTGCTCGGTCAGCAGGCCGCTCAGTCCTGCCAGCACCACGTCGTCCGGTGCGCCGACGTCCAGCGCCAGATGGGACTCGTTCCGCTCGGTGCGCTCGCGCGCGGCGATCCCGGTGAACTCCGAGCCCGCCGGCGCCTCCAGGGCGAAGAGCTCGACGAAGCCCGGGCCGTGGCCGGTCGACGGGCGGCGGACATGCACGATCCGAACGTCCAGCGCGTCGGCCGACACACCGTACCGGAGGCTGAGACGGTCCCGGACCACCACGCTCGGCACGGGTTCGCCGACTGAGAAGCCCGCGGACCGGAAGCCGGCGATCAGCCGGTCGAGCGAGGCCGGAAAGACCAGAACGGCCGCGTGCGCCATCGCGCAGTGCGCGGCCACCGAGGCCCGCTGCCGCTCGGTCAGCCCGGGCGCCAGGCCAGCCAGCACGCCGTCGGTGTCCGCGCCGGCCACGAAGGCGAGGGACTCCTCGATCAACGTCCGATCGGCCGGGTCGAGTTCGGCCGCCCATGCTTGCCGGACATCCACGTCCACTCCTCTGATCAGATGAAGACGTGTGTGACTGCACGTCATCATCATGACAATCCAAGCGAATTGGTGAGAAAAACCTGGTTGCCGAGCACGGCTGAGCGCGGCAGGAGGACCCCCGCCCCGATAGTAGATCCAGTAGGCGGCCGCGCAGTGTCGCTCGCTCACTTCCAGCCATTTTGCGCCACTGAACCGGACGTGGATGGCTGGAAAACGCCATCGGCTAGCGAAGTTCGGGCCGACGGGATAGGTGCCTGAGCCGCGCTGTTTCCGGCGATGGCCCGGAGCTGCCCCGAAGCGCCCGCCCGGGCATCACCCGCCACCAGGTCGTGGGGGCCCTGTGGCGAGTCCCAGCGTCCCCCGCCTCGCCGCACTGGTCGGCGAGTCGTCCGTCGGCCGAAGCGTCCTGACTCGGCCGTGACTCCCTCCAGTCGGGGCGTACACCTGCCACCCGGCCCTCGCCGCTATGTCGTTGTGCTCCGCTGCGAGCTGTCGTCCTCCGGCCCTGACGGGGCCAGGACCGCGGCCGCCAGACCCGCCGGCCGCTGGGCAGGATCGACACGGACGCGCCCGGCCCGCACTGGTTCGCCATCGACCCGGCGGGCAGGACGGGTTACGCCACCAACAAGGAGGCGCCGTTCGTCTCGGTCGTCGACCTCGAACGGGGAGTCCTCACCGCGAAGGTCGAGGTGCCGGGCAGTGAAGGGCTCGCCGTCTCCGCCGACGGTACGCAGGCCTTCGTCGCCTCGCCCTACGGCGGTTCGCTCTCCGACATCACCGCGGAGCGTCCGGCCACCGGAATCCGGGTCATCGACGCCCCGACCGCGTCCGTCGTCGACACCCTGCCCACGGAGAACATCGTCCTGCCGGTGCACCTGACGTCGACGGGCATGCTGCTCGCGGGCGAAATGCGCATGGAGCCCGACCCGGCGTCCCCGCTCGGACGCCAGGCGCCGGGCAGCCTCACGGTGTTCTCCGCCGACACCCGCAAGCAGCTTGGCCAGGTCGAGGTGGGACTCTTCCCGCTGACCATCACCTCGCCCCCCGACGGCCGCCTCGCCCATGTGGCCTGCGTCGTCTCGTCCACCGTCGACATCGTCGACCTGGAGACGCTGCAGAGCCTGGCCCGGCTGGACATCGCCAAGCTCGGTGAGCCCGGCGCCCACGGCCTGGCCTACATCCCGCGCCCGGCCTGACCCCCGTGAGGACCGAGTCGCGCACCGCGGAGTCGACGACCCCGACGACGTTCCGGCAGAGGTGGGAGGTGCTCCCCGATCCGGCCGTGGCGGCCTGAGTTCGCAGCCCGACGCTTTCACCACCGATCACTCCGCGCCGGCGCCACTCGCTGGCGCGGAGCCGTTCGATGGCGGTTGGCGGTTGGCGGTTGGCGGTTGGGGGTTGGCGGGAGGCCGAGGCCTGCTCCAAGTACCTCGTGCGGAACAACAGCCTTGGCCAGGTGGTCACTTCAGGCTCGCGAGCGCGGCGACCTCTCGCGGGGCGGACCGTAGGGCGGTGCGTTCCCGGGCCGTTACCGCAGGCCGCACAGCGTCATCCGGTCAGTTCTCCTCGGCCGGCTGCCATAGATGCACCGACCTCCCGTCCGCGGAGACCGTGTACCAGGTGCCGCCACCAGCCGAACGGGCAGGCCCGGAGACCGGGAAGGGGTAGCAGATCTCGCCACGCAGGGTCATCTCGCGCACGTCGACCAGCCAGTGGCGGGCCCTGCCGTACCGGGCGTCGTACTCGGAGGTCCCGGCGACGATGGTGTCCTCGTCCACGAAGGCCGCCTCGTAGTCCCAGTACACCCTGTCCTCGCCGGTGCTCCCCGGGTGGGCCGGCAAGGTGTCCTCGGCGTCAAGATCCCGAAGGACCGAGCCGTCCTCCACCCGGTGGAGGGAGAGAGACCACTGCCCGATGTCAACGGTCAGGAGGTGCCGGCCCGAGGGGCTCACCGCAAGGAGGATCAGCTCGATGTCGATGGGGTCGGCAGTCAGCTGCTCCCCGTCCCAGCGGCCCCACAGCACGGGCGACCCCTCTTCGCCCTCGCCGACACTGAGCCCCATCTGCCCGGGGTCCGGGTGCGGAGTGTGCTCGGAGCCGGAGCCCACCGTCCTGGTCTCCGCACCTCCCAGGACACTTCCGTCCTTGGCGTCCAGGACCACCCACAGCTCCCTGTCATCCTCCGTGTCCCGGTCACCGCCCACCGGACCGCGGAGGTGCGCCCAGATGAGCCCGCCGTCCGGGCTGACCGCGACCGAGCCGCTGTCAGCGCGGGCGTGGTCCTCGTCATGGGCGTATTCGTCGAACGACAGGTGCACCAAGGGGCAGCAGCCGCCCCAGCAGCCGTGCCGTACCTCCCACCGCGTCGCACCCGTCGCCTCCACCGATCGCACCGCGTGCGCACCGGCGAACACTGCGGTATCGCGCTCCGGCGAAACCGTCACCGATCCGAAGTGGCGCGGCCAGGGCGCTGGGAAGCGGGCCTCCGGCGCTCGACCCATGCCGAGCGCGTCCAGGTCGATGGCCACCACTTCGGCGTCACCGCGCTGCACGAGAAGCCTGCGGCCGGGCCAGTGCAGCACCCGCGGAGCTTCCGCTGACGCCGGGTCCAGAGGGGCGGCGATGGTGGTGACGAGACGAGCGGCGATGGTCACGGATTCTTCCACCCACAGATGACGCACGGTACGAACGGCTGACATCCCCACCCTATGGGGAGCCGCGGACATCGCCGGGTGACCCCGGTATCGGTCCGATCCTGGACCACCGCCGGTGACGGCGACCGGGCGGCCGGTCTGTCATCGGTCAACGCCGTCCGTCGGCGGATACCGCGGATGCCGTCGTGGCTGGTGCCAGGTCATCCCCTTGGCGGCGGCTCCGTACGGCTGTCGTCGGCGACAGGCTTCTGGGTGGTCCGGCGACGGGCCTCGGCAAGGGCTCGCTCGAATTGCTCGCGAGCCCGCTGCTGGATGCCGTCGCTGTCGTGTAGGAGCGCGTCCATCTCCTCGGGCGTGGCCGGGACGGGGGACGGTCCCTTGTTGATCAGGCGATCGTAGAGCCACCGGCACGCCCGGTCCTCGTCTGCGAACCGCTCGAACACCTCTCGCCTGCCGCGCTCATGGACCCCGACGACCCACACCCCGGAACGCTCTTCGAGGAAGTAGCGATCGGCCGTGTGAGGGTCGTGAGGACAGCCGGGGATCTCGTAGTACGCCTCCGGGACCCCGACCGCGCGAAGGGCCCGGCGCAGCTGGAACCGATCCATGGGACCAGTCTCCCATCAGGGACGGCGCCGGGCCCGGTGTCACGGGGTGGTCAGCGCGTTGTGGCCTTCACTCCCTCCAGAGCGGCCATCTCCTCCGTCTGAGCGGCCTTCTCCTTCGTGGCCTGTACCCGCACCAGGGTGCCGTTGGCCACCAGGTCGGCCACGGTGGTGCGGGGGATGCTCGGGCAGAACTTGCTCGACGTCACGTACTGGATGCCTTCACCCGGTTGCTCGAACGCCGGGGCGGCCGGCCCCGCGCACACGGTGACGTCTTTCGCGACCCGGTACAGGTGGTAGTCGAACGGGTAGCGAGGGTCGATGGTGTTGAGGCTGGAGGGCGGGATCGCCCGCTGCCCGTACTTCGTGCCCGCCGGGGAGAGGAACCGGCCCGCCTCGTTGCCGAACCGGTCGACCATCAGGTTCTGGCCGGCCTGAAGCAGCAACGGTGCTGCGAGCACGTCGCCCTGGGCGTTGTGCTCGAAGCCGTCGTCCGGCGGATAGTTCCAGTCGCCCTGGCCCGAATCAAGGGCGGGGTTCCACCACTGGTCCAGGAACTCCACGGCGGTGAGCCCGCCGAGTCGGTCGTACCCCTTGAGGATGTGCCCCAGTACCCCATGGGTCGGCAGCCGCTTGGGGCCGAGCCGCCAGTCACCGCAGAAGTAGTACCAGCGGTAGGCCTCGGGAATGGGGTACGGCACCAGGCCCTTGCACACATACGGCTCGTCATGCCCGCGTCCCCGTGGCGCGGACAATCCCAGCGGCTGAGGTGCCGGCGCGTCCGACCGGGCCTGCCCGGGGGCACCGGCCCGATTGCCGTCGTCGGCCGCGGGCGCGGCCGAGGAGACGGAAACGCCCATGGTCAGGGAACCGGTCAGGCCGACCGCAGCCGCGAAGCTGGCACACCATTTGGACGACCTCACTGAACCTCCTACGGGAGTTCGCGTCCGGCCCAGGCCGCCCGGCCGCCGGGGAACGACCGCGGAACAGCCGGAATGACGAGAACACTGAAGCCAAATGGATCGACGAGTTCGAGTAGGCGTGCCGGAATTGCGTCCGAATGAGTTCGGTCGGATTGCGATGGGGGGATGCCGCTGTCGGCATCCGCGCTGCCCGGTGTGGGTGGTGGACGCGGCGGCAGTTGCCCTATCTCATTCGATCTCGCCTCTGAGCGAGGTCCTGACCTGCCGAGAGGCCAGGCCAGGTGCGACGCCGAAGGCCTGCCGTCTCACTTGATGTTGGCGGCCAGGCGCTTGGGCGAAGCTGACGCCCTGGATGGGGGACTGGGCCACGCCCCTGATGGTGTCGGGCGGCTCGATGCCGAGTGCGTCGAGCACGGTGGGGACCATGTCGATGATGTGCGCGAACTGGGTTGCCGACCGGCACCTGGAAACCTTCTTCGGGCGTTCGGAGAATTCGCCCGCGACGCCGTACCTCGAATCCGCCGGCACGCTCGAAACGCGAGCGCGCGGCCTTACGGCACACCGCTACTACGATGCTAGGGCGTCAAGCTGAGTGCTGCCATCTGGGTGAAACCCGCGCTCCGCTCCGGCTCGTGGCGGTACACACCGCCTGGGTCACGAGGCGCCGGGGTGGGCTTCTTTCCGCATCCGGTACGTGTGCGCACCATGAGGTGAACGCTGACGGCGCGCATCCACACCGAGAATGCCGGCTCGAACCGGGCGGCGGTGCTGACGACGAACAGCAGCCGGACGGCGACCGCCCTCAAAGTCTGACAGCAAACTGACGACCAATCACAGTCCACTGACCTCGAATTCGCCGCCGGTGCCACAGGGCTGAGTCACTTCTGCTGCGACCGCATGCCATGCCGCCTCATCGTTGTAGTCAGTTCTGATGATCAGAGCGGCAAAGTCTGCTGGCCTGACTGTTTCATGAGGCGCTGACACCGCTTCGGCCGCCCTGCCGCCACCGCCTCGGAGTGCTCGTGTCAGCTTGCGGTGCCACGGACCACGACGACCGGGCAGGGGGCGTGCTGCACGCAGTACTGTCCGACGGAGCCCAGCAGGGCGCCCTCGAAGCCGCCGATTCCACGGTGGCCGACGACCAGCAGGGACGCCTGCTCCTTGGCGGCGGCCAGCAGCACCCAGGCCGGGGTGCCCTCCTCGACTCTGAGGCGGACGTGCACCGGCGGTCGGGAGCCCAGTGCCTTCTCGACGTTCTCGGCCAGCGCCTTCCGGGCCTCCTCTGCCAGGTGTGCGTCCTCGTCGACCGGTTCGGCGCTGCCCCATCCGGAGAACGGGGGCTGCCAAGCCATCACCGCCTCCACGACGGTGTGCGTGAGTTCGGCCTGTCGTGCGGCCCAGCGCAGCGCCCTTCGGGACTGCTCCGAGCCGTCCACCCCGACAACGATCTTCCCCTGGCGGGCCTGTTCCTCAGCCATGGACTCGTCCCTTCTGATCAGGCCGACGACGTCCGATCGGGCGGCTGACCGACATCGGCGCATACCGCCGACTTCCCCAGGGCCGAGACGCCGTGGGCCTGCGGTGGCATCGCCGGGATACGCCCGTTCTCCTGCAGGATCGTTCTCCCGCGCCCGGTTCGCATGCGGAGCCGGCAGAACCGCCGGGTGCCCGGCCGGGTGGGCCGTCCGGCCCTGCCCATCGTGTCCGCGGCGCCGGGACGATGGGGCACGGAGGCCCGCATGCACTGCCAAGCAGAGCCGCGGTGGCTCGGCCTGTCGACCCTGCCGGTCTTCCCCCCGCTGATGGTCCTTGCGGGGCTGTTCCCCTGGTCGGGTCGGACGGCAAACCGGGCCGTGGCTGGTGGACGCAGTGCGATCGGCCGCTCCCGTGCGAAGATCATCGAGGGTGGAACGCCGGCGTACCCGGCGGCGGAACGGGTCCCGGCAGGCGCGGGTCATCAGCCTCAAGGCCGGGTGATCCGCACTGCGGGACGGAGGTACTCGGCCACTTCCCGATCGAACGGTTCGATGCCGGGGGTGAGCATCGATGCGGCAGCTGCGGCCACCCCGAGCGCGCAGGCGTCGACCGGATCGTCGCCTTCGGCCAGCCGGGTGACGATTGCGGCGATCATGGCGTCCCCGGCCCCGGCGTCGCTGAGGGGCTCTCCGGGCGGTGGCGGCGCGTGCAGCTCCGTGTGCCCCTGACCGGTCGAGCACAGCGCGCCGAGTTCCCCGAGGGTGGTGATGGCGATCTCGGATGCTCCCGCGGCGAGCAACTGCTCGTTGACGGCGCGGGCGTCGTCGAAGCTCCGCACGGCCCGGCCGAGGAGGTAGGCGGCCTCGCTGCGGTTGCATCTGCGCAGGAAGACGGCCTCGTGCAGCGACTCGCGCAGGGCCGGTCCCGAGGTGTCCAGCACCAGTCTGGAGCCGGCTTCCCTGACCCGGCGGGCGACGGCCGTGTAGAAGTCGTCGCGCAGGCCGCCGGGCAGACTGCCACTGGCCACGACGTACCGGTGAGCGCCCGCCGCCCGCTCCAGCAGGTCCAGACAGCGCCGTCCCTCGTCGTCGTCGAGTCGCGGGCCGCCCGGCACGATGTGATAGCTGCGGCGTGACTCGGTCTCGAACAGCACGAACGCTTCGCGGGTTTCGCCTGCGATCCCGAGGGCGAGGTGGTCGATGCCCTCCTCGTCCAGTAGCCGGTTCAGGCGCTGGCCGATCTCCTGGCCGGCGGTGTGGACGGCCCTTGCCCGTCCCCCGAACCGCGCCACACCGCGGGCGACGTTGATCCCTCCGCCGCCGGCGGCCACGTACCTGACCCGGGCGCGGGTCTTGCCGATGTCCACCAGGTGGTCGACGTCGCAGCAGATGTCGACTGTGGGGTTCATCGTGAGGGTGAGAATCGGTGGCGTAGTCCCCGAGGGCGAGTTTCTTCCGCCGCTCCCCGCCGCTGGGCTGCCCGGTGCCCCGGCGACGCTCATCGCAGTGGCCCGGCGGTCGTTGTCACCACAGCCATCGCCTGGCGTCCCGTCTGCTCGGCACCAGTCCACTCGTTGTCGTACTCGGCCATGACTTTCAGAAGACCGTCGGTGACGTTGATGGTGGTCAGCGTGAGGTTGACGATGGATACCCGGACGTCCGCCACGCTGCCGATGCGTGCCGGCGGGCTGCCGGTCCCGGGGGCGACCGACCCCACGTCTCGGCCTTGACGCCGGTCGGCAGGACCGCCCGGTACTGGAAGCGACCGGTACGGCGCATGCCGTGGCTGCGTTGCCGGGGCGGTGTCGTACCGGTAGGTCATCGCGGCTCACCTTCGCGAAGCAGGTCACTTCCATCCTGAGCGGCCTGGACTCGTCCGGCGAGCGGAGCTTCAGGGGCCGGCTGACGCGACCGTGGAAAGCCGACGTGGCTCGCGGCCGTTGTCAGAACTCGCACACGTGCCCGCTGCAGCCCTCGCTGTAGTCCTCGTGGATCGCCACCGCCGCGCCGGGTGCCGTCCCGGGAGTGGCCAGTGTGAGCACCTGGCCCGGGCGGGTCCCGTAGCGGTAGACCGTGATAGGTCCTGCCGGAGCACACCGCCACAGTGGTCGGGGTGGATCTCGATCCTGCCATGGTGACCGGGGATGCGGGCCGGATTCAGGCGCAGCTGCTGGCCGACGGCAGGTCACCGGCGCCGCCACCACTGCGACCAACCCACCGCGCCTCACGCGGTACGCCACGGCCACCCGGCCCGGGCGGGCAGGTCCGGGCCGGATGGCTGACGCTGGTCAGTCGGGGTGTTCGTCAGCGGGTGCTTCCTCACCCTCCTGTGGTGGGCCTGCCGAGCGCCTGTCGGGTGGGTCTGTCGGCGTGTTGGGCTGGCGTGACCGCGTCCCGCTCCGGAACCGGCATGTGCTCCAGGGAGGCGTGTTCCAGCGGCTGTCGGGGTGCCAGGGGTGGCGGTCTTCCGTCGAGGATGGCGAGCACGACCTTCCCGTCCACCGTCTCCTCCGCGACGAGTAGCTCGGCCAGCTCGTCCAGTTGGCGGCGGTGTCCGCGCAGCAGGTCGAGCGCCCGTTGCTCGGCCTGCCTGAGCAGTCTCGCCACCTCTTCGTCGACCGTGCGCTGGGTCAGTTCGGAGTACGGCCGACGCAGCCGGTCCTCAGGGCTCTCGCCGGGGTACTGGGCGGTGCCGGCCGCGTACCCGACCGGGCCCAGGGCGGAGGACAGGCCGAACTCGCGCACCATGCGGGTGGCGACCGAGGTGGCGTTGGCCAGGTCGTTGGCCGCGCCGCTGGAACCCTCGCCGAAGACGAGTAGCTCCGCCGCCCGGCCGCCGAGTTGGACGGCGAGCAGGTCCTCCAGGACCAGGGCGGCCGGCAGCAGCCACCGCCGCCAACCCGGCTCCGGTGGCGGCGCGGGCTTCGGAGGATCGGGCGGGGGCCCGGGTTTGGCCCGGCCGGTGGGATGGCGCGTGGGGAAGCGGTTGTGTGCGATCGTCTCGTGCATTCGAGCCTCCTCCGCTCCCATGGTCCGCTCCGGGGCAGGTTGCGAGCAGGGCCGGTCGGCCTACCTGGCTGGGGCGCCCGGCCGTGTCCACCCGGCTGGCGCTCGAATCGGGCAGAGGTCGGCGGGACCATTGACGGAGCAGCTGCGGGCCCGCTCGGCGGCGCTTGACGAGCTGATGGCCTGCGGCGTCCTGGAGGACGCCACAGGCCCGGCCGGCCCGGACGACGTGCAGGTCGAGCTGGAGCGGATCAGCACGGACCGGGACGTGGAGCGGGAGCTGAAGCGGTTGGAGGCCAAGCTTCGGGCCGTCCCGGCCGCGGAGACCGAGAGGAGCACGGGCACCGGGCAGTCGGAGTCCGGCGGGGAGCCGTCGGTGTGATCGCGTAATGGAGGAGGGCGTGAATCGTCTCGCGGCCTGACCACCACACCAACGGTGTCCGTCAAAGCGGAGCAAGCTCATGGGGCATGTAGTTCGGGCCCTAGGGCCGTTCGGCCCTGGCACGCGGAAGGGGCGTGAGTAGCGTGGGAATTGGCCTGCAGGGCGAGCGAGGGAGCTCGGCCGGAGCGGTGCTGAATGGCCGACTGCGCTGTTCGGGGCCGACCTCGACGGCCGGGCTGAGAGGTCGGCGGGGTCGGCGGGACTCTGGTGGCGACCTCCATTACCTGATCCGGGCAATGCCGGCGAAGGGAGCCCACCTTGCAGGTTCGGCCTGGGGAAGGGAAGTCGGTCCCGCAGTCAACTGCGGGACCGACACCTGCGGTTGCGGTTCGGCTTGTGACTCCGGTGTTCGCCGGAGTGTTGCGCCCGGGTTCACGTCGTGGTGTGCGGGTAGCGCAGGAGGGCGCCGAGGCCATCGGGGAGGGGCAGTTCGTCGCGGGCGATGACGATGAGTTCCGCGCCGGTGCCGACGATGGCGCGGATGAGTGCGGCGTCGGCCGGTTCCTCCCAGGAGGGTTCGACGCCGAGGTACTGCATCTCTCCTTGGGTCAGGCCGATCTGCTTGGGGGTGAGGCCGACCCAAAGGCGCTGGTGCAGGTCGAACGGGTCGTTGATCAGGACGGCTTCGGCCTGGCCCTGGCGCAGCGCGGCGACGGTGTCCGCGAGCCCTTCGGTGGCGCCGCTGCGGCGGGCGCGGCGGGCCAGGAACCGCTCGACGGACGCGTGGTCGTGTGTGGACAGGCGGCCGCGGAAGAGGTAGTCGAGTTCGTCCTCCAGTAGGGCGCGTTCGGGTTGGGTGTCCCAGCCGTCGCTGTCGATGCCGACGAGCCGCTGCCGCAGGTGTTTGGGGAGCTCGCGGGCGAGGGTGTTGCGGGCCCAGTGGTCGCCGGACAGCACGATCGCCTCGGCACTGCTGCGATCGGCCAGGTCGGCGAGTTGGAAGGCGACCTCGGTGGCGGCCTGCCGCCATTCGTCGGCCGGTACCCGTCGGCTGGCGCGGTCCTCGGGTGCCACGCGGGCGGAGGGCCATCGCCCGGCCTGCAGGTCCACCTCGAACTCGGCCTCCCCGGAAGCTCTTTGGGGCTGGGCGACCCGGTGCACCGCAGCGGCCACGTACGGGATGTCCGGGGCGTGCTGTATGGCGAGGGGCATGGCGTCGGGCAGCATCGTGTATCGGGCAGTGTCTTGGGCGGGAGGTTTGGGCAGTTCCTCGGCGAGGGCGAGTCGTCCGTGTGCGGCGAAGATGGCCTGGCCATGCCGACCGGGCAGGTCGCGGTCGGTTCCGATGAGGCGGGTGAGGGTGCCGGTGGTGGCCATGTCGGCGCCCTGGGCGGCTAGTTCGGCCTGGAGGTGGCGGCGGCGCAGGTCGATGGCCCGGTCGGGGTCGTCCAGGTCGCGTGAGGTGTCGACGTAGGCGCAGGCGTAGGGGCCCTGCCGTGCGTACAGTGGGCCGAGGAAGGTCAGTTGCATGGTCGGTCTCCTCGGGGCCGGTGGCGGGTGGTGGGTTCTAGAGTCGTTGGGAGAGCAGGAGTTCGTGGGCCAGGCGGGCGGCGCGGGCCGGGCGATCGGGGTCGGGCTCCTGGTCGGGGATCTCTTCCATGCCCTGGATGAGGGCGCGGATCGCCTGGCCGAGGGCCTGGACCTGGGCTTCCAACATTTCCAGGCGCTCGACGGCGCTTTCGAGGTCGCGGCCGGGAGGGTGGAGACCGGTTGCCGGTGTCTGCTGTGTGGTGTGCTCGGTCATTGTCGGCTCCTGGGGGGAGAGCGCGGGGTCACTCGGCGGGGGTGATCAGTCCGTAGTGGCCGTCGTAGCGGTGGTAGAGGATGTTGCCGCGTCCGGTGGCGTCGTTGGCGAAGAAGACGAAGGGGAGGCCGGTGGCATCCAGCCGTTTCTTCGCCTCGGCCAGGTTCATCAGGGGTGCGGGGACAGGGCTCATGGCCAGTGGCACGGCGACGGTTCCGAGCTGTTCGGGACGCGGGTGGACCTGGGCGAGCCGGTAGCCGGTCGGTTCCGTGCGGTAGAGGACGCTGTCCTGGCCGGTGGTGAGGTCGGTGAAGAGGTGGAAGCCGTAGTCCATGGTCTCCATCTCGAAGGCGGCCTCGTCGGGCGTCTCGCGGGCCAGGGAGAACGACTTGTGCCGGATGACCTCGCGCTCCTCCACCGGGCGTGGGAAGTAGCCGGGCCGGTGCGTGGGTTCCTCTCCGTGCCGCCACTCGTGCGCGCTGGCCTTTGGCATACCTCCGCGCTGGGCTTCCCAGTGGCGGCGCAGCCGGGAAACCTGGAGGGCGAGGCGGTCGCGGAGCAGGTCGACGGCCTCGGTCATGGACTCGGCGGCGACGTGGGCCCGGGCGGGGCGTCCGTTGACGTCGAGGTTGGCCTGGGCGAGGCAGGGCCGCTCGGTGGCGGGATTGTGCGTGTGGGTGAGGCGGATCCGGGCGAACAGCACGGGTTCGCGGACCTCGTCGAGCAGGGCCAGCACCTTGGTGCGGGCGAGCTCCACCGTCCCGGGCGGCAGGTCGCCCTGGGCCTCGACCTGGATCTCGGGCTTTTCTCTGGTTACGGGTTCGTTCGCCATGGTTCTTCTCCGTTGTCATGCCCGCTCGACGTGGTGCGAGCGGTCACGTGTAGCGGGTCAGGCCGCCGATGCCCTGGGCGGGTGTGCCGGGGGTGCCGGGTGCAAGCACCCGCACCTCCGCGCCGGTGAGCAGTGCGGTGCGGACGGCGACATCGGCCAGTGGCGCCTGGATGAGGGGGCCGGTACCGGTGGAGAACGCGGTGCTGAGTTCGGCGATGTCGGTGGGGCCGGGACCGAACCAGGCGGTGCGGCGCGAGGCGGGGTCGTCGGTGATCAGCAGGGTGCGCAGTGCGCCGTCGCCGAGCGCGCGCAGAGTGGCGTAGATGCCCTCCACGGCGTGGCCCCGAGGGGAGAGCTGCTCGGCGTACGTGTGGAGCAGCGTTGTGGTCTCCTCCTGTCCGGCACGGTGGGTTTCGGCGTCGACCTGGGCCATGCGCTCGGGTGCGGCGCCGTCCGGGCTGCGGCTGCCGCTGACCGGGTGGATCGAGACGTCCTGCCGGATCCAGGCGGGAAGGTGTTTGGTGAGGTACTGCCGGGCGCGGACATCGCCGGCCAGCATCAGCACGTGCGCGTCCACCTCGGCCAGCGCTGTGCCGAGTGCCTCCGCGACCTTGACGGCGTTGTGCTCCCAGGAGTCCTCGGCCCGGTGCTGGTAGCGCATCTGGGACATGCCGCCGGGCTGGTTGCGCTCGATCTCGTCGTCCGGACCGGTGACCGTGCGGCCGGTCCCTTCGGTGGCCCCGGTGGGGTAGAGCCGCAGATCCGCGCCGGTGCGGTCGACCACGGCGACCACGTGGGCCGGGTGATCCTGGCGCCAGGCCAGCAGCGGCAGCAGATGCGGCAGTGGCCCGTGCAGAGCCAGATCGGCCTGCTCACAGCCGGGCAGCACGGCCGAATGCTGCACCTCGCCGCCCGCGGCGAAGGCCGCCAGCACGCCGGAGCCTGGCTGCGCGGACAGGAAGACCCGGGTGAGGGCGTCCAGGTCGTGGACCCCGGCCCCTCGGGCGGCGAGCTCGCGGAGGTGAGCCTGCCAGCGTTCCGCCGCGTCAAGGCCCAGCTCCGGACGCGCTTCGAGGTCGAAGTAGACCGACAGGAAAGGGCCGGGCGCGGTGAACAGCTCTCGCAGGGCTTCGGAGCGGGTCTCGGTTCCGGTGGTCATGAGAGCCCTCCTCGAAGAGGGATACGGAGGAACATCGGCGATCTCGGTGGACCAGGCCCTGGCGGCACTGGTGCGAAGCCCACCTTGGCTGCCAACCCGGGCACGTACGGCTGCTGTTCGATGCGGAGGGCGGCTGCGAGCTCATGCCTCTTCGCCTGCGCTCTTGTGGACGACGACGACCGGGCAGGTCGCGTGATGCACGCAGTGCTGGCTCACCGAGCCGAGCAGGGCCCCGGTGAAGCCGCCCAGGCCCCGGCTGCCCAGGACCAGCAGGTCCGCACCGTGTGCCCGCTCCAGCAGCACCGCGGCGGCGTTGCCGGGCACCGCGCTCTGCCGGATCTCCACCGGCGGCTCCGGCCCGGCCGCCTCCTCCACCGCGCCGGCCAGCACGTTCTCGGCCGTGTGGTCGAGCTGCGGATCACGCTTGGTCATGGCCCAGCCGTAGACCGTCGGATAGATCCACGCGATCACGGCGTCCACGACGGCCCCGGTGAGCCGGGCCTGCTCGATCGCCCACCGAAGCGCCTGCTTCGACAGCGCCGAGCCGTCCACGCCCACCACGATCCGGTGTTCTGATCCGGCCGCGTTGCCCATGTCGTACCTCGCTCCGTTTCGACACCACCACCGTGCCCAGCAGGTCCGGCCCGGTCCAAGGCCCGGTCGCCTCCCTTGCCTGGGCCACTCGGCCCTGCCAGGCGGCTTCTCGTGATCGGATGGACGGGACTACTGGGCCGCGCCTCCGGCCTGCCAGTCGAGCAGGCCCCGCAGGCGGCGCCCGGATCGCAGACCAGGGTGGTCGAGACCGTCGAAGGAGCCGCACCGATGCTCGGCTCCGTGCCGGCCTGAGAACCCATGGTCCGTTCGACCGCGTGGTAGCGCCACCGCTCGCCGATGAAGCGATCGCCGTCCCTCAGTGGAGGCGCCCAGCAGCCGGAGCGTGACCAGCGGCAGTGCTCCGGACGGCGCCGCATCGTGGTGAAGGTTCTACCAGGGCCGTACGCCGCCTTCCCTGAAACCACTGAAGGGGCAAAGCAGTTGATTCGGGGTTTGGAGCATCCGCATCCCGAGCGGTTGTGCCGGGCCGAGGCGCATCGGATACAGCTCGGGACCGGGTTGCCCGCGATGGTGGGCGGGTCGAGCCTGGAGGAGCGGGGTGTGTCTGCGGCCTTCGGGGGCAGACGGAGCGGGAGGTTCATCGCTGGTGACTGGGCGGCAGCGTTCCGGTAGCGGCCACCAGGCTGTGCCGCACACGGCGGACATGCGGGTGGAGGCGTGGTCGCCGACGGTGGAGGGCTGTATCGGTGAGGCGGTGCGCGCGGTGGTCGACGGCTTCGCCGACACTTCCGAGGCCCGGCCGGTCGGGGACCGGGAGTGCACGGTGACGACGAAGAGCGACGAGGATCTGCTGGTGTCCGTGTTGGAGGAGGTCATCTACCGGATGGACGCCGACGGCGAGATCCCCCTGGACACGCGGATGGGAGCGATCCAGGACACGGCGGGCGGCCGCAGCCTGTCGGTCCGGTTCCGCATGGCGGACGCCGACACCGCCGCCCTGGTCGGAGCGGTGCCCAAGGCCGTCTCACTCAACGACCTGCACCTGTGGGGCGACGCCAGCGGCTGGACCTGCCAGGTGACCCTCGACGTCTGAGCACACCACGCAGGTGTTCGCCTCGAAGGAGTTGCTGCCGCAGGCGGCGGGCGACAGGGCGTTGGAACAGGTGGCCAATGTGGCGACCCTGCCCGGTATCGTCCGCGCCTCCCTCGCCGTGCGTTACGTGCACTGGGGTTACGGTTTCCCGATCGGCGGAGTGGCCGCCGCCGACATCCGGTCGGCAGAGCCGCCCGCAGAGGCGGTGTTCCGCGATGTCCGCGTGCCCGTGCGGTGGTCGCGGGCAAGTTCCGCAGTCCCGAGGAGGGCTGGTCATGGTTCGTTGACCGGATCGACGCCGGGCGGCGGCTGGCCGCGCGGCTGAGGCATCTTGCGGGTGAGGACGTGGTGGTCCTCGGTCTTCCGCGCGGCGGGGTGCCGGTGGCGGCGGAGGTGGCGAACGTGCTCGGCGCGCCGCTGGACGTGATCGTGGTCCGCAAACTCGGCGTGCCGTTCCAGCCGGAGCTGGGCATGGGCGCCATCGGTGGGGACGGGGTGCGCGTCATCAACGAGGAAGTGATGCACGCGACGCGGACCTCCCGGGACGATCTGGCCCAGGTCGAGGAGCGCGAGAGAACAGAGCTGAACCGCCGGGCGCGGCGAGACCGACGCGGTCGTCAACGCACCGACCTCAGAGGCCGGACGGTGGTGGTCGTCGACAACGGCGTCGCCACCGGGTCGACAGCCCGGGCAGCTTGCCTGATCGCCCGGGGCCAGGGCGCGGCCCGGGTCGTGCTCGCCGTCCCCGTCGCACCCCCGGGCTGGACCAGCGAGCTCGGGGACACCGCCGACGAATTATTGGCACTGGAAACACCACGGGGGTTCTTCAGGATCGGGCAGTTCTACGAGGACTTCGCCCAGACCACCGACGCCGAGGTCATCGCCTGCCTCGACCAGGCGGGCACCCGGACCGGTGGCACAGTGCCGCCCGACCCCGCCCCGCGGAGACCGGAGCGGACCGCCGCGCCGCCGGCCCCCGACCCGGAAGTCGACGTGCAAGCGGGACCGGTGCGGCTAGGCGGCCAACTCGCCATCCCCCAGGGGGCGGTGGGGATCGTGGTGGTAGGTCGGCTTTCCCCGTGCGGACGTCTCCTCGGTCCCCGGGTGCGGTTAGTGGTGGACGTGCGCGTCGGGCCGGGGATGAACACCGAGACATGTCCCGTGTCCGACCAGCGCACATCGTACGGCGGGCTGCCGTCGGCGTGGTGCAGTGCGACGATCTCTCCGTCACGACGTGCTGTTCCGGGGCGGGTGCCCTCTATGATGATCCGGTCTCCGACTGCGGCCTTCATCTCATACTCCTGGGTGTTCGAGGCGCACGTGCGGGCGGCGGTGCCTGCGGGAGACGGATGGTCCGGCCGGTGACGGCAGAGGGTGTGATCCCAATCCACAGGTTGCGTTCACCGCCCGCCCATGGGTCCGGATCGCACTGGGGCGTCAGCTGCTCGATGGCTTCCGTATCGTCGATGCGGGCCGCCGTGCCCGAGACCAGGACGCTCCATCCAGAGCGCAGGGCCTCGTCGATGTGGTCCACCTCGAAGCACACCCGGTTATCGGCGGCGTTTGCCGGGGTGCTCCCGGCGCCGGTGCGGTAGACGACTGTGCCCTCGTGGATCCGGTAGTTGACCGGCAGTACGACGGGACCGCTGTCGGTCGACAGGGCCACCCGGCCGATGCCGCCGGGCGCCAGCTTCGCCCAGCATTCCTCTGCCGGAAGCTCCTCCAGTTCGGGATGCGCCGCCGAGGACCCCCGGCCGGGTGGCACATCCACTCCCCAGCCCAACAGTTCCCGGGTGGACGTGCCGAGCGCTCCGGAGAGCCGGGTGAGGGTGACGATATCGGGCGCACTGGGCGAGGATTCCACGTACTCCACATAGCCGACCGCCATGCCCGCCCGGTCGGCCACGTCCTTGCGGCTGAGTCCCAGCAGCTGCCTGCGCTCGGCGACTCGCCTGCCCAGGTCTCCGGGCTGGGTGGGCGGAGGCTCGACCTTCTTTTCGTTTCCTTCATGAAGACCATCTCCTTCGTCACGGCGGGCCAGGGGCGCGACGACTCACTGCGGGCTACGGGCGTGACGACGAGCTGACAGCCGCTGTCACCGGGCCGGGCGGTCAGCCGTGCAGGGGCGGTTCGTTGGCGGCGGCGTCGGTGGTACCGGCGTGGAGCAGCTGGTTTCCGAGGTCGACCAGGGCGCGTCCGGCGGCGTACTCGTCGCCGATCTCCGGTACGGGCGGGTCGTGCGGGTTGCGGTGGGCGGTGGTGCGGCTTTCCAACCGGTTGTCGCCGGTGTCGAGTACGGCGTGCACCTTTGTGACGTCGTCCTCCTCGAAGAGGTCCAGGTGAAGGGTCCACCGTTTGGTACGGAACCTCCGGGCCGTGGTGTTCGTGCTCATGTCCAGGCCTGTCCTTTCAGCGGGTCGGTGAGGGTGTCGTCCTGGGGGAAGGCCCGGTCGGCGTCCGGCCTGCGGTCGCCGACCGGGGCCGCCGTCGCTACGGGTGCGGGCTCGGCGGTTTTGGTGGGCCGGCGCTCCTGGTCGACGAAGCGGGACAGGGCCCTTGCACTCTCGAGGAACTGGGCGGGGAAGACGATGGTGGAGTTCTTCTCGGCGGCGATCTCGGCCAGGATCTGCAGGTTGCGCAGTTGGAGGGCGATCGGGTGGTCGGCGATGACGTCGGCGGCCTCGGCGAGGCGGTCCGCGCTGAGGGCCTCGCCCTCGGCGGCGATGATCTTGGCGCGCTTCTCGCGTTCGGCCTCGGCCTGCCGGGCCATCGCCCGCTGCATGGTGGTCGGCAGCTCGATGTCCTTCAGTTCCACCAGCAGGACGAGCACGCCCCACTGCTGGGTCAGGCCGTCGAGGATCTCCTTGATCTGTTGGTTGAGGGTTTCGGTGTCGGTGAGCACCCGGTCGAGCAGGGACTGGCCGACCACGTTGCGGACGGTGGTCTGGGCGATCTGACCGATCGCGCTGGCGACGTCCTCGATCTCCACGATGGACTTCACCGGGTCGACCCGGCGGAAGTAGGCGACCGCGGCGACGCCGATGGAGACGTTGTCCCGGGTGATGACCTGCTGGGAGGGGATCGGCATGGTCACCGTCCGCAGGCTGACCTTCCACATCCGGTCGGCCAGCGGGATCATGAACCGGATCCCGGGGTTGCGCACTCCGCGCAGTCGGCCGAGCCGGAACACCACGCCCCGCTCGTACTGTCGCACGATCGCGACTCCCAGATTCGGCATGCCAACCACCCTCTACAACTCGGGAGTGTCTTCAGCGTGCGGCAGGTCCGCCGGAGCGGGCTTGGGCCCACCGGCCCCAACCCGCGAGACGGACGGGCACGAATGCCGAACGGGCCGAGGACAGGCAGAGGGATGGGCCAGCAGTGTTGATATGCCACTTGTATCCGTACCGTGGAAGGCGGCGCGGGTGCGCGACGAGGTCGGCAGGAGGTAGCCGGGGGGCTTGCGTTGTCCGCGAACGGTCCCGCCTCCCAGACCCGTCCTGAGGAAGCCAAGCGGGCCCGGCGTTCAGCCCCGAGGCATTCTCCGGGGCCGGGCACCCGGCCCCACGCCGCCGTTGGGGCGGCTCTGCCGCGAAGGCACGGAGGTTCTCGGCCGGTGGGGGGTGGCGATCAGCCGCTGGACGGCAAGTTCGTGCAAGCCGGCACAGGCCGGCCTACGCGCGCCGCCGCAAGGGCGTCCGGCCGGCTCGGCGAGCAATCGGACGTCGGTGAACCGCGTCCACCATCGTCCGTTCCGATCGGGTCGCGCCGGGGACGTCAGGTGCCGCTGGTTATCTCGACGGGCGTGGCTGCTTCGTCTCCGTCGCGGGCAGGGGTGCTTTCACGGTCAGCAAACTGCTCATCGGGGGACACGCGCAGCTCGAAGGGGAAGTCCTCGAACAGGTCCGGGAACGAGGGCCACCAGTGCGCGCCTGCGCAGCAGCTCACCGGCCATCGTCGTCCTCCTCCTCACCCGAACGCACACTCCCTCCATCCCGAGGTGCCGTCCCAGCCTCCGGGATGGGAACGGCGGCCCGAGTACGCCCGCAACCCGGTAACTTCGGCCGGGTCTGCGTGAACGTGGAAACCGAGCCGAGCAAGATGCGGACCCGGGCTGCGAGTCGACTGCTCCGGGCAGGCAGTTCTTCCCGGCCCCGGGTAGAACGGTCCCATCAGGTGCCGTCGACACCGCAGCCCGTTTCGGCGGCGCGCCGATCCTGCGCCCTCCCCGAGGAGGTTCCCGTGGCAACCGACTACGACGCCCCGCGCCGCAGCGATATGGACGAGGAGACGGACAGCCTCGAAGAACTCAAGGACCGTCGAGAGCAGCGGCTCCCTGGGGCAGCCGGCGAGGAGGCCGAGGAACCCGAATCGGTGGAGCTGCCCGGCGCGGATCTCTCCAACGAGGAGCTCACCGTCCCGGTCGAACCGCCGAGGCCGGACGAGTTCGTCTGCGCGGTCTGCTTCATGGTCCACCACCGCAGCCAGCTCGTCGGCCGGACCACGGACGGCCAGCTCGTCTGCCGCGACTGCCAGGCATGACGGGCCTGGCGGTGGCGGGCCCCCGCAAGGGCCGATGGTCGGGGTGCTCGGACAGGTACAGGTCGCGGTAGAGCTCGCCGCGTACGCTGATCGCGGCCCCGAGCAGGGTGCGCATGCGTGGGCGGCCGGGCGGGAAACCCGCCGAAGCCTGTCGTTCGCGCTCTCGGGCGCTGAAGCACGACTCGGGCGCGTCCTGCTCGGCTCGCCGGTGGAGCGCGGGGTGTGCAGCATGGAAGCAGTCCGAGACTGCTGTTTCGCGGAGGTGAGTTGCGATGACGCTGCCTGTGCACTACCGGCCCGGCAGGCTGCTGGAGCGGGCGCTGCCCGCCTGGCCCGAACCTATGGCCACCGAGTTCAACGACATGTTCGAGCGCATGGAGAGGCTGCTGCAGTCGGCCGCCGCCAGGCCCTCCATGGCCGGGCCGATGCTCTGGGCACCGTCGGCCGACCTGTGCGAGACCGACACGGCCTATGTGATCGAGGCCGAACTGCCCGGCATCCGGAACGAGGACATCGACGTCGAGATCAGCGAACGGGAGCTGTGCATCACCGGGGAGTACAAGGAGCGCGAACGCGAGGGCGTGCTGCGCCGCGGTACCCGTCGCACCGGGCGCTTCGAGTACCGGGCCCTGCTGCCCGCCGAGGTGAAGGCCGAGGACGTCAGCGCGAGCCTGGCCGACGGTGTGCTGACAGTGACCGTCCCGAAGGCCGAGGCCGCCAAGCCGCGGCATGTCGAGGTGACCACCACAACGTGATGTCCCGCCGCAGGGTTGGGTGGGACGGCCGACCGCCCCATCCTGCGCAGCGCGCGGCATGTGCGCGGACGGGAGGACGTCGGACGACGGCGACCGCCTCGCGGCGGGAGAGCGGTGCCCATCACGGTCAGGACTGGTCAAGTGGGCTGACTGGTCCGCTATGGCGTCAACGATGCATGCAGCGGCTGTTGCCAGCGGCGGCGCCCCTAACGCGCCCACCGCACGGCGGTGCCCAGGACACACCCAAGGGGCTGTCCCGGGCGCCCGTCCCGAGTGTGTTCGTCGGCATGGTCACGATTGATCATCTTTTCGGCAGTAATGTCTGGCCGCCGCGTGTCGGTGCAATAAGGTCGGGCATGCGCGCTTTGAGTAGCTCAGCGCGTTCCCGCCGGCCTTCGCCAGTCTCCCCCCGTACTGGCGAAGGCCGGTGTTTTTACGTGGGCATGGGGCCGAGTCCGGCCCAGGCGGAGATGCCGGGCTGGATCGAGCGCGACTAGTCACAGACCACCAGGCCGGACGGTCGCATGCCAGCCGCACGGCGTCTGACGATCGACAGTAGTTCGTCGTTGGCGAACCGCCCGGCGGCGGCGAGTCCGGGCAGATGCTGACCTCGTCGGCCGAGTCGGTTGGCGGGTGGCGCTTCGGGGGCTTTGCCGGTGTCGCACGCTCATGCGCCGTTCCACCCGTCCCGCCCCCCGGTCGTTCCCGGCGCTCTGCGCACCGAATGATCCCGCCTGGGGTGCCGTGAAGCTGTCGGTGGTTGCCGCGTCCTGGTTCAGCGTGCGGCGTGGGCTCCAGTGCGGGAGACGGTCAGGATCGGTTCGAGAACTCCGGTGCGCAGGCGTGCCACGAGCGGGACGGCGATGCGGCCGAGGAGTCGGCTGGTGAGGAAGGCGACGGGCAGGGCAAGGATGACGGCGCCGATGACGTCGTGGGGGTAGTGGTCGCCGAGGTAGACCCGGGTGAAGCCCTCGAAGAGGGCGAATGCCGCGGCGATCAGCGACAGGCGTCGGTCGAGCAGCCACAGCGCCGCCACCGTGGCGAAGGCGGTGGTGCTGTGGCCGCTGGGAAAGGCGTAGTCGCTGCGGACGGGACAGGAGTCGACGAAGAAGTCGTGCGGCAGCGAGTAGCACGGACGGACCTCGGCGACCAGCTTCTTGGCGACCTCGGCCACGGCGAATGCGAAGGCGACGGCCACCGGGGCGGCCAGGGCGAGGGTCATGGTGCGAGTATCGCGGCGGCGGGCGTTCCACCAGCCGATCAGCATGAGGATCGCGAACACGCCCAGGCCCGCATTGGTCCACAGGGCGATCGGCGTGTTGAGCCACTTCGTGTCGCGCGCGAAGCCGGTGACAGTGGTGAACAGCGAGCCGTCGATGCCGGAGCCGTCGAAGGCGAGCAGGGCCGGGGGGGTTGCTGTCATGAGGCGGGTCTCTCCTGAACGGTCGGGGCCTGCTGTCTCCGGGTGGGACCGCGGCCGTCAGCCACTCCGCCGCAGCGGCTCAGAGTGGTGCGGGAGGTTCCCCCGGTGGGCGGCCGCCGCTCGGCGCCCGCACCCGGGGAGCGCATGGCGGCTCGGCGGCGAGCCGTACCTCTACAACTAGTGCCGCATCAGGCAACGTTCGCCCCGTTGTGACGTGCCGTCCGGTTGCTGCCTTGGGCATGGCCGGGCGGTCACAATGATCACGTGGCTGA
>NZ_JBVIMH010000015.1:0-181734 GCF_055579945.1 Kitasatospora sp. NPDC032150 | reverse complement strand
GCCCGGTTACATTCCGAACCCGGAAGCTAAGCCTCACAGCGCCGATGGTACTGCAGGGGGGACCCTGTGGGAGAGTAGGACGCCGCCGAACAATTATTCAGAAGAAGCCCTCTCCCAGGCCGGGAGAGGGCTTCTTTGTTGTAGGGTCAATGCCGCACAGTTGTCGTACCGTCAGGAGGCCGCCAGGTGGAGGTCCAGGAGACGCGCGTTCAGACCGACCGCGTCCTCACCATTCCCAACCTGCTCAGCATGGGTCGGTTGGTCGGGGTGCCGATCTTCCTGTGGCTGATTCTGTGGCCGGTCTTCGGTGGGCCGGAGAACGACGGCTGGGCGATCGTCGTGCTGATGCTGAGCGGGGTCAGCGACTACCTTGACGGGAAGTTGGCCCGGCGTTGGGGGCAGATCAGCCGGCTCGGGCAGATTCTCGATCCGGCTGCGGACCGGCTGTATGTGATCTCGACGCTGGTCGGCCTGACCTGGCGAGGGATCCTGCCTTGGTGGGTGACGGCAATTCTGGCGGCGCGGGAACTGTTCATCGCCTCGCTGCTGCCCATTCTCAGCCGGTACGGTTATGGCCCGCTCCAGACGAGTTTCCTCGGTAAGGCTGCGACCTTCAATCTGATGTACGCGTTCCCGCTTCTACTGCTGGGGAGCGGTACGGGATGGCTTGCCACCGTGGCCGGGATCGTCAGCTGGGCCTTCATCTGGTGGGGAACCACGCTCTACTGGTGGGCGGCGATCCTGTATGCGGTGCAGGCCAGGCAGATCGTCAAGGCGGAAGCCGCAGCAAGCTGACTGCCGTCCGGGGACGCATACTGACGGTGTGGCGGGTCCAAGTTCCCGAGATGCATGAGAGCTGTCGCATACGTTTGTGAGGCGGCGTGCAGTTGTGGCCGCGCAGGTGAGACGAGCCCCACGGCGTCACGGTGAGTCGGACGTAATCATCCGGGTAGAGATGCCCTGAAACGGTTTGATGGATCCCAGGGTCCACCACCGCGAAGGAGGATGCACCCGTAATGAAAGCCGTTGTGATGGCCGGGGGCGAGGGCACCCGCCTCCGGCCGATGACGTCGAGCATGCCGAAGCCACTGTTGCCGGTCGCGAACAGGCCGATCATGGAGCACGTGCTGCGGCTGCTGAAGCGGCACGGTCTCACCGACACCGTAGTTACCGTGCAGTTCTTGGCCTCGTTGGTGAAGAACTATTTCGGCGACGGTGAAGAGCTGGGTATGCACCTCACATATGCCAACGAGGAGGTTCCGCTCGGCACGGCCGGGAGCGTGAAGAACGCCGAGGACGCGCTCCGGGACGACTCGTTTCTGGTGATCTCGGGGGATGCGCTCACCGACTTCGATCTCTCCGAACTGATCGCTTTCCACCGGCGTAAGGGTGCGCTGGTCACCGTCTGCCTGACCAGGGTGCCCAACCCCCTGGAGTTCGGGATCACGATCACTGACGAGAGCGGGCGGGTCGAACGATTCCTGGAGAAGCCGACCTGGGGGCAGGTCTTCTCCGACACGGTCAACACCGGCATCTACGTCATGGAGCCGGAGGTCTTCGACTACGTCGCGGCCGGCGAGCCGGTTGACTGGTCCAGCGATGTCTTCCCACAGCTTCTCAAGGAGGGGAAGCCGGTCTACGGCTATGTCGCCGAGGGCTACTGGGAGGACGTGGGTACGCACGAGAGTTACGGAAAGGCGCAGGCGGACGTCCTCGAGGGCAAGGTCGACGTCGAGCTGGACGGCTTCGAGATCTCGCCCGGTGTCTGGGTGGCCGAGGGCGCGGAGGTGGATCCGGAGGCGGTGCTCCGCGGGCCGCTGTACATCGGCGACTACGCCAAGGTGGAGGCCGGGGTCGAACTGCGTGAGCACACCGTGCTCGGCAGCAATGTGGTGGTGAAGCGCGGGGCGTTCCTGCACAAGGCGGTTATCCACGACAACGTCTACATCGGCCCGCAGAGCAACCTGCGGGGCTGTGTGGTCGGCAAGAACACCGACGTGATGCGGGCGGCCCGGATCGAGGACGGGGCGGTGATCGGGGACGAGTGTCTGATCGGCGAGGAGTCGATCATCTCGGGCAACGTCCGGGTGTACCCGTTCAAGACCGTCGAGGCCGGTGCCTTCGTCAACACCTCGGTGATCTGGGAGTCGCGCGGCCAGGAGCACCTGTTCGGGGTGCGCGGCGTGTCGGGCATCCTCAACGTCGAGATCACTCCGGAGCTGGCGGTCCGGCTGGCCGGCGCGTATGCCACGACGCTCAAGAAGGGGGCCACCGTCACCATTGCGCGTGACCACTCGCGTGGTGCGCGTGCGCTCAAACGGGCGATGATCTCGGCGCTGCAGACCAGTGCGATCGACGTCCGGGATCTGGAGAACGTGCCGATGCCGGTGGCCCGCCAGCACACCGCGAGGGGCAGTGCCGGCGGGATCTTCCTGCGGACCACTCCAGGGGTGCCTGACTCACTGGACGTCCTCTTCTTCGACGAGCGCGGGGCGGATCTTTCGCAGGCCGGGCAGCGCAAGCTCGACCGCGTGTACGCGAGGCAGGAGTACCGGCGGGCGTTCCCGGGCGAGATCGGGGACCTGACCTTCCCGTCCAGCGTGTTCGACTCCTACGCGGGCAACCTGCTCAGGGTGGTGGACACCACGGGTGTGCGGGAGGCCGGGCTGAAGGTGGTGGTCGATGCCGCGCACGGCAGTGCCGGGCTGGTGCTGCCCAGCATCCTCGGGCGACTCGGTGTCGAGGCGTTGACGGTCGGCACCGGCCTGGACGAAGGCCGTCCGACCGAGGACGCGGAGGAGCGGCGGGCGGGTCTGGCGAGGCTCGGTGAGCTGGTCTCCTCGTCGAAGGCGGCCTTCGGGGCGCGGTTCGACCCGGTCGGCGAGCGGGTGTCCTTCGTGGACGAGCTCGGCCGGGTGATCGAGGACGACCGGGCACTGCTGGTGCTGCTCGACCTGGTCGCGGCCGAGCGGCGCAGCGGGCAGGTGGCGCTCCCGGTGACCACCACCCGGATCGCCGAGCAGGTGGCCGCGTACCACGGCACGCAGGTCTGCTGGACCACCACCTCGCCGGACGATCTGGCCAAGGCGGCCGCCGCCGAGGGCACGGTGTTCGGCGGGGACGGCCGCGGCGGCTTCGTGGTGCCGGAGTTCAGCGGCGTGCTGGACGGCGCGGCGGCGTTCGTGCGGCTGCTGGGCCTGGTGGCCCGCACCCAGCTGACGCTCAGCCAGATCGACGCGCGGATCCCGCAGGCGCACATCCAGCGGCGGGACATCGCGACGCCGTGGGCGGCCAAGGGCATGGTGATGCGTTCGGTGGTGGAAGCGGCAGGGAACCGCCGGCTGGACACCACGGACGGCGTCCGGGTGGTGGAGGCCGACGGCCGCTGGACGCTGGTGCTGCCGGATCCGGCCGAGGCGGTGACCCACCTCTGGGCCGAGGGCCCGGACGACGCTGCCACCGAGCAGCTGCTGGAGGAGTGGGCCGCGGTGGTGGACGCGGCCGGACGCTAGTACGGCGGTAGTTTGCCGGGGTCGAGGGGCCGAAGGGTTCCCCCGGCCCCGGCAGGCTGTTCCAGGGCCCCGTCGAGCGGCCGGACGGTGGTTCGTGGCCTACCCGGCAGGTGCCGGATGGCTTGCGGGGGCTGTGCAATCGCCGCATCCGCGACGTGGGACGATGTACCGCATGCCAGCACCGAGGACGCCGAGTGACCGGGACGGACGCTATGCGCGTCCCGACGCTTCGATGTCCCTCCTGACCAACGTGATGGACCACAGCCTCGACGACGGTTATGCCGAGGCGGCCAGGGCCCGCGGGGCGGAGGGTATCAGCAGGCTGCCCGGCTCGCTGCGCGGCCGGCTGACGCTGGCGGTGGGACTGGCCCTTGCCGCGGCGGTGGTGACGGTGGGTGCGGTCAACAACGAGGAGGCGGCACCGACCCTGGCCAAGGAGCGGGACGCGCTGATCCACCGGGTGAACGACGCCACCAGCGGTGCCGACAGGTTGCAGAAGCAGGTCGAGAGCCTTCGCGACAAGGTCGGGCAGGCCCAGCAGCAGGCCCTGCGATCCCAGGGCGACGGCGGACTCGCGGCGGTCGCGGGACAAGCGGGCACGGGTGAGGTGTCGGGCCCCGGGGTGAAGCTGGTGATCGAGGACGCCTCGGGTACCGGGGCCGGCGGTTCTGCGAACAATCCGCGCCAGGCCGACGGCTTCCAGAACACCGGGCGGCTGAGGGACCGCGATCTCCAGCTGATCGTGAACGGGTTGTGGATCGCCGGTGCGGAGGGCATCGCGATCAACGGGCAGCGGCTGACCGTGCTGTCGGCCATCCGGGCGGCGGGCGATGCGGTGCTGGTCGACAACCGGCCGCTGGTGCCGCCGTACACGGTGCTGGCGACCGGGGACGGGCAGGGGCTCGCCACGGCTTTCCAGAACGCGGAGGCCGGGCACTACCTGCGGCTGATCCAGGACGCGTACGGGATCAAGTCCAACCTCTCGACGCAGAAGAAGGTGACGCTGCCGGGTGCGCTGGGCATCACGCTGCGGTACGCGCGGCCGGTGACCGCGGCGCCGACGCCTTCGCCTTCGGGGTCGGCCTCGGCCGCTGCCGCCTCGCCGTCGCCCAGTACTCAGCAGTCGTCCGGCGCGTCGCCGTCGTCGAGTGCTTCGCCGTCACCCGGTGGGGCGACCAGATCCAGCAAGAGTCCGTCGATCCCCGCAGGGACAGGAGCAGCTACACCGTGATTGCCGTACTTGGTCTCGTGATCGGGGTGGTCGTCGGCGTCTTCGTACAGCCGGAGGTGCCGGATGCCGTGGTGCCCTATCTGCCGATCGCGGTGGTGGCGGCCCTGGACGCGGTGTTCGGCGGTGTCCGGGCGATGCTGGACGGGATCTTCGACGACAAGGTGTTCGTGGTCTCGTTCCTCTCCAACGTCGTGGTCGCGGCGCTGATCGTCTTCCTCGGTGACAAACTCGGGGTCGGCTCGCAGCTGTCCACGGGCGTGGTGGTCGTGCTCGGTATCCGGATCTTCTCCAACGCCGCGGCGATCCGGCGACATGTGTTCCGGGCCTGAGAGGGGGAGGGATGAGCGAGGACGAGAAGACCAAGCCCGAGGCGGAGAAGCCCGAGGCGGTGAAGCCTGAGGCGGAGACGTCGGCGGCGGTGACCGCTGTCGGGGTGCCCGCCGCCCCGCCGCTGGCCGAGGAGCAGGTGGAGGAGCAGCCCGAGGAGCAGCCCGAGGAGCAGCCCGAGGAGAGCGGTCGGGACGGCGCGGCCGACCGTCCGGTCACGGCGCCCGACGACGCCAGACGCCGGCTGAAGGCGGCGTTGTGGCCGCCGCGCCTCTCGCGCGGTCAGTTGGTGGTGGCCGTGCTGCTGTTCTCGCTCGGCCTGGCGTTGGCGATCCAGGTGCGCTCGACCAGTGACCACAGCAACCAGCTCCGTGGTGCCCGCCAGGAGGATCTGGTTCGTATCCTCGACGAACTGGACAGCCGTCAACAGCGTCTCCAACAGGAGAAGACGCAGCTCGAGCAGTCCCTGACCCAGTTGGAGAACAGTTCCAACCAGGCGAAGGAGGCTGAGGAGCAGACCAGGAAAAAAGCGACCGAGCTCGGAGTGCTCGCCGGCACCGTCAAAGCCACAGGTCCGGGCATCGTACTGACTGTCGATGATCCCCAAGGGCAGGTGAAGGCGGATATGCTGCTGGACACCCTGCAGGAACTTCGAGCGGCGGGGGCGGAGGCGATTCAGATCAATGATGTGCGCGTGGTGGCGAGCACCTACTTCACCGATGCGTCGGCGGGTGGTGTGCAGATCGACGGTAGGAAGGTGTCGCAGCCGTTCCGATTCACCGTGATCGGGAACCCGCAGGATCTGACGCCTGCTCTCAACATCCCGGGTGGTGTGGTGCGCACCCTGGAGAAACAGCAGGCGCAGGCCACGATCACGGTGCCGCAGTCGGTTACCGTGGATGCGCTCGCCACCTCGAAGACCTCCCAGTACGCCACGCCGGCGGCGAAGTGACGGCACGACTGCCGTACGGTCCGTCAGTCGTGCCGTGCCCCGGACGGTGGGCGCACGGCCACGGTCGGCGACAATGGGACGTACCACTCGATCAGCGCCGGCCGCGGGCCGGGTCAGCTGTATGTCCGAGCCTCTCACCCTGCCCCGCGGGCGGGTCTGTCACACGCAAGGAGACTCGCCCGTGAGTCTGTTCTCGAAACTGTTCGGTCGTAACAAGCGGGGGGCCGCGGCGGAGGCGCCGACGGCGCGCCACCGGATGTCCGACGACGACGCCGCCGTTCCCGGGATGCGGGCTGCGGACCAGCAGAACCAGTACACCGAGCGTCCGCTGTTCCGCGACGGCGGCGCCGGTCAGGCACCGTACGGCGCGTCGGTTGATTCCTCGGGCGCCGCGCGCATAGGTTTCGAGTCGGGACCCTCAACCTCTGCTGGAGGGTTTGCTCCGGATCCGTACGCCGGGCATGCCCCGTCGGGCGTGCCGAGCCAGGAGGCTGTGAACATGACTGCCGGTGCCCTTCCCTGTCCCCGGTGTGGGAACCAGAACCCGGCGGCCGCCCGCTTCTGCAACCACTGCGGTACGGCGCTGCGCGGTGGCTCGATGCCCGAGGGCGCGGCGGAGACCACGTCGACCATCTCGATCTCCGGTCTGGAGTCCTACGACCCCACCGCCACCGGAACGGGCGCCACTCCGGCGCTCTCGGCCGAGGTGCTCTCCGCGATCGACGCGCTGCCGCCGGGTTCGGCCCTGCTGATCGTGCAGCGCGGCCCGAACTCCGGCAGCCGCTTCCTGCTCGACTCGGACGTCACCACGGCGGGTCGCCACCCGGAGGGGGACATCTTCCTGGACGACGTCACCGTCTCTCGTCGCCACGTGGAGTTCCGCCGGACCTTCGGCGGGTTCTCGGTGGCCGACGTGGGCAGCCTCAACGGCACCTACGTCAACCGGGAGCGGATCGACCAGGTGACGCTGAACAACGGTGACGAGGTGCAGATCGGGAAGTACCGGCTGGTGTTCTTCGCCAGCCCGCAGCGGGGGTTCTGAACCACAACGGGGGTACTGAACACGACGTCGGCAGGAGCCCCGAGTGACCGCGCACACCCCTTCATCCGTCGAGGCCATCCACGTCCCCGGCTCGCGTAGAGCGGCTGGGGGCCGGCGGCGCGGTGACGAACTGCTCAGCATCGGTGCGGTGCTGACCTTCCTTCGGGACGACTTCCCGGAGGTCACCATCTCCAAGATCCGCTTCCTGGAGGCGGAGGGGCTGGTGGAGCCGCAGCGGACGCCCTCGGGCTACCGCAAGTTCAGCCCGGCCGACGTCGAGCGGCTCGCGTATGTGCTGCGGATGCAGCGGGACCACTACCTGCCGCTCCGGGTGATCCGGGAGCACCTCGACGCGATGGAGCGCGGCGAGGCGCCACCGGCGCTGCCGGCTCCGGACGCCCGGCCCGGTCCGCTGGACGAGGCGGACCGGGAGCTGGTGGCGGCCTCCGGGGTGGTGGCCGGGGTCCGGCTGGGCCGCGCCGAGCTGCTGGCGGCGGCGGAGGCCGGTGAGTCGGAGCTGGCCGAGTGGGAGTCCTACGGGCTGCTCGCCCCCGGTCTGGACGGCGGGTACGACGGCGAGGCGCTGCAGGTGGCGCGGCTGGTCGCGGAACTCGGACGTTTCGGCCTGCAGCCGCGTCATCTGCGGGCGATCAAGGCGGCGGCGGACCGGGAGGTGGCGCTGGTCGAGCAGGTGGTCGCCCCGCTTCGGCGGCACCGGAACCCGCAGACCCGGGCACATGCCGAGGCCACTGCGCGTGAGCTGGCCACCCTGTCGGTGCGGTTGCACGCCGCGATGGTGCAAGCGGGGCTGAAGGGCAGGCCGGCTCAATGAGCTCTGTGGGGCAGGCCGGAACCGTTCCTTCACGGCCGGAAACCGGCCTCCGGGGACGTGCGGGCACCTGTGCGGGAGCGCCCCGACCGGCTGCGCTTTCATATCCGCGGCAGGGGTCATAGGGTTGCCACTGTGAATGAGCTCGACGTCGTGGGTGTCCGGGTGGAGATGCCTTCCAACCAGCCGATCGTGCTGCTGCGGGAGGTTGGGGGAGATCGGTATCTGCCGATCTGGATCGGTCCTGGCGAGGCGACTGCGATCGCTTTCGCCCAGCAGGGCATGACTCCGGTGCGGCCGCTGACTCACGACCTGTTCAAGGACGTGCTGGACGCGCTGGGCCAGCAGCTCACCGAGGTCCGGATCAGTGATCTCAGGGAGGGCGTGTTCTACGCCGAGCTGGTGTTCTCCGGCGGTGTCGAGGTCAGCGCGCGCCCGTCGGACGCGATAGCCCTCGCCCTGCGGACTGGTACGCCGATCTTCGGGAGCGAGGAGGTGCTCGCCGAGGCGGGCATCGCGATCCCGGACGAGCAGGAGGACGAAGTGGAGAAGTTCCGCGAGTTCCTCGACCAGGTCTCGCCGGAGGACTTCGGCGGTGGCCAGCAGTAGCGCCCGCCCGCCGCAGCGTCGCGGGAGACCGGGGGAAGCACCGGCTGCCGGACGCAAGTCCCGTTTTGCCAAAGGCCGTCCGTCTACCCACACTTGAGGCACGAAAAACCACACCATCGAGTGACATCGGTGGTGAGCCTCGGCGTGGCGATCGTTGACGGGCCACTGGCGACTGCCTACCGTCAGGAGTGGCTCCGGTGAGTTACTCCACCCGGGCCCATACGGCCCACAGGACGAGCGGACGGAGGTAGGCATGAGCGGCTTGGGCGACGAAGCAGCCGTTGGAGGCCCGTGCTCCGTGCACGTACCGCGCTCAGGGCGGAAACTGCTGCTGGAGCGGGCCTGGGAGGCCGCGGTCGTCGAGCAGCAGGAGCGGGAGCTGCCCAGGGTCGGGCGGTTCCCGGCCGTGCAGCCCGGGCAGCCGGCGATCGAGCGGCTGGCGCCCACCTCCGAGCTGGTGGGCTACCGGGGGCCGACGGCCTGTGCCGCGGCCGGGATCAGCTACCGCCAGCTGGACTACTGGGCCCGTACCGGGCTGCTGGAGCCGAGCGTGCGCAGCGCGTACCCGGCCAGTGCGCAGCGGCTCTACAGCTTCCGCGACATCCTGCTGCTCAAGATCGTCAAGCGTCTGCTGGACGCCGGAGTCTCGCTCCAGACCATCCGGGTGGCGGTGGCGCACCTGCAGAGCGCCGAGGTCGCCGACTTGGCCGGGCTGACCCTGATGTGCGACGGGGCCACGGTCTACGAGTGCACCTCCCCGCAGCAGGTGGTGGACCTGTTGAAGGGTGGTCAGGGGGTCTTCGGCATCGCGGTCGGCGCGGTCTGGCAGGACCTGGAGGCCACGCTCGGGCGGCTGCACGCCGAGCGGACCGACACCGGCGAGACGCTGATCGGGCACGATCCGGCGGACGAGCTGGCCCAGCGCCGCAACCGGGCCGGCTGAGCCGGCGACCGAGGCCGTACGAGGGCCCGGACGGGGAACCGTCCGGGCCCTCGCCGTCGTCCGGGCAGGTGAAACGATCACGAGGGGGACTCGGTGGGATGGATCTCGCGGCCTCGGCTGCCCGGCTGGCGGGCGTTGCGGACGAGACGGGGGCAGCGGCGTGCGTTCCAGGCGGTCATGCTGCTGAGCGCGCTGGCGCTGGCCCCGAGTACTTGGCTCTGGCTGAGTGAGACGGACCGGGTCGGCACCGTGCAGAGCGCGCCGAGCGCCCCGGTGGCCGTGGTCTTCGGCGCGGGTCTGTTCAACGGGGAACCGTCCCCGTATCTCGCGCACCGGCTGGACGCGGCGCTGGCGCTGTATCAGCAGCGCAAGGTGGAGGCGATCCTGGTGACGGGTGACAACGGCCGGGACGACTACGACGAGCCCGATGCCATGCGCCGCTACCTGGTCGACCACGGGGTGCCGCAGGTCCGGGTGGTGGAGGACTACGCGGGCTTCGACACCTGGGACTCCTGCGCCAGGGCCCGGCGGATCTTCGGGGTGGACCGGGCCGTACTGGTCAGCCAGAGCTTCCACGTACGGCGGGCGCTGGCGCTGTGCCAGGCGGCGGGCATCAAGTCGTACGCGGTCGGGGTGCCGGAGCCGGGGAACGCCACCTGGTACTACGGCGGGCTGCGGGAGATCCCCGGCGCGGGCAAGGCGGCGCTGAACGCCTGGCTGAAGCCGGACCCGCAGTTCCTCGGCGCGCGGGAGGACGGGATCGCCCGGGCGCTGGCGGACGCGGCGGGGCACTGACCTCCGCGGATTCGGGCGGACCGCCGCACGGGAATTGTCAGACCCCTGAGGGATGATCGGCAGGTGCGGACAGTGCCGAGCATCATCCACCTCGACATGGACGCCTTCTTCGCCGCGGTGGAGCAGGCGTCCAAGCCCAGCCTGCGCGGCAAACCGGTGGTGGTCGGCGGTCTGGGCGGCCGGGGGGTGGTGTCCACCGCCTCGTACGAGGCGCGGCGCTTCGGGGTGCACTCGGCGATGCCGATGGCCCAGGCCCGGCGGCTGTGTCCGAACGCGGCCTTCCTGGCCGGGCGCTTCCAGGCGTACCGGCAGGTGAGCGAGATCGTGATGGGCCTGCTGAGGGAGCTGTCGCCGCTGGTGGAGCCGCTCAGCCTGGACGAGGCGTTCGTGGATCTGGAGGCCGGGCCGTACGGTCCGGCTCTGGCCGACGCCGGACCGCAGGAGGGGGCCCAGCTGGTGCGGGCGATCGCGGAGGACCTGCGCGCGGACATCCATGCTCGGACGGCGCTGACCGGTTCGGTGGGTGCGGCCGGCTCGAAGCTGATGGCGAAGATCGCCTCGGAGCAGGCCAAGCCGGACGGCCTGGTGCTGATCGGGATCGGATCCGAACGGGCGGTGCTGAGTCCGCTGCCGGTCCGGGCGCTGCCCGGGGTCGGCCCGGCCACCGAGCAGGTGCTGCGGCGGGTGGGCCTGGCGACGGTGGCCGATCTGGCGGAGGCTGGCGAGGAGGAGCTGGTCCAGTTGCTCGGCCGGGCGCACGGGGCAGGGCTGTACGCGACGTCCATGGGGCTGGACGAGCGCGCGGTGGTGCCGGACCGGGACGCGAAGTCGGTTTCGGTGGAGGACACCTTCGAGGTGGATCTGGCCGACCGGGACGTCATCCTGCGCCAGGTGGAGGTGCTGACGGCGCGCTGCGTCCAGCGCCTGCGGGCGGCGGGACGCTCGGGCCGGACGGTGGTGCTGAAGGTCCGGCGGTTCGACTTCTCGACCCTGACCAGGTCCGAGACCCTGCGGGCGCCGACCGACGACGAGGCGGTGATCGCCGAGACGGCCCGGCGATTGGCGATGCAGGTGGACATCACCGGCGGGGTGCGGCTGCTCGGGGTCGGGGTGTCCCAGCTGGCCGACTTCACCCAGGAGGACCTCTTCGCCCAGGCTGCGGCGCAGGCGCAGGTGCAGGCGGCGGCTAGGGCACGGGCGACGGCCGAGGCAGGGGAAGCCGCCGACGCGACGGAGGAGCCTTCGGAGCTCGAACCTGGCGAGGTGCCGGCGAAGGACGCCGTGCCGCCTACCGGGCGGCGCTGGCTGCCGGGGCAGGACGTGACGCACGCCGAGTACGGCCCGGGGTGGGTCCAGGGCAGCGGGGTCGGCCGAGTCACTGTACGGTTCGAGACGCCCTACAGCCCGCCGGGGCGGGTCAGGACGTTCGCGATCGACGATCCGGAGCTGGAGCCCGCGGAGCCGCTTCCGTTGCGGCAGTAGCCGTAGGTCCGTGCCGATGGGTGATGAAACGTTTCAGCAGGTACGTGGAAACGCTGTGGCCCCGTACCCGGAGACATCCGGGTACGGGGCCACCTGTCGGGCCGGGCCCTGGGCGGGTCGCGATGCCCTCACCGCCCGCCGGGGCCCAGTCCCCTCGCGCCCTGTCCCTGAGCGCGAGGGCGGGCGCCTCGTCAGACGCCGGTCTTGACCAGCTCCGACTCGGAGCCGCTCGCCACCGGAACGGCGGTGGCGGGCTTGATGCGCCGGATCGCGAACGGCACCACGGCGGCCACCAGGCACATCGCGGCGGCGACCCAGAACGCGTGCTTGTAGGCGTCCAGCGTGGGCAGCTGGATCGGCAGCGGGATCGGGAACTTCATGGTGTCACCGGTCAGGATCGCGCCCATCACGGCGGTACCGATGGCGCCGCCGACGGTGCGCAGCACGGCGTTCATGCCGTTGGCGATACCGCTCTGCTCGGCCGGGACGGCGCCGTTGATGTAGGCGGGCATCGCGGCGTAGGCGAGGCCGACGCCGAGGCCGAAGACGGCGGAGGCGAGGTAGATGTCACCCTCGGCGCTGTGGCGGACGGCCAGGTAGGCCATCGAGACGGCGCCGAGCGCTCCGCCGAGGACCAGCGGCAGACGCGGGCCGCTGCGGGCGATCAGCAGGGCGCCGACCGGGGCGGCGACCATCGAGCCGATGGCGGAGGGCAGCAGCATCACACCGGCGTGCAGCACGGTGGCGGTGAAGCCGTAGTGGGCGAACTTCGTGGGCGTCTGGGCGAAGTTGCTGATCACCATGAAGGAGCCGTACATCCCGAAGCCGATGAGCAGGCCGGAGATGTTGGTGAAGGCGACGGCCGGGCGGGACATCATCTTCATGTCCACCAGCGGGTGGCTGACCTTGACCTCGATGGCGATCCAGATCAGGGCGACCACGGCGGCGACGGCGAACAGGCCCAGGGTCTTGGTGGAGGTCCAGCCCCAGTGGTTGCCCTGGCTGACGGCGACCAGCAGGGCGCAGAGCCACCCGGCCAGTGTGAGCGCGCCGAGCGGGTCGGCGCCGCCGTCCTTGTCGACGACCGGGTCCTTGGGGACGCGCAGGGCGACCAGGGCGACCGCGATCAAGCCGAAGATCAGGCCCATCCAGAAGATGGACTTGTAGCTCCAGTGCTCCAGCAGCAGGCCGGTGGCGACCAGGCCGAGGCCCGAGCCGACGCCCATCGAGGCGGAGATCGCGGCGACGCCGCCGGTGACCTTCTCCCGGGGGAGCTCGTCACGGACGATGCTGATCGCCAGCGGGAGCACTCCACCGCCGGCGCCCTGCAGGACGCGGGCGACGACGAGCCAGGTGAAGGAGTGGGTGCCGACCGCGAGGGCGGAACCGGCGACCAGGCCGGCCAGCGAGATCAGCAGCATCGGCTTGCGGCCGCGCAGGTCGCCGAAGCGGCCCAGCAGCGGGGTCAGCACGGCGGCGGAGAGCAGGTTGGCCGTCATCAGCCAGGTGATGTTGGAGCCGGCGGTGTGCAGCTCCTTGGCCAGCGACGGCAGGATCGGGACGACCGCGGTCTGCACCACGCTGAACGCCAGCATCGCCAGGATCAGAGCGGGTAGCACCCGTGCGCTGCTCGGCTTCTCGGCCGTGGAGCCGGGCTGTGGTGCCTCACTCACGGTTCTTCCTCCAGTTCAGGCCCCTCGGCGGTTGTGGCCAAGGGCGAAAGTCAACGAACTGAAGTAACGATGCACATGGATAGTTAAGCCTGTCAAATATCTACTGTTGAAAATTAGGCAAACCGGTCGCCCCGGCTCCGTTTCGTCCGGTGCCGGTGCCGGTGCCGGTGCCGGTGCTGGGGCTGGGGCCGGGGCTGGTGGCGGAGCGACGGGTCAGGCGTGGCGCAGCTGTTCGGGGCGGGCGGGCGGCGGGGTGGCGGGCGTCGCGCCCGGGGTGGTGCTGTCGTACACCTCGACCTGCTCCCGGCGCAGCTCCTCGCGGATCACCTGCTCCTCGGTGTACCGCTCGACCACCAGGCGCACCCGCTCGACCGGCGCCAGGTACTTGCGCACCACCGGCCGCTCCTCGCGCAGCGTCACCTCCTCGACCGCGTCGGCGAGCTCCTGGTCGCTCAGCGCGGCCCGCTCGGACTCGGTCACCGGCACGCGCTCGACCCGAACCCGCTCCCGGGCGAGCTGTACCCGGCGCTCCACGGACTCGGTGGTCACGTACTTGCGCAGCCGTGCGGTGCCGAGGACGTGCCACTCGGTGCTGATGTCGAGGCGCTCCTCGCGGCAGGTGATCTCGACGGGCCCGGCCGGCGCGCCCGGGGCGGCCGCCCGGTCCGGGGTGGGGGCGTGCACGGTCCGTCCGTTGGACCCGGTGGTTCTGAGGGCGGGCCGGTCCACCACGGTGGGGCCCTTGACGTGGTCGGCCGGCGGCGTGGCAGGCGGCGGCGTCGGGCTTGGAGCCGGAGCCGGAGTCGGCGGGGTGAAGGCGGCGGTCGCGCGCTCCTCGGTGGCGGGCGCCGCGGGAGCGGCGGGTGCGGAGGGCACCGGGGGTGTGGCGGGTGCGGAGGGCACCGGGGGTGTGGCGGGTGCGGCGGCTGCCGCGGGCGTGGGCTGGGTGGCGGGCGGGCGCGGTCCGGTCGACCCGACGGAGCCGAAGTCCCGGTCGGCGGTCTTCGGGGTGCGGTTCGCGGGCGCCGGCGAGGGGGTGCCCGCGTCCAGGCCGTAGTAGCGGTAGAGCTGCAGCTCCTGTGCGGGCGAGAGGTGCTGCCCGACGCCGAAGTCGGGCGATTCCTTGATCAGTGATTTGTCGTAGGGGACCCGGAGTTCGTCGCCCGAGAACTCACTGGTGGTCAGCGGGACGAAGGCATCCCGGCCGAAGATCCCGGTTCGCACCGCGGCCCACTCGGGTTCACCCGTCGCGTCGTCGAGATAGACCTCGTCGACCGTGCCGATCTTGTCACCGTTCCGGTCGACCGCCTTGTGGCCGATCAGGTCCCGCGGATCGATGTCGGTCTGCACGCCGTCCTCCACTACGTGCTCCTGGGGGAATCCCGTCTGGTGGGTGGCTTGGAGGAGCTGTCCGACCGCCACTTCACACGAAAAGCCATCAAGTCGGACAGCGGCTACCCGAAGGCAGCCGTACGGGAGGGCGTTGGGCTGTCCGGGGCCGTCGGTGTTCCGCCCGATCGCTCCCGACCGACCGGTGATCCGCGGGGTTTCCGCTGGTACCCTGGGCGCGACCGCCGAGCCCGCTCGGGAGAGTCCCCAACCCCCGTTGAACTGCGGGAAGTGGGGCGCCGAAGGAGCAAACCCTCCCCGGAATCTCTCAGGCATCCGTACCGTGTGGGCTAGGTCACTCTGGAAAGCAGGGCAGGGCTGTTGGCGCGGGAGCCGGCGGCACCACCCTCACCGACGGTGCAAGCCGATGGATGCCCCCGGGCCTCCCGCGCGGCGAAGCTCTCAGGTCCCGATGACAGAGGGGGAGGCCTGTCGGGTTCACACGCACATCGGACCACCGCTCCCACAGCGGCGGAGCCCAACGGCGTGTGCACCCCCCGCCGGTCCGCGACCAGGAGGCCTCGACCCCCATGAACGCCCAGCCGACGCTCGCCGAGCTTGAGCAGGCCAGCCCCTTCGAGACCCGCCACATCGGCCCCGACACCGCCGCCCAGGACAAGATGCTGGCGCAGGTGGGCTACGGCTCGCTGGACGAGCTGTCCGACGCCGCCGTGCCGGAGGCCATCCGCAGCCTCACCGCGCTCGGCCTGCCCGCCGGTCGCAGCGAGGCCCAGGTGCTCGCCGAGCTGCGTGAACTGGCCTCGCGCAACCGGGTCCTGCAGCCGATGATCGGTCTCGGCTACTACGGCACGTTCACCCCGCCGGTGATCCTGCGCAACGTGCTGGAGAACCCGGCCTGGTACACCGCCTACACCCCGTACCAGCCGGAGATCTCCCAGGGCCGCCTGGAGGCGCTGCTCAACTTCCAGACCCTGGTCTCCGACCTGACCGGGCTCGCCACCTCCGGCTCCTCGCTGCTGGACGAGGGCACCGCCGCCGCCGAGGCGATGGCACTGGCCCGCCGGGTCACCAAGGTCAAGGGCGGTGTCTTCCTGGTCGACGCCGAGACCCTGCCGCAGACCGTCGCGGTGATCAACACCCGTGCGGTGCCGACCGGCGTCGAGGTGGTCGTCGCCGACCTGTCGGACGGCATCCCGGCCGAGATCGCCGAGCGCGGCGTCTTCGGTGTGCTGCTCCAGTACCCCGGTGCCACCGGTGTGGTCCGCGACCTCGCCCCGGTGATCGAGCAGGCGCACGGCCTGGGCGCGATCGTCGCCGTCGCCGCCGACCTGCTGGCCCTCACCCTGCTGAAGTCCCCGGGCTCGCTCGGCGCCGACATCGCCTGCGGCACCTCGCAGCGCTTCGGTGTGCCGATGGGCTTCGGCGGCCCGCACGCCGGCTACCTGGCCGTCCGTGCCGAGTACGCCCGCAACCTGCCCGGCCGCCTGGTCGGTGTCTCGGTGGACGCCGACGGCAACCGCGCCTACCGGCTGGCGCTGCAGACCCGCGAGCAGCACATCCGCCGCGAGAAGGCCACCAGCAACATCTGCACCGCCCAGGTGCTGCTGGCCGTGATGGCCTCCATGTACGCCGTCTACCACGGCCCCGACGGCCTCGCCGACATCGCCCGCCGCACCCACCGCTACGCCGCCGCGCTGGCAGGGGGGCTGAAGGCCGGCGGGGTCGAGCTGCTGCACGGCGAGTTCTTCGACACCGTCACCGCCCGCGTCCCGGGCCGGGCCGCCGCGGTCGTGGACGCCGCCCGGGCGGGTGGCGTCAACCTGTACCAGTCCGATGCCGACACCGTGTCGATCTCCTGCGACGAAACCACCACCCGGGAGCACCTGGCCGCCGTCCTCGCCGCCTTCGGCATCGAGGGCGTAGAGCTGGACGAGAACGCCGAGGCGCTGCCCGCCGCGCTGCTGCGCGAGGACGAGTACCTCACCCACCCGGTCTTCCACGACCACCGCTCGGAGACCGCGATGCTGCGCTACCTGCGCCGCCTCTCCGACCGGGACTACGCGCTGGATCGCGGCATGATCCCGCTGGGCTCGTGCACCATGAAGCTCAACGCCACCACCGAGATGGAGCCGGTGACCTGGCCGGAGTTCGGCCAGCTGCACCCGTTCGCCCCGGTGGACCAGGCGGAGGGCTTCCTCACCCTGATCCGCCAGCTGGAGCAGCAGCTGGTCGAGGTGACCGGCTACGACGCCGTCTCCATCCAGCCGAACGCCGGCTCCCAGGGCGAGCTGGCCGGTCTGCTGGCGGTGCGCGCCTACCACCGCGCCAACGGCGACACCCAGCGCGACGTCTGCCTGATCCCGTCCTCCGCGCACGGCACCAACGCGGCCTCGGCCGTGATGGCCGGGATGCGCGTGGTCGTGGTCAAGACCCTGACCGACGGCGACGTGGACGTCGAGGACCTCAAGGCCAAGATCGAGCAGCACCGCGACCAGCTCTCCGTGCTGATGGTGACCTACCCCTCCACCCACGGTGTGTACGAGACCCAGATCACCGAGATCTGCGGCATGGTGCACGAGGCCGGCGGTCAGGTGTACGTGGACGGCGCCAACCTCAACGCCCTGGTCGGCCTGGCCAAGCCGGGCAAGTTCGGCGCGGACGTGTCGCACCTGAACCTGCACAAGACCTTCTGCATCCCGCACGGTGGCGGCGGCCCGGGCGTCGGACCGGTCGCGGTGCGCGCGCACCTGGCACCGTACCTGCCGAACCACCCGCTGCAGGCGGAGGCCGGCCCGGCCACCGGTGTCGGCCCGATCTCGGCCGCGCCGTGGGGTTCGGCCGCGATCCTGCCGATCTCCTGGACGTACGTCCGGCTGATGGGCGGCGAGGGCCTCAAGCGCGCCACCCAGGTCGCGGTGCTGAACGCCAACTACATCGCCAAGCGCTTGGCCCCGCACTTCCCGGTGCTCTACACCGGTCCCGGCGGCCTGGTCGCGCACGAGTGCATCATCGACCTGCGTCCGCTCACCAAGGAGACGGGCGTGACGGTGGACGACGTCGCCAAGCGCCTGATCGACTACGGCTTCCACGCCCCGACCATGTCCTTCCCGGTGGCCGGCACGTTGATGATCGAGCCCACCGAGTCCGAGGACCTGGGCGAGATCGACCGCTTCTGCGAGGCGATGATCGAGATCCGTGCGGAGATCGACAAGGTCGGCTCGGGCGAGTGGGCCGCCGACGACAACCCGCTGCGGAACGCCCCGCACACCGCCGCCAACCTGGCCGGTGACTGGGCGCACCCGTACACCCGGCAGGAGGCGGTCTTCCCGGCGGGCGTCAACCCGGCCGACAAGTACTGGCCGCCGGTGAGCCGGATCGACGGCGCGTACGGCGACCGCAACCTGGTCTGCTCCTGCCCGCCGCTGGACGAGTACGGCGTCTGAGTCGAACAGCAGCGGGGGGGGGGGGTGGGGGGGGGGGGGGGTGGGGGGGGGGGGGGGGGTGTGTCGGGGGGGGTTGGGGGGGGGGAGGGGGGGGGGGGGGGGGGGGGGGGGGGGTGGGGTGGAGGAAAAAAAAAGTGGGGTCCCCTGAGGAGGAATTTCCCCAAAAGGGCCCCCGCGCCGTTCTCCGGGGTTGCTCAGGCCGCGGCCAGGGGCCGGTGCGGTGCGATCACCTGCCCGTCGGGCAGCAGCTCGCCGGTGTCATCGAAGATCAGGACGCCGTTGCAGAGCAGGCTCCACCCCTGCTCGGGGTGGCGGGCCACCGGGACGGCCGCCTCACGGTCGGCGGACTCCGCTGACGGGCACTCAGGACGGTGCTGGCACATGACTCGTACCCTCGCTTCGCTCACGACGATCCGCTCCCGCCGGCGCGGCCACCCCCATCGGACCGGCCGGTAACGAGGCCCGTGGTGAACGCGCACCGACAGTCGCGGCCCGGGCGTACATCCTCGTCGCGGGTCGTTGCTCCGTCCGCCGGAGGAGTCGACCGCTGTGCCCGCCGGCGAAGTCGGCGGCAGGCCCGCGATGCACGTTCGGACTCGGCTCTCGGCTCGCTCCTTCCCCCGCGTTCCCTGTTGCCGGTCGGTCCCGGGCGTCCGCCCCGCCGGTCGGATCTCCTGCCGGCCCCGGCTCATGTGTGAACCGGCGCGTCGGTGGGTAGGACTGCTGCCCTTCCCACCTGATTCCCAGTGTCGGCATCGCGAGCCGATCGCGCAGCGATTTGGTGACATGCGCCACAACTGGCTTCGCTACATCACCCGTTCAGGCGGCGGAGCCCGGCCGGGACGGCCGAACGGGCCACTCGGATGCTGACTCGACCGAGTCAGGTCCGGATGGCCCGTCCGGGTGATCCGCCTCAGGAGATCCCGGCGGCCAGCCGCGCGGGGACCGCGGCGCGCTCCAGCATCGCCAGCAGTTCGAGCGCGGGGTAGACCCGGTGCGCGGTCACCCCGCAGGGGGCGGGCGCCAGCGGGATCAACAGGTCGGTGGCCGGGCCGGCCTCCGGATGGTGCAGCCACAGCGCGGTGGCGTAGTGGCCGGGCATCGACAGCAGTCGCGGCTGGTGCCGGGACCGCGAGGACTGGGCGAGTTGCCAGGCCTGGCGCAGCGCCCGGACCGTGGAGTCCAGGTACGGTCCTGCGGTGAAGTGCGAGAAGGCGTGGCCGTCCGCCGTCTCGACCACTTCGGCCGCCGCCGCGACCTCGGCCGCGGGCTCCGCCGGGACCGCCGCTGAGCCACGCTTGATCAGGAAGCGCCACCCGGTGCGCCTGGCCGTGGCGAGCCCGGCGCCGGGTCCCTCCAGGACGTGCACCGCGAGCGGATGGGAGGGCAGCAGCGGGCCGGCGGCGTCGCGCAGCGCGCCGGCGGCGGGCTGGCACAGCGCGGTCTCGGAGTCGAGCGCGGCGAGGACCGCGCGCAGGGCGCTGGGCGGGGGCTGGGGCGTCTGCATGGTCATGGCGGGTCGCCTCTCCGTGCTAGATCGGCGTGCGAGTGCGGCATACCGGCGTGGCGTTGGTGTGACGGGACCTGGGCCGTGTCCGGTTGGGCATGATCGCGGTGCGGGCGCGGAACCTGCCGACGATGAGATTCGGAGCGGCATGGCACCGGCTGGAAGCGCAGTGCGAATTCTACTCGAACAGGTGCGCAGGGTGACCTTCATATCACGTTCCGTGCCCCATGGCAAGCTGGGATATGGCTGACTGTTCGTCAGAAACCCTCTATCGTCAACCTGTTCGGGTGAGCGGCTATCGATCTTCCGGCGGGGCATGATGCAGGAACGATCGGCCGAAGGATCGACCAAAGGTGAAGGGGCACCCATGGGCGAGAAGGTCGTGGCGACTCGGGCGGAGCTGGCCGACCGGCAGCTTTACCGCCGGAAGCTGCAGTCCTGCATGGACGCACTGGAGCGGATGCTGCGGGACGAGCGCTTCGACCGCCCCAAGGCCATGATGGGCCTGGAGATCGAGCTCAACCTGGCCGACGAGCAGGGCAGGCCGCTGATGTACAACGAGGAGGTACTCGGCTCGATCGCCTCCAGCGACTTCCAGACCGAGCTCGGCCAGTTCAACATCGAGGTCAACATCGCGCCGCACCGGCTGACCGGCCACGTCCTGGAGGACCTGCGCGAGGAGCTCGACACCTGCCTGCGGTACGCCGACCGCAAGGCCGCGGAGGTCGGGGCACGGATCGTGATGGTCGGCATCCTGCCGACCCTCGACCTGGACCACACCGGTCTGGACCACATGTCGCACAACGACCGCTACACCCTGCTCAGCGACCAGATCCTGGCCGCCAGGGGCGAGGACATCGCGCTCGACATCCAGGGCGTGGAGCACCTGTCGATCGAGTCGGTGTCGATGGTCGCCGAGGCCGCCGCCACCTCGCTCCAGCTGCACCTCCAGGTCACTCCCGAGCGCTTCGCCTCGGTCTGGAACGCAGCGCAGGCCTTCTCCGCCGCGCAGGTCGCCCTCGGGGCCAACTCCCCGTTCCTGTTCGGCCGGGAGCTGTGGCGCGAGACCAGGCCGGTGCTCTTCCAGCAGGCCTGCGACACCCGTTCGGCCGAGCTCAAGGCGCAGGGCGTACGCCCGATCACCTGGTTCGGGGAGCGCTGGGTCGATTCCGCGCTGGACCTCTTCGCCGAGAACCAGCGGTACTTCCCGGCGCTGCTCCCGGTCTGTTACGACGAGGACCCGGTCAAGGTGCTGGCCTCCGGAGGCATCCCCAGGCTCAACGAGATGCGTCTGCACAACGGCACCATCTACCGCTGGAACCGGCCGGTGTACGACGTCGCCGACGGCGTCCCACACCTGCGGGTGGAGAACCGCTGCCTGCCGGCCGGTCCGACGGTCGCCGACACGCTGGCGAACGCGGCCTTCTTCTACGGCCTGGTGCGGGTGCTCGCCGAGCAGCCGAGGCCGATCTGGACCAGGCTCGCCTTCGCCCAGGCGGACGAGAACTTCCACAACGCCGCCCGGCACGGCATCGAGGCCGTCCTGCAGTGGCCGAAGAGCGGGCGGGGGGCACGCGGTACCGTCCCGGTCGCGGCCACCGAACTGGTGCTGGGCGAGCTGCTCCCGCTGGCGTACCAAGGGCTGGCCGAGTGGGGGGTGGCGGCGGGCGACCGGGACCGCTACCTCGGCATCATCGAGCAGCGCTGCCTGCGCCGGATGAACGGGGCGGTCTGGCAGAGCGCCACGGTGCACCGGTTGCGCGAGCAGTACGGGATGGACCGGGCGGCGGCGCTGGCGGCCATGACGCGGCGGTACATGGAGTACTCGCGGGCGGGGGAGCCGGTACACACCTGGCCGGTTGGGTAGCGCGTTCGCCGCGCGGGGCGCGCGGGCCGGGCGGTGAGCGCCGGATGACTGGGCGCCCCGGATGGAGGGGTGCCCGGCTGGTCGTGCGGTTCGCCGTGGCCGAGAAGCGCCCTCGGCGGGCAGCCCGGTGTTCAGAGGTTGGTATGGGAGGATGATCGGCCCGGCGGCAGGACCGGTCGTCGGGCCGAAGCTGCGTGCTGGAGAGCCCTGGTGACCACCGTTTCGACCGAGCCCGAACCCGGGACCGCCGCGCCCTCCCGCCGACTGCTGGTGGTCGAGTTGCTGATCGTGCTCGGTCTCTCGCTCGGCGCCAGCGGGCTCAGCGCGTTGATCAGCTTTCTCGGGTCGCTCACCCAGCCGATCGCGCTCGGCCGCCAGGTCGCGATGCTCAACGGTTCACACGCGCCCGGCCGACCGTGGCTCGACCTCGTCTGGCAGGTGTACTACGTCCTGCGCGGGCTGATGCCGGTCGCGCTGGTCGGCTACCTGCTGGTCCGGGAGGGAAGCTCGCTGCGGCAGCTGGGCTTCGACCTACGCCACAAGCTCGGCGACCTCGGACGGGGCGCGGCCGTCGCCGCCGCGATCGGCGGTTCCGGACTGCTGCTCTACCTCGGTTCGCAGGCGGTCGGGGCCAATCTGACGGTCGCGCCGTCCGGACTGCCGGACGTCTGGTGGCGGATCCCCGTGCTGGTGGCCTCCGCCTGGCAGAACGCCGTCCTGGAGGAGGTGATCGTCGTCGGGTACCTGCTGCGCCGGCTGGGCCGGCTCGACTGGGGGCTGCCCGCGATGATCGCGGCCAGTGCGGTGCTGCGCGGCTCCTACCACCTCTACCAGGGCCTCGGCGGGCTGATCGGCAACATGGTGATGGGTGTGGTCTTCTGCCTGCTGTACCGGCGCTGGGGCCGGGTGATGCCGCTGGTGGTGGCGCACGCGCTGATCGACACCGTCGCCTTCGTCGGGTACGCGCTGCTGGCCGGGCACGTGAGCTGGCTGCCCACGGCGTGACACCCGTTCGGGCGTGGCCGAAGGGGGAGTTCGACCGTGAGGGCCGTTTGCTCTACCCGTTGTTGACAATGTGCCATGCTCACGCCAGCGTGGTGGGGCTTGACCGGGACCGTGTGATCCCTTCGACGACCCACCAGGCGTGGAGAGTTGATGCGGGGGCGGGACGCGCGGCCGGGACGCACGCGCTCCCGACCGCAGTGGTGCGGATCAGCTCCACCGAGAACCGGAGCACCACGACCTGCAGTCAGCGGTGCCGGTGAACTCCCGCCGGTCCTCGCGGAGTTCGTGCGCCAGGACGGGCCGGTCGGGAGGGGCCGGAACGAGCGCGAGACGGCTCCGGAGGGACCGGCGCCCCGGGCGCTATCCGAGATGGCCCCAGAGGAAGCTGAGCGTGCGCTGCCAGGCGATCCTGGTCTGGAGGGCGTCGTAGGTGCCCAGCAGGTTCTCCTCGTTCATGAAGGCGTGGCCTGCGGGGTAGAAGTGGATCTCCGGCCGGCGGTCGGTGGCCTCGCCGATCCGGATCGCGGCCTCGTCCACGGCGGCCACCGGGATCGAGCGGTCCCGCTCGCCGTAGTGTCCGAGCACATGGGCGGTCAGGCCCCGGTAGTCGTAGTCCGGGTCCTTCGGCAGACCGTAGAACGGCACCACGGCCGCGATCCGGTCGCCCTCCTGCGCGGCCAGTACCAGGGCGAAGCCGCCGCCCATGCAGAAGCCGACCGCGCCGATCGAGTCGCCGACCACCTGCGGGTGCTCCAGCAGGAAGTCCACCGCGCCGCGCAGGTCGCGGACGGCCTGCTCGACCGGCAGCTGCCGCAGCAGCCGGGCGGCCTCGACCTTGTCGTGGGTGGTCTCGCCGCCGTACAGGTCCGGGGCCAGGGCGACGAAGCCTTCGGCGGCGAACCGGTCCACGGTGTCGGCCAGTTGAGAGGTCAGTCCCCACCACTCCTGGACCACCACCAGTCCAGGCCCGACTCCCCGGGGTGGCAGGGCGAGATAGCCGTGTGCCGTCCGCCCGTTGCTGGGAAAGGTGACGTTCTGGCGGGAACCGCCCATGGCCTGGACTCCGTCGGGTGGGCCGCGTGAGCGGCGGGCAGCGGGCGCTGGTTGGGCCCGGGCAGCATGATGCAATGCAGGGGTGGGGCTTGGCCAGGTACCCGGCCCGGGCCGATCGGGTGAGCGGAGGGCCGTCCGGCCGGACCGGGGTCAGCCCATCTCCTCCAGGGGGCGGCCCTTGGTCTCCCTGATGCAGTAGGCCACGAAGGGGATGGAGAGCAGCGCGAAGCAGGTGTAGATGACGTACGTCGCCGACAGGTTCCAGTCGGAGAGGGTCGGGAAGGTCACGGTGATGGCCCAGTTGGCGATCCACTGGGCCGAGGCGGCGACCGACAGGGCCAGCGCCCGGATCCGGTTGGGGAACATCTCGCCGAGCAGCACCCAGACCACCACGCCCCAGGAGAAGGCGAAGCACAGCACGAAGACGTGGGCGGCGGCCAACGCCGTTGTGGCGTAGGTGCTTTCGAGAGTCGCGGTGGAGCCTTTCCCGACCCGGTGGGAGAAGGCCCAGGCCGCGGTGGCGAGCGAGAGCGCCATGCCCGTCGAACCGGCCAGCGCCAGTGGCTTGCGGCCGATCCGGTCCACCAGCGCCATCGCGATCACGGTGCCGAGCACGTTGATGATCGAGGTGGAGAGGCTGATCAGCAGCGAGTTGCTCTCGTTGATGCCGACCGACTGCCACAGGAACGACGAATAGTAGAAGATCACGTTGATGCCGACGAACTGCTGGAACACCGAGGCGCCGATGCCGACCCAGACGATCGGCAGCAGGCCGAACCGGCCGCCCGTCAGGTCCTTCGGCCGGGGCTTGTGCGCGGACGCCAGGACCGCGCGGATCTCCGCCACCCGGGCGTCCAGGTCGACGCCCGGGCCCTCCACCTCCAGCAGCACCGCGCGGGCCTTGTCCTCCCGGCGGTCGGCGACCAGATAGCGCGGGGACTCGGGGATGGCCAGCGCCATCAAGCCGTAAACCAGTGCCGGGATGGTCTCCACGCCGAGCATCCACTGCCAGGCCTGGATCCCGGCCAGGTGCCCGGTGGACTCGCCTCCGGCAGCCTGGTTCAGGGCCCAGTTGGCCAGTTGGGAGACGGTGATGCCGAGCACGATGGCCAGCTGCTGGAAGGAGGCCAGCCGTCCCCGGTACGCGGTCGGGGCGACCTCGGCGATGTAGGTGGGGGCGATGACCGAGGCGATGCCGATCGCGATGCCGCCGACCACCCGCCAGAAGCCCAGCAGTTCGATCGAGGGCGGGAACATCGAGCCGACTCCGCTGACCGCGAACAGGAAGGCGGCCAGCAGCATCGTCCTGACCCGGCCGAGATGGTCGGCCAGCCGGCCGGCGATCACCGCGCCGAGCGCCGAGCCGAGCAGTGCGACGGCCACCACGAAGGCGGTCTCGCCGTTGCCCACCCTGAAGTGCCTCTGGATGCCCGTCACCGCACCGTTGATGACCGCGCTGTCGTACCCGAACAGGAAGCCGCCCATCGCGGCCGCCGCCGAGATGAAGACGACGTAGCCCAGATGGGCCTGGTCGCTGTGGTGGGTGGGAGTGGTACTGGACAGGACGGGCTCCCGGGGTTCGGCGGTCCGCCCGTGCGGCCGGATGGAACAGCTCCACGCTCATTTCAGCAGCCGGGCACATCGACGGCGCGCTGTGCGACCCTCAGGGTGAACCGACCGAACCGCCGTCACCCCCGGGCCGGGCAGCCGCTGCGCTGCGCCGGTGCCGGTCAGCCGAGGTCGCGCAGGTAGCCGGGCAGCGGCCCGGTGGCCGGGGAGTGCGGCAGCGGGGTGCCGTACGCCGTGCGCACCGGGACGACGCCGGACCAGTGCGGCAGGTCCAGGTCCGCCTCGTCGTCGTTGGCGCCGTCGTCGCGGGTCTTGGCCGAGACCTCGTCCAGGACCAGGCGCACCACAGCCGTCGCGGCCAGCTCCTTGGCGTTCGCCCGGCGGACGTCGCCCGAGCGGCCCGGCACCACCTGGTCCACCAGCGCGTCCAGGGCGATCGCCAGCTCCTCGGGGTCGGTCACCTGATGGGCGATGCCGTGGGCCACCACCGAACGGAAGTTGACCGAGTGGTTGAACGCGGACTTGGTCAGCACCAGGCCGTCCACCTGGGTCACCGTGACGCAGACCGGCAGCCCCTCGTCGGCCCCGGCGCCGCGCATCGGACGGCTGCCCGTCGAGCCGTGCACATAGAGCCGGTCGCCGACCCGGGCGTAGACGGTCGGCAGTACCACCGGGGCGCCGTCCGCCACGAAGCCCAGGTGGCAGAGGTACGAGCTGTCCAGGATCGCGTGGATGGCCTCCCGCTCCCAGGTGGCCCGGTCGCGGTAGCGGGTCGGCGTGGTGCGCTCGTTGCGGGTGTACGCGCCGCCAGTCGGGTGCGTGGCGTCCGTGGTGGCGGACACGTGCGTGGTATCCGTGGCGGCGGTCGTGCTGTCCGACATGACATTCCCCGATGTACTAGTGCATAATTGTTTTTGTGCTAGGAGACTATCGGATCAAAGGTCGTCGTGCCAGTGACATCGCGGCTGACATCGAACGCGCGGTCGGCGCCGGCGAGTTGGCCCCGGGAGCCGCCCTGCCGCCGCTGCGCGACCTGGCCGGCGAACTGGGCGTGAACCCCAACACCGTGGCCGCCGCCTACCGGCTGCTGCGCGACCGGGGCGTGATCGAGACCGCCGGACGCAAGGGCAGCCGGGTCCGGCCCAGGCCCGTCACCACCCCGCGCGACCAGATCCGCATCCCCGTCCCACCCGGCGCCACCGACCTCTCCAGCGGCAATCCCGACACCGCGCTGCTCCCCGCCCTCGCGCCGGCGGTCGCCGTAGCGGCCGCCCAGGGCGACCGTGACCCCGTCCTGTACGGCCATCCCGCCGCCGACCCCGGGCTGCTCGACCTGGCCGGCGCGGCGTTCCGCGCCGACGGCGTCCCAGGCGGCCCGCTCGCCGTCTGTTCCGGCTCGCTGGACGCGATCGAACGCATTCTCACCAGCCGGCTGCGCCCCGGTGACCTGGTCGCCACCGAGGACCCGGGCTGGGGGAGCCTGCTCGACCTGCTGCCCGCGCTCGGGCTGCGGCCCGTGCCCGTGCGGCTGGATGACGAGGGGCCGCTGCCCGACTCGCTCGCCGCGGCGCTGGCCGCGGGCGCCCGGGCGGTGATCCTCACCGTTCGGGCGCAGAACCCGACCGGGGCCGCACTCACCGAGCGGCGGGCCGCCGACCTGCGGGCCGTGCTGGCCGGGCACCCGGACGCGCTGCTGATCGAGGACGACCACGGCCACGGCATGGTCGACCTGCCCTATCGGCCGCTGGTCGGGGGCACCGCCGCCCACTGGGCCGTGGTGCGTTCGGCCAGCAAGGCGTACGGCCCCGATCTGCGGATCGCGCTGGCCATCGGCGATCCGGAGACGATCGACCTGGTGTTGGGGCGCCAGCGGCTGGACGCGGGCTGGGTCAGCCTGCTGCTCCAGCGCACCGTGGCCGAGCTGTGGCGCGCCGACGCCGCGCCGGCCGGGACGGTGGCCGCGGTGTACCGGGCGCGCCGCGAGGCGCTGCTGGCCGCGCTGGCGGCGCACGGGATCGAGGCGCACGGTGCGAGCGGGCTCAACGTCTGGGTGCCGGTGCCGGATGAGTCCGGGGTGGTCGCGGCGCTGCTTCAGTCGGGCTGGGCGGTCGCGCCCGGCGCGCGGTTCCGGATGCAGTCCCCGCCCGGGATCCGGATCACCATCGCGGGCCTGGAGGAAGCTCGGGCGCCGAGGCTGGCATCCGACCTGGCGGGCGTCCTGCACTCGTCGGGCGGGCGGTCGCGGTCGACCTGAACCGGCTGCGGCGTGAGCCGTCTCCGATTTGCCTGACAATGCGTCAATACGGCGTCCGATCACCGGAGTTCGACGTCCGATAGATGCGTATGTCTGACGGCCAGAAGAAAGTCACTTCAGATACCTAGCGGTAACAACCGTGGGCATGCCACATTTTGGGCGCCCCCGGCCGGCGGCACACCCTCACGTCAGCGCCTCCCGTCCCCACGTACGGGAGGCCTTCCGCAGGAGTTCCGCCGTGCTCAACTCTCTCCGTACGACCGAACGTTCCCGCACCACCAGACGACTGGCCACCGTGCTGTCAGCGGCGGCCCTCGCCGTGCCGCTGCCGGGCCTGGTCACCCCGGCCGAGGCTGCCACCGGCCCCACCGTGAGCGTCTCGATGGGGGACAGCTACATCTCCGGCGAAGCCGGCCGCTGGCAGGGCAGCAGCGACGGCACCGGCGGCAGCCGGGACGGCACCGATCGGGCCTGGACCGGCAGCGGCTACGACGCCACCCGGGTCTACGGCAGCACCTTCGCGAGCGGCTGCGACCGATCCGACAGCGCCGAGATCCGCACCGCGCGGATCGCCCAGAACCAGATCGACCTCGCCTGCTCCGGCGCCACCACCGCGAACATCTTCCGAGCGGCCGCCGGCGGCCAGTCGCTCAAGGGCGAGGCGCCGCAGGCCGACCAGTTGGCCGCCGTCGCCGCCGAGAACAACGTCAAGCTGATCACCCTCTCGATCGGCGGCAACGACCTCGGCTTCGCCAACGTGATCACGTCCTGCGCGGAGGACTACCTGATCTGGGGCTCCTCCTGCCGCGACGGCGAGCAGGCCGCCGTCGACTCGGCGATGCCGGACGCGATGGCGGGCGTGGGCAAGTCGATCGACGAGATCCGGGCCGTGATGCGGGCGGCCGGCTACGCCGACGGCGACTACCGGCTGGTGCTGCAGTCGTACCCGTCGCCGATCCCGCGCAGCAGCGAGATGCGCTACCCCGAGAGCGGCTGGACCCGGGCGAACACCGGCGGCTGCCCGTTCTGGGACACCGACGCCGACTGGGCCAGGGACTCGATGACCGCTCAGGTCTCCGATGCGCTGGCCCAGGTCGCCGCGAGCAAGGGCGTGCAGTTCCTCGACCTGCGCGACACCCTGCAGGGCCGGGAGGTCTGCTCGAAGTCCGACAGCCTGGCCGCGCCGGACAACACGCCCTCCGCGACCACCAGCGAGTGGGCCCGCTTCGTGGACGCCGGACTGAGCACCCCGCAGGGAGCCACCCAGGAGTCGATGCACCCGAACTACTACGGCCAGCTCGCCCTGGGCCGCTGCCTCGCCCTGCTCTACGCGCGGCCCAGCGGCGACTACGCCTGCGACAACACCCCGGGCCAGGACGCCTCCGGAATGTACCTGACCGCCAGGTAACGGCAGGGGTTCAGGAGCGGACGGCGCCGCGCACCAGCTTCCCCTCGGTCGACAGCAGGCCGGTGCGGTAGTCGAAGCGCGGCGCCGCCGCGAACATCAGATAGAGGTACTTGAGGTTCTCCGCGAACCAGTACCCGGGCGTCAGGTCGCCGAGGCGCACCGGCGAGGCGGTGACGTCCTCGGCGACCGTGTAGCCGCCCGACACCCGCTGTTCGGCCCGTACCGCCTGGAAGTAGCGGTAGGCGGTCTGCCGGTACTCGTCCGCGCCGGTCAGCCGCCAGAGGTCGAAGGCGGAGTTGGCGTACTCGGGCCGCAGGTCGTTGCGGGCACTGCGGACCTGGCCGGCGGCGTAGTCCACCTGCTCGGGCAGCAGCCCGTACTGGTCCAGCAGGGTGGTCCAGGAGCGGTAGTAGGCCTGGCCGGCGTCCAGGTCGCCGCCCTTGCCGAGGAGGCCGGCATAGAACGCGGCGAGCTCGGACTGGTCGTGGCCGGTGGTCCTGCCCGTGCTGAAGTCCACCTGGCGGAACCAGAGTCGGCCGTCCCTCCGGTCTGCCTGGTACTTGAGCACGGCGTTGGTCAGCACCCGGTACCAGGCGCGCAGCTCGGCGTCGTCGAACAGCTCGCCGCCGGCCCAGAGGTACTCGTAGAAGGAGTCCACCGGTGGGTTCGGCTCGATCGCGTGGGTGTCCGTCCAGCGGCCCGACTCGACGTCCAGCGCGGTGCCGAGGAGGCCCAGCGAGGAGCGCCGGGCGATCACCGCGCGGGCGGCCTTCTTGGCCGCGCTCCAGTAGCGGTCGTCGCCGGTGAGCCGGCTCAGCACGCCGAACTCCACCAGGTTGGTGCCGACCTCGGCCAGCGGGCTGACCGAGCCGGAGACCGCTCCGGTGCGCAGATTGACGTAGCGGTAGGGGAGCTGGGAGGGGGAGCGGGTGAAGGCGGGCAGCAGCCGGTCGGCCAGCTCCCGGCAGCGCGCCAGCAGAGCGGGCCGCCCGGTGCACAGATGGCCCGCTAGCAGGCCGCCGACGAGCCGGATCACCGCCTCGAAGACCTGCACTTCGGCGTCGACGGCCGGGTCGAAGTGCGCTTCGATCCAGTCGGCGGCCAGCTCCACCTCCTGGTCCTGCTCCATCAGCCACAGGGTGTCCAGCGCCTCGACGATGGACAGGCCGAAGGTGTGACCCCGGGCGAAGAAGTCGTTCCGTCCGCCGGAGAGCGGCCGGACCTCGTCGTAGCCCCAGGCCGCCAGCTTGTAGCCCTCCCAGCTGTGCAGGTACTCGGCGCGGATCTGCCGGGCGATCGCGGCGTCGGACGGCAGACCGGCGGCGGCGCGGGCTGCGGGCACCCGGTCCGTTCCGGTCGCGGCGGCGCGGGCGGGGTGGGGGAGAGCGGCGCTCGTGGTGGCCATGGCGGCGGCGCCGAGCACGGTGCGGCGGCGGGGCAACGGGGCAGATCGCATGCCGCAGGACGCTAGTGGCCCGGCGGGCCGCGGCCGCCCAGGACTCCGTCCGCGTGTCGGCGCTCCCGCGCAGGTCAGCCCGGGAGCGCCGGTGTCAGGCCGGTACGCCGGTTTCACTCGTACGGATGGTCCTCCTCGGGCGGTGCCGGCTGGTGTTCAGCCCTTGGCCAGCAGCGACTGGGCGTGCTGGCGGACCTGGTCCCTGGACAGGTACGCGTCGGTGTACTCGAAGTCGCGCAGCCGGGCGGGTTGGCGGGCCAGGAAGCCCGTCCGGACGAAGTCGTCGCCCGCGGTGGCGTTCAACAGCCAGTTGGCGCCGACCCGGAACTTGGCCACGTTGGTACGCATCGCCATGATGTGGTAGCCGCGGGCCACCAACTGGGCCGGTACGCCCTTGAGTTCAACACCGATCGGCTTGGAGACCGCGTCCTTGCCACCGAGGTCGACCACCAGGCCGAGATCCCTGTGATAGTAGGGCTGCAGCGGCTCGTTGTGCAGTGCGGCGACCAGGTTGTCGGCCACCCGGCGGCCCTGGCGGGCGGAGTGCTGGGCGGTGGGAGGACAGACCGCGCCGTCGCCCTTGGACAGGTCCGGCACGGCGGCGGCGTCACCGAGCGCGAACACGGAGTCGAACTGCGGCACCCGCATCTCGGCGGTGACCGCGATCCGGCCGCGTACCGTCTCGGCGTCCAGCGTCCCGATCAGCGGGCTGGCGGCGACCCCGGCGGTCCAGATCAGGGTGCGACAGGGCAGCACCCGTCCGTCGGTGAACTTCACCGTCTCCGCGCCGACTTCGGCCACCGAGACGCCGAGCGAGACCTCGATCCCGCGGGCCCGCAGGATCTGGAGCGCGGCGTTGCCCAGCTTGTCTCCCAGCTCGGGCATCAGTTTCGGGGCGATGTCGATCAGATGCCACTTGATCGTTGCGGGGTCCAGCCGGGGGTAGCGCCTGGTCGCGGCGGTGGTCAGACGCTGGAGGCAGGCGGCCGTCTCGGTGCCCGCGTAGCCGCCGCCGACCACCACGAACTGCAGCCGGGACTCCCGTTCGCGCTGGTCCAGGGTGGTCGAGGCGAGGTCGAGCTGGGAGATCACGTGGTCGCGGATGTAGGCGGCCTCGGCGAGGGTCTTCATCCCGCGCGCGTAGGCCGTCAGTCCGGGGATGTCGAAGGACCGGGTGATGCTGCCGGGCGCCAGGACCAGGTAGTCGTACCTGAGCGCGATCACCTCGTCGGTGATCTTCCGGATCACGCACACCTTGGCCGCCGGGTCCACCCCGATCACGCCACCGGGGATGATGTGGGTGCGGTGCAGGCTGCGGCGCAGCGAGACGGCGACTGACTGGGGGGTGAGCACCCCGGCCGCAACGTGCGGCAGCAGCGGCAGGTAGAGCTGGTAGCTGAACGGCGTGACCAGGGAGATCTCCGCCTCCGAGGCCGCCAGCTTGTGTTCCAGGCGGCGTGCGCACTCAAGACCGGCGAAACCGCCGCCGACTATCAGGATCCGAGGTCGCTCCATCGTCCATCCCCTGCCTGCCGGGTCCGAGCGGTATCAGGACAACTCTGACAACTGTTCGCCACGGTCGCACGGTCGTTTGGTGCCTGCCACCGCAGCGGGCCCGGGAGGGGGAAACGCCGCGGCCGAGGCGAGGGGACACCCGGGCTCGCGCAGGACCCCGTGCGCGCGGGAAACCGCCGCGGCCGCGGCGACGGGCCCGGCGGCGGGCGGAGGACGGCTGACGGGTCGGTAGGCTGGCGGGATGCTCTCCGAGGTGACGGCGGTCCGCTATGTGACGCCACTGCGAGAAGGCGGCTCGATGCCGGGCCTGGTCGAGGCCGATGACCATCGGCTCTACGTGCTCAAGTGGTCCGGCGCGGCCCAGGGACGGAAGGCGCTGATCGCCGAGGTACTGGCCGGCGAACTGGGCCGGCGCCTCGGGCTGCCGGTGCCCGAGCTGGTACGGATCGACCTGGACCCGGTGCTGGCCCGCAGCGAGCCCGAACCGCAGATCCAGGACCAGATGCGCGCCAGCGGCGGCGTCAACCTCGGAATGGCCTTCGTCAGCGGCGCGCTCAACTTCGACCCGCTCTGCTTCGAGGTGGACCCGGACCTGGCCGCGCGGGTGCTCTGGTTCGACGCCCTGATCGGCAATGTGGACCGCTCCTGGCGCAACCCCAACCTGCTGATGGCCACCGGCGGCCTGCGGCTCATCGACCACGGTGCCAGCCTGATCTTCCAGCACCACTGGGCGAGCTCGGCCGCCTGGCCCGGCAAGCCGTACGACGCCTCGGACCACGCCCTGCTGCGCTCCGCCGGGGACCTGAAGGCCGTTGACGAGGAGCTGGCGGCACTCGCCGAGAAGGCGCTGCCGGCGGCCGTCGCGTCGATCCCGGAGGAGTGGCTGACGGACGAGCCCGGCTTCGCCGACACCCAGGCCGTCCGGGACGCCTACCAGGAGCGGCTGACCGCCCGGCTGGCCGGACCGCGGGGCTGGCTGCCGACCCTGCCCGGTGCCGAGGAGGCCGGATCATGCTGAACGGGACGAGTGACGGGGAGCAGGGCGTGGGCGTGGAACTGCACGACTACGAGTACGCGGTGATCCGCGCCGTGCCGCGGGTGGAGCGTGGCGAGTGCGTCAACATCGGCGTGCTGCTCTACTGCCGTCACACCGCGCACCTGGGCGCCCGCACCCACCTCGATCAGGGGCGGCTGCTCGCGCTGGACCCGGTCGCGGACGTGGCCGGGGTCCGGCGGGCGCTGCGTGGCATCGAGGCCGTCTGCGAGGGCGGACCGAAGGCCGGCCCGGCCGGGGAGGACAACCCCGGGCAGCGGTTCCGGTGGCTGACCGCACCGCGCAGTGCGATCGTCCAGCCGGGGCCGGTGCACACCGGGCTGACCGCGGATCCGGAGGCGGAGCTGCGGCGTCTGTTCGAGCAGCTGGTGCTCTGAGGGCGATCGCCCTGGAAGGGGCCCGGCCGGATGCGCCAGGGAACGGTTTGATTGCGGAGAGTCGCTTATGATGGTCAAAGCTGGAGTAACTGAAGCAAGTGTGCGTACCCTGACCACCATGGGCTCCACAGCGACCAGCACCGTACCGACCACCGCCGACCTGATGGAGGTGGTGGCTGCCGTAGGCACCGCCTACTTCCACGACTTCGCGGCCGCCGCCGCGCGCCACGGCCTCAACTCCTCGCAGGCCAAGGCGCTGAAGTCGGTGCAGGAGCCGGTGCCGATGCGGGCGCTGGCCGGCCGGCTCGGTTGTGACGCCTCCAACGTCACCGGGATCGTGGACCGGCTGGAGGCGCTGGGGCTGGCGCAGCGCGAGGCGGCGGTCGCCGACCGGCGGGTGAAGATCGTCGCGATCACCGAGCAGGGGCGCGAGGTGCTGGGCCAGATCCGCGAGGACATGAGCCGCGCCCGCGCCGCCTTCGCCAGCCTGGACGACGAGCAGCGGGTCGCCCTGGACGCGCTCTGCCGCCAGGTGCTCCCGCTGCTCTCCGGTCAGTAACGGGCGGTCCGCCGGTTCGGCGGGGACGGCGGCCCGGGTGCTGCTCCCGCAACTCCCGTCGCCCCCGAGGCCCGTCGTGGCCGTCCTGCGGCGCGGCGCGTGCGGTGGCCGGGTGCGCCTGATCGCCCCTCAGGACCCGAGCGGGTGTCCGGTCGTCGCGTCGACGTGGTCGGGGATCTCGTCGTGCCGGTCTCCGACCGTCGGTGTCCCGGTGGGCTCGAAGAGCAGGATCGCGGCGCCGTCGGGAGCGGACGGCTTGTGCTCCGTGCCCCGGGGAACGGTGAAGACCGCGCCCCGGGGAAGCCGGACCGTGCGCTCCCCGGCGGGCTCGCGCAGAGCGATGTCCAACTCCCCTTCGAGCACCAGGAAGAACTCGTCGGTGTCCTCGTGGACGTGCCAGAGGTGTTCACCCCGGACCTTGGCGACGCGGACGTCGTAGTCGTTGACACGGGTGACGATGCGGGGGCTCCACAGGGCGTCGAAGGAGGCCAGGGCCCTGCCGAGGTCGATGGGTTCCTTGCGGTCGATGGGTTCGTCGCTCATGGGGAAATCCTGGCCCGCCCCGCGGGGCTGGTGTGAGTGCTAGGAATTGCACATGTCGAAAGGATCCTCGCACGGGCTCCGCTCGCCGGGCCCGCACCGGGTCGTCGTGATCGTGGACGAGAACTCGAACCCCTTCGAACTCGGCTGCGCGACCGAGGTGTTCGGCCTGCGCAGGCCCGAACTCGGCCGCGATCTCTACGACTTCCGGCTCTGCTCGGCCGAGCCGCGCACGCGGATGCGGGACGGCTTCTTCACCCTCACCGGGGTCGCCGACCTCGCCGCGGCCGACTCCGCGGACACCCTGATCGTCCCCAACCGCCCCGACGTCGAGGTGCCGCGCCGGCCGGCCGTGCTCGATGCCGTGCGGCGGGCGCATCAGCGCGGCGCGCGCCTGGTCGGCTTCTGCAGCGGTGCTTTCACGCTGGCCGAGGCCGGGGTTCTGGACGGGCGCACGGCCGCCGCGCACTGGCAGTGGGCGGATTCCTTCCGAGCCCGCTTCCCGGCCGTCAGGCTGGAGGCGGACGTCCTGTTCGTGGACGACGGCGACATTCTCACCGCCGCGGGGAGCGCGGCCGCCCTCGACCTCGGGCTGCACATCGTCCGCCGGGACCACGGAGCGGAGGTCGCCAACTCGGTGAGCCGGCGGCTGGTGTTCGCCGCCCACCGGGACGGCGGGCAGCGGCAGTTCGTGGAACGCCCGGTGCCCGACCTGCCGGACGAGTCCCTGGCCCCGGTGCTGGCCTGGGCCCAGGAGCGACTGGACTCACCGCTCACCGTGGCCGAACTGGCGGCACGCGCCTCGGTCAGTCCGGCGACGCTGCACCGCCGCTTCCGCGCGCAACTGGGCACCACACCGCTGGCGTGGTTGACGGGGGAGCGGCTCACCCTGGCCTGCCGGCTGATCGAGCGGGGCGAGTCGCGTCTGGAGACGGTGGCGCGGCGCAGCGGGCTCGGTACCGCCGCCAATCTGCGCGTGGTGATGCGTCGCGGCACCGGGCTCACGCCCCTGGCGTACCGGCGCCGGTACGGTGCGGGGGCCGGGTGAGCCGTCCGGTGCTCCCGCGGCAGGCGGCAGGGGGCTCCCGCCCCGCGGTGCGTGGAGGCGGGCCGCCGGCGGTCAGCCGCGCAGGTGGTAGCGGTAGGCGAAACCGGACGTGCTGCAGATGCCGATGAGGCGCTGGGCCTGGTCGTAGGTGAACCCCGGCGGCACCTCGCACGCCCACAGCCCGTCGGCCGGAACCCGCAGGTGGTAGCGGATGGCGAAGCCGGACGCACCGCAGGCGCCGATCAGGCTCTGCACCTGGTCGTAGATGTATCCGTTCGGGATCGAACAGGCCCAGGTGTTGTCCAGGGAGTGCGGCCTGGCCTGTGCGGCGGCCGGCGAGGCTCCCAGTCCGAGCAGGGACAGTGCGAGCCCGGCTGCGGCCAGCACCCTTGCGGCCGCACCTGGCGTGCTACGTCGAGACATGGACATGCGATACCTCATCTTCGGTTCGCCCCGGGCGAGTTGGTTCCTTCGACGGGGTCGGATGTTGTCGGCGGCCCGAACCTACGGCATGCCGGCCGTGAACGAAGAGTCGGTAATCGGACGATTTCGCGTCGGAAGTGGCCGCCGCTCCTGCCGCCGGAGGTGTCCGCCGCTCGGCGCAGCGTCCTCGGACGGGTGCCCGCCGGTTTCAGGAGCTGGTCCGGCCGGGAGCCGGGGGCTGCTCGGTGCCGCAGTAGCGGCACTTGGAGGCGGCCGCCGGGATGTCGTCGGCGAGACAGGCAGGACAGGTCTTGGCCGGTACGGGTGCACCGAAGACGGTGATTCCCCGGCGGCGCTGGAAGGCCCGGTACGGGACGATGATCAGGAAGTAGACCACCGCCATGAAGATGACGAAGTAGATCACGGCGGAGATGAACGCGCCGATGTCGACGTAGGTCGCCTTGTTCCCGGGCGCGCCCAACTGCCAGCCCAGCGCGGTCGAATGGCCGCCCTGGGCCCGGGTGACGAGCGGGGTGATGACGTTGTCCGTGAACGCCTTGATCAGGGTGCTGAACGCCAGCGCGACGATCAGCCCCACCGACACGACGACGACGTCACCGCGCATCAGGAAGTTCTTGAAACCCTTGAACATCGCCGCTCCTCGTCCGCTCCGCCGGTTGCCCCGGGGCGCCAAGAGCACCCAGAACCAGGCGAGCCGATCCGGCCCCGGTCCGCAACCGGAGCGGTGCCGACCGGGGGACGGACGGTGGACCGTCAGAGGGTGACGAAGGTGTAGCCCTTGGCCTTGAGGGCGGGCAGTACGGTGCGCAGCGCGTCGACGGTCTGCGAGCGGTTGCCGCCGCCGTCGTGGCAGAGCAGTATGTCGCCCGGCTTGGCGGCCAGCAACTTCTCGGTGATCGTCTTGGTGCCGGGGCGGGCCCAGTCCCTCGGGTCCACGTCCCAGTCGATCGGCGTCATCCCGTACTTGGCGACCGCGGCGAACACGTCGGCGGACCAGTCGCCACCGGGGGAGCGGAAGAGCTTCGGCTCGGGGGCCCCGGCGTCCACGATGACGGACTGGGTGTCCGCGATCTGCTGCTGGATCTGAGCCGCGCTGCGCCGGGAGAACGGCTGGGGATGGGTCATCGTGTGGTTGGCGATGGTGTGCCCGTCCGCGGCGATCCGCCGGATGAGGTCCTTGTCGGCGTGGGCCTCGATGCCGACCACCGAGAACGTCGCCCGGACGTCGTACTTGCGCAGCAGCTGCAGCACCTCCGGGGTGTACATCCGGCTCGGACCGTCGTCGAGGGTCAGCGCGACCGCGTTCGACGGAGCGCTCGGCAGCAGGTCGTGCACCTTGAAGACCGGCTTGGTGCGTACCGCCACCGGCGAGGACGAGGGGTTCGGCAGGTCGGAGACGTTCGGGGGCTCGGTCGCAGCGGCCGGGGAGAAGCCGTCTGAAGGGCTTTCCGACGGCGGTGGCGGCGCCGGGGCGACGTTGCCGGACGAACTGCCGCAGGCCGTCAGCGCGCCGCCCGCCCCGAAGACCGCCGCGCCGGCGGCCGTCAGCCTGATCAGCCGCCGCCGGGACAGCCCGCTCTGATCGCCCGGCTGCTCCGCGCGCTGCTCTGCCATGGTGACGCCCCTCCCTCAGGTGGTTCGCCGGGACGGGTGACCCCGTCCGGCCTCGGTGTGCCGGGGGCGCGACGGCGTCGTGCCGTGGTCGATCCGCCGCTCCCCGCCTCAACCGACGTGCACCGGGTCGGGCCGGTTCCGGCGCTCCGATCTCTTGGGCAGGTCTTTGACCTCTCTTGCCGAATGCCGGTTGAACAGGGGAAACGGCGCGATACCGGTGGGGCTCCGGAGACAGCGAGCCGGGTCTGGGGGCGTCGGTCAAGCAGCCGCCACCGGCGTCAGAGATTGGTGAGCTGCTCCCCCTTGCGGTCCTGGATGATGTGGTCCACGCACACCGCGAGGACGACCAGCAGGGTGCTGTCCTCGGGGCTCAGCACATCGACCGCGTAGGCGTCCCGGATGGTGAACCAGCGCCGGGAGATGTGCGCCAGGGTGGTGCCACGGTGCTGGATGTCGAACTCGTGGTCCCACAGGTTGCCGACTATCCGCAGCCGCCGGCCGTCCCGCAGCCGGACCTTGAACCGGTCGCTGAAGATCCGGAAGGCCCGCTTGCTGATCCGGGCGACCACCGCGCCGTCCTGCTTGACCAGGATGGTGTGGTGCAGGGTGAAGGCCTTCCTGGTGATGCTCGCCACCTTCTCCCCGTGGGGGTCCACGAAGTCGAAGGTGGTGCGCAGCCGCAGGAACCGCCGGTTGACCTTGTAGAGCTTCTCCCGGTGCTCGGTCTCGATCCACGCCTCTTCGTGGAAGGCGAACATGCGGTCGCGTATGAGGTAGCGCATCCGAACCCCCGTCAGTGTCGCCGCCGCTCGGCGGCGTGGTGTCGGCCAGAGCGTAACGGGGGGCCCGAGACGGGTCGATGACAGGTCGGCGACGGAGCGGCGACGGAGCCGCGACGGAGCGGGCCATCAGCAGGCCATCGGCAGGCCGGTACCGGCCCGGGGGTGGCATCGGCCGGAGCGGAGCCGGCTCCGCACCCGGGCCTGCCCGGCTGTGACGGGGTGGAATCCGTACTTCCCGCAGGTGCCTGACGTGCCGTCCGACCGCAAAGCGGTGAGCGCTGACGGCCGATCAGGTGTTAACGTCTGCACCGCCCTGGTCGGACCCGGGCTCGACCGCCCCGCTGACCCGGGCGGTCCAGGTCCGGCGATGAGGGCGGTTCTCACCGATTCCATTATGAAAGGGACAGCGGACTCCGTTGATATCCCCAATTCGGCACGCCCACCGAGCCACGCGGGGCCTGCCGCGCCTCACCACCGCAGTCGCCGCCTCCGCGACCGGCCTGGCACTGGTCACGGGTATGACCGCCGGTGCCGTCCCGGCATCCGGCGCCACGCCGGCCGAGGACACACTGCAGCGCCAGTTCGACTCCGCGGCCGCCGAGTTCCACGTTCCGGTCGGCGTGCTGCTGGCCGTCTCGTACCAGCAGACCCGCTGGGACTCGCACCAGGGCGCGCCCAGCACCACCGGCAACTACAACGTGATGGGCCTGACCGAGGTCGACGCGGCCGCCGTCAACGCCGCGCTCGCCAAGGGCCCGGGCCCCGAGACCGACGGCCGGGGCGACGGCGCGGAGCCGAAGCCGGCCACGGGCGCGACGGCGCGACCCAAGGTCCAGGACGGCCCCGCACTGCACACCCTGGACGCGGCCGCCAAGCTGATCCACCGCCCGGCCGGCGACCTCAAGCGGGATGCGGCCCAGAGCGTGCGCGGCGGCGCGGCCCTGCTGGCGCAGTACCAGAAGGAGGCCGGGAAGCCCGCCTCCACCGACCCCGGCGCCTGGTACCAGGCGGTGGCCAGGTTCAGCCAGGCCGGCGACGCGGCGAGCGTCGACGCCTTCGCCGACCGCGTGTTCGGCACGATCCGCACGGGCGTCTCCCGGCACACGGCCGACGGCCAGTCGGTCGTCCTCGCCGCGACCCCCTCGCTCAAGGCGGACCGCCCGGCTCCGCTCAAGGCGGGCCGTCCGGCCGCCGCGATGCGGGCAGCCGCGGCCCCGGCCGCGGACGACACCACCCCCGAGTGCCCCTTCGAGCTTGACTGCGACTTCAAGCCCGCCGCCTACGCGCTGACCAACCCGAGCGACCTCACCTCGTTCGGCAACTACAGCAAGGCGAACCGCCCGGACGACGGCGACAAGATCCAGTACATCGTCATCCACGACACCGAGGGCGGCTTCGACGCGTCCATCGGGCTCTTCCAGAACCCGGCCAACCAGGACAGCGCGCACTACATCGTCCGGTCCTCGGACGGGCACGTCACCCAGCTGGTGCACACCAAGGACATCGCCTGGCACGCCGGGAACAAGTCCCTCAACATGCACAGCATCGGGATCGAGCACGAGGGATACGCCCTCCCCACCGACCGCCCGACCTGGTACTCGGAGCAGCTCTACCAGTCCTCTGCCGCCCTGGTGCGCCACCTGGCCGCCCGCTATGACATCCCGCTGGACCGCGACCACATCATCGGCCACGACGACGTGCCCGGCCCGATCCAGTCGTACGTCGCCGGTATGCACTGGGACCCGGGCACCTTCTGGGACTGGTCGCACTACATGGACCTGCTGGGTGCCCCCGTCTGCGCGAACCTCGGCGGTCCGCTCACGGTCGGCGGCGTGGTCACCATCTCGCCCGCGTTCGACGCCACCAACCAGCCCCCGGTGACCGGAACGGCCGACCGGCCGGAGAACTTCGTCTACCTGCGTACCCAGCCGGACCCGAACGCCCCGCTGATCAACGCCGGTACCACCCAGGCCTCCGACTGGCACGACAAGGCCGTGTACGGCACCAGCTACGTCGTCGCGGATCTCCAGGGCGACTGGACCGCCATCTGGTACGACGGCCAGAAGGCCTGGTTCTACAACCCGTCCGGGCAGACCGGCGGTGCCGACAACCGGCCGGGCCGGACCGTGCTGACCGCCAAGCCGGGCCAGGCCTCGATCCCGGTGTACGGTCGCAACTACCCCGAGGCCGCCGCGTACACGCCCTACCCGGGGATCGCCCCGCAGTCCGTGGTGCCGCTGACCGCCACCGTCCCGGCGGGTCAGTCCTACGTCGCCGGCAGTGACACGCCGGTGCAGTCGGACTTCTTCTACTCGCACACCATCGACAACAGCGCGCCGAACGACTGGACTCTGGTGGTGGGCAACGACACCTACTACCCGATCCGCTACAACCACCGGATCGCCTACCTGAAGGCCTCCGACGTCCAGGTCGGCACGGCCGTCACGGCCGGCGGCAACACCGGCCAGAGCACGAAGTCCTGACATACCGTCAGATCTGCGAGAGTCCCCGCGGCCGGACGGTCGCGGGGACTCCGTGCTGACCGCCCACCTCTGGGCGCCCGGGCCGGAGCGGCGATCGGTGATGGCGTCGAACGCGATCCAACCACGCCGTTGATCGTTCTGTTGGCGGGCGTGAGCGATCGGTCCTCGCAGAACTCGCCTGCCGCGGATGGCCGATGACATTCGTGCCGGTGGCATGCTCGGCGGCGGTGCGGACCGTCGCCCCGGGGGTCGTCGCTCGGTGCCGAAGCACCACCCTTCGGAGTCGCGATCTATCCAGCGGGCCGATGGCTGGTCTCAGTCAGCCGTGCGGCGTCGGGGGAAACAGTCCGGGATGCCTTCCGGGTGCGGCGGAGGCCGAAGCTGCAGACGGCAGCGATCAGCAGCAGCGCGATGGGCAGTAGCAGGGTCCAACGCATGGCAGTGACGAAGCCGTGGCCGAGCACTCCCACGCTCAGTTGGTGCCACTGCGCCGCGAGCGACGTCGGCAGTCCGGCGGGGGCGTCGACCGTGCGGGCCGGGCTGTCGGCGCTGACGGCCGTGAAGCTGTCGACGAACTGCTCGCGTACCGACACGGGCAGGCTTTCCGCGGTGGTGGCGGCTTCCCGATGGGTCGAGGTGCGAAGTGCCGCCTGCAACAGCGCGCCCACGGCGGCGGTGCCCAGCGCCTGGCCGAGTTGCCGTGTGGTGTTGAACACCGCGGAGGCGGCGCCGGACAGCTCTGGTCGGACATCGCGTAGGGCCACGGTGGTCATCGTGGAGAACAGCAGCCCCATGGCAACGCCAAGGACGATCACCGCGGGCACCATCAACCACACGCGCATGTTCGGCGCGGCGAGCAGCGCACTGCCGCCGATCCCGGCGCAGAAGGCCAACAGGCCCGTGACGAGCAGGTATTTGCCGCCCGTTCGGTCAGCTCTGAACCCGGCGAAGGGCGCGATCACCGCGGCGCACACCGATGCGGGGGCGGTTACCAGGCCGCATTCCAGGGCACTCAGGCCCAGCACGTCCTGCAGGAAGAGCGTCACGGGCAGCAGTGCCACCATGCCGAAACCCACTGCCGTGGCGACCACGTTGACGATCGAGAAGTTCCGGTCGGCGAACAGCGTGAGCGGCACCATCGGCTCCGGGGACCGCTGCTGCACCAGTAGGAACGCAGCGACCAGCACGACGCCGGCCACCAGCAGGACCGGTACGGACAGCGGACCCGCGATCACGCCCCAGTCGTAGCGGCTGCCTTCCTGGAGCGCGTAGATAACGGCGAACAACCCGGTGCTGACCAGCACGATGCCCAGGGGATCGAGCCGCTGGGCACTCGCATTGCGCGACTCGGGCACCACGAGCAGGGCGAGCACCAGACCGATGACACCGACGGGTACGTTGACGAAGAAGATCCACTCCCAGCTGAGCTTCTCCACGATCAGTCCACCGAGTAGTGGACCGGCGATCGTCGACACCCCGGCGACCCCGCTCCACGCCCCGAACGCCGCACCCCGCTTCTCCGGTGGGAACAGAACCGTTATGAAGGCCAGCGTCTGGGGGTTCATCAGCGCGCCACCGACACCCTGTGCCGCGCGGGCCGCGATCAGCTCTCCGCCGGTGTCGGACAGGCCGCAGAGGGCGGAGGCGAGGGTGAAGACCACCAGCCCGATGACGTACAGCCGTTTGCGTCCGAAGCGGTCGCCCAGGCGCCCGGCCAGGATGAGCGGTACGGCGTAGGCCAGCGTGTAGCCGTTGACGATCCACAGGATCTGGTCGAGACCCGTCCCCAGGTCGGACATCATGCCGGGGACCGCGATGTTCACGATCGTGCTGTCGAGCAGGATCATGAACAGGCCGGTGCACAGGGCGAAGAGTGCTAACCAGGGCCGTGTGACGCGTCGGGGGTTCATCGGCTCACCATGCCCTTCCCGGTTCCGTCCTGGTCTTCGGGCGACGCGCCGGTGTTCCCGGCCTCGGCTGCGGCCGGGCCGAACTGGACCGGCGGGGCGTCGGCCTTCCGGTCCCAGGGCAGTGCACCGCTGCGCAGCCGTGCCACCAGAGCGTTGATCCACTTCAGTTCGGCCCGGGCCCTGGTGAGCTGCCAGTCGAGGTCGACGGAGAACATCGGGGCCACACCGAACTCGGTGAGCCGGGTGGCCATCACCTCGCCGCCGGCGATGTGTGCCTCCAGCGCCGCGGCCCGCCAGATCAGCCGCTCGAGCGCGGTCTCCCTGTCGAGCGTGTGCAGCAGGGCGAGAGCCAACGGGAACTCCGGGAACTCCTCGGCGGGAGCGGAGACCATCTCCTTCAGCCGGTCGGCGAACGCATCCCGGCCTTCCTGCGTGATCGCGTACACCGTGCGCTCCGGCAGCCTGCCCTGCCGGTCCGTGCCCACGGGCTCGATCAGGCCGAGCCGCTCCAGCCGGTCCACCGCGTGGTACAGCGAGCCGACGGTGAGCTTGACCAGCCGGTTGCGCTGCCGGTCACGCATGGTCTGGTGGATTTCGTACGGGTGAGCCGGCCGCTCCTCGAGCACCTCGAGGAGCGCCATGGCCAGCAGATTGAGCTTGCGTCCCCTTGGTTCGGCCACGTTCCCTGCCTCCTACCTACCTCAAGTGGGGTACTCCAGTTGGAGTATATGAAGTGGAGTGCTCTGGTTACTGGTCCGAGAGTGATGGGGGAACGCTTTCGGCCATGATCGAGCTCAGCGGGGGCGGCCGTCCGTACGGCAAGGGAGTGCTGGTGGCCGCGGGCGCGCCGGCCTGCGATCCGGAGCTGCCCGGGCGCTGTCCTGATTCGCCGGGGCCGGGAGCCGGGGGCCGGGGCGGGCGGGGTGCGTCGTGGCTGAGATCTGGCGGGAACGACACCATCGGCAGTCAGGGCGCCATTTGGATTTTCCTACAAAGTCGGCCCGCCGCCCGGTTGGCGGCAGCTGTGTGGATCTTCAACGTTTACGCGTGAACTGGCTTTCGAGCAGGGTATGAGTGAAACTCGACGGTTGGGTGCGGGGCGCCCGAGTGCGCCCTCGCGGGACATCCGCAGCCGCACCCGAGGTGTAACTTCTCCCAGCCAGAGAGCCCTTTTCATGCGCTTCCTGAACGACCTCAAGCCCGCGTACGACCTCACGTACGACGACGTCTTCATGGTCCCCAGCCGTTCCGCCGTGGGCTCCCGGCAGGGTGTCGACCTCTCCTCGAACGACGGGACGGGGACCACGATCCCGCTCGTCGTCGCGAACATGACCGCGATCGCAGGTCGCCGGATGGCCGAGACCGTGGCCCGCCGTGGTGGTCTGGTGGCCATCCCGCAGGACATTCCGACCGAGGTGATCGCCGAGGTGATCGGCTGGGTCAAGCAGCGCCACCTGGTGCACGACACCGCGCTCACCCTGGCCCCCGGTCACACCGTCGCGGACGCGCTGTCCCTGCTGCCCAAGCGTGCGCACAACGCGCTGGTCGTGGTCGAGGACGGCAAGCCGGTCGGTGTGGTGACCGAGGGCGACTGCCAGGGTGTGGACCGGTTCACCAGCCTGTCCGAGGTGATGTCCCGCGACCTGCTGCTGCTGGACGAGGGCATCGACCCGCGCGCCGCGTTCGACAAGCTGAACGAGGGGCACCGCAAGCTGGCGCCGGTCGTCGACGCCGAGGGCAAGCTGGTCGGCATCCTGACCCGCAAGGGCGCGCTGCGCGCCACCCTCTACGCCCCGGCCGTGGACACCGAGGGCAGGCTGCGGGTCGCCGCGACCGTCGGCATCAACGGCGATGTGGCCGGCAAGGCGAAGGCACTGATCGACGCCGGTGCGGACGTGCTGGTGGTGGACACCGCGCACGGCCACCAGGAGACGATGATCAACGCGCTGCGCGCGGTGCGCGCGCTCGACCCGAAGATCCCGGTCGTGGCGGGCAACGTGGTCTCCGCCGCCGGTGTCCGTGACCTGGTCGAGGCCGGTGCGGACATCCTCAAGGTCGGTGTGGGCCCCGGCGCGATGTGCACCACCCGGATGATGACCGGTGTCGGCCGCCCGCAGTTCTCCGCCGTCCTGGAGTGCGCGGCCGAGGCCCGCAAGCTCGGCAAGCACGTCTGGGCCGACGGCGGTGTCCGCCACCCGCGCGACGTCGCCATGGCGCTGGCCGCCGGTGCGTCCAATGTGATGGTCGGTTCCTGGTTCGCCGGCACCCTGGAGTCCCCGGGCGACCTGCAGACCGCCGCTGACGGCCGCCAGTACAAGGAGAGCTTCGGCATGGCCTCCGCACGCGCCGTGACCAACCGGACCTCGGGCGAGTCGGCGTACGACCGTGCCCGCAAGGGCCTGTTCGAGGAGGGCATCTCGCACTCGCGGATGTTCGTCGACCCGGTCCGTCCTGGTGTCGAGGACCTGATCGACTCGATCGTCGCGGGTGTGCGAAGCGCCTGCACCTACGCGGGTGCCAACAGCCTGGAGGAGTTCCGCGAGAAGGCGATCGTGGGCGTCCAGAGCGCGGCCGGCTACGCAGAGGGCAAGCCGCTGCACTCCAGCTGGGCGTGACGCCTCCCAGGTGCCGGTAGGCGGTCGGCCGGTCTCCCGCAGTGCGCGGGAGGCCGGCCGACGGCGCGTTCAGTGCGCGTCGAGCGGGGTCAGCAGGGCCCGGCTGACCATGCCCACCGAGTCGGACAGTGCGGTGGTGACGGCCTCGTACGCGAGCGGGGCGCGCCGCAGCTCCCAGAGGCCGAGGACACTGGCCCAGGCGGCGTCCCGGGCACGGTCGATGCTCCACACGCCGATCACGTGCAGCAGCGGGTCGGCGATCCGCAGCCGCTCGGGGCCGGGCAGCAGTTCTTCGCGGACCTGGGACTCGACCTCGGCGAGCAGGTCGTTGATGCGGTGGTAGTCGGCCTCGGCGTCCTCGGGCCGGAGGCCGAGGGTCCGGCAGCAGTCCAGTACGGAGAGCGGCAGGTCGTTCTCGATGTGGGCGTTCATCCCGGCCAGTGCGAACTGGATCGGATGGATGCCGGGGTTGCCGCGCAGTTCGAACAGCGGTCGCCAGCAGGCCTCCGGCACGCCGCCCGACTCGGCGGCGTCGACGGCGGAGAGGAAGCGGGCGGCGAAGACGGCGTCCAGTCGGGCCATCCCCGCGGGGTCGTCGAAGTAGGCCGACGCCAGCCGGTCCCTGACCAGTTCGGTCACCGTCAGGTACATCGCGTTGAAGACCTCGATGCCGTCCCCCTGGGGCAGTCGCGCGGCCAAGTCGCGCATCCGGTCGACTACTTGATCGATAGTCAGAACGTCGGTGGTTGCCATCGTGCTCGTCCGCCCTCCGCCGGTGAAGCCCCCGGCCGTTCACGTTGCCACCCGCCCGGCCCGCGCGGAATCCGCCGGGCGGGTGCCGGTGGAGCGCGAGCGGCGAGCGGGCCGCCCGCGTGGTGGTCGGGGGAGCCTCGGTGTCGCAGAGGGCGTGCCGGAGGCAGGGATCCGGGCGGAGTGCGATGGGTGCCCGCTCGGATGCAGGGCGTCACCATCGAACAGCGGTTGGCCAAATGGGTCCAAATTTCTTATTCAGGGCATATATCTCAAGGTGAGCCCTCGAAGGGAGGCCCTCCATGTTCCTCCTCGGACTGCTGCTGCTCGTCGTGAGCGCCGCGTTCGCCGCGTTGCTGATCTCGCAGAATCTCCAGGCCGGTTCCGACTACGCGATCACGCTGTTCGGCAACCACATCGCGACCATGAACGCCCTGGAGATCTTCCTCGCCGGTATCGCGCTGACCCTGCTCTTCGCGCTGGGCTGGATGCTGGCCTCGTCGGGGGCCCGCAGGCACCGCCGCCGCGCCGTCGCGCGCCGGGTCGACAAGCGGGCCGCGCGGGAAGCCCGCCGGAGCCCGACGGGTGATACGGAGGTGGACCGGGCGGTGCAGGGTCCGGGCGCCGACAAGTCGCCGCCGGCCACCCGGCGCCACCGCTTCGGCCACCACCGCCTCAGTCACTGAACGGCGGGTGCTCGGCGCACTGAGCGGCGGGCCCCGGTCGGGCCTCGGCCGCCGGGGCCCGACCGGGCCCGCCGCGGTCCCTCGACGCCCGGTGTGGTCCGCCGGGCTGGTCCGGTCGCGGCCCGCCGCGTTAATTCGAGTGCGTGCGGCGGATCCCGGTGACAGGATGACGAGGTTCGTGCCGTCACAGCCAGGAGATTGAGATGCGCCAGGTTCTCGGAAACCCCAAGCTCCCCGTTCTTTCGAGCGTTTCCGAGGATTCCGCCACTCATGACCACCCTGAACATCGGCATTCTGGCGCACGTCGACGCCGGTAAGACCAGCCTGACCGAGCGACTGCTGTTCGAGACCGGAGCGATCGACCGGCTCGGTTCGGTGGACGCCGGAACCACCCAGACGGACACCGGCGACATCGAGCGCGAGCGCGGTATCACCATCCGTTCCGCCGTCGCCTCCTTCACCACCGCCGGCCCCGCCGGCCGCCTGCAGGTCAACCTGATCGACACCCCAGGCCACGTCGACTTCATCGCCGAGGTGGAACGGGCCCTGCGGGTCCTGGACGCGGTGGTCCTGGTGGTGTCCGCCGTCGAGGGCGTCCAGGCGCAGAGCCGGGTACTGATGGCCACCCTGCGCAGGATGGGCATCCCCGTACTGATCTTCGTCAACAAGATCGACCGCACCGGTGCCCGCCACGACGAGCTGCTGGCAGCCATCCGGCGGCGGCTCGCGCCCGGGCTCGTCCCGCTCAACACGGTTGCGGGCATCGGCACTTCGGCCGTCCGGACCAGGCCGTACGCACTCACGGACCCGGACTTCCACACCGCGGTCACCGATCTGCTCTCCGTGAACGACGACGAGCTGCTGACCCGTCTCGTCCTGGACCGGCCGACGTCCCACGAGGAACTGTGGGCGGGTATCGCCGCGCAGACCGCGGCGGGCCTCGTGCACCCGGTGGTCTTCGGCTCCGCCCGCACCGGTGAGGGCATTCCGACCCTGTTGGAGGGCATCACCCGGCTGCTGCCGGTCCTGCCGCAGCCCTTCGGTGGCACACCGCGCGGCACGGTCTTCGCGATCGAACGCGGCAGCGCCGGCGAGAAGATCTGCTGCCTGCGGCTGTTCGCCGGGACGGTGGCCCGGGGTGACCGGCTCACCCTGCACCGGCGGGAGGCGGACGGCCGGTACCGGCAGTACCAGGGCCGCGTCACCGAGCTGACCGTGGTCGGCTCGGCGTCCTCGGAGACCAGGGCGGTGGCCGGCAGCATCGTGCGCCTGCGCGGCCTGGCCGAGACCCGGGTCGGCGACCGGCTCGGCACGCCGAGCGAGTCGGAACTGCGCGAGGAGCGGGCCGGCTTCACCCCGCCCTCCCTCGACGTCGTGGTCCGGCCGGAGCGGCCCCACCTCGCACCCCGGTTGCACGAGGCCCTGAGCGCGCTCGCCGAGCAGGACCCGCTGATCCAGGCCCGCGTACTGCCCGGCGGCCGGATGTCGCTGCTGCTGTACGGCGAGGTGCAGCGGGAGGTGATCGCGGCCAGGCTGCGCGAGGAGTTCGCGGTCGAGGCCGTCTTCGAGCCGTCCCGGATCCGGTACGTCGAGCGGCCGGCGAGCGACGGCGAAGCGTTCGAGGAGATCGACCGGCGCGGGCGCAACGAGTTCTTCGCGACCGTCGGACTGCGGGTCGAACCCGCGAGCCGAGGCTCCGCCGTGAGCTTCCGCTGGGAGACCGAACTCGGCGCGCTGCCACGCGCGTTCCACCGCGCCATCGAGGACACCGTGCACGAATGCCTCCAGCAGGGCCTCCACGGCTGGCCGGTGACCGACTGCACCATCACCCTGACCCGGTCCGGGTTCGCGAGCCCGATCAGCACCGCCACCGACTTCCGCAACCTGACCCCGCTGGTCCTCATGAGGGCTCTCGCGCAGGCCGGTACCCGGCTCTACGAGCCCTGCCAGGACTACGAGTTGGAACTCCCCGCCGAGGCCGTCAACCCGGTCGTCGCCCGGCTCGTCGGACTGGAGGCCGAGATCAGGCAGTCCTCCGCCCAGGGGGAGGGCTGGCTGCTCCAGGGCAGCATTCCGCTGCGCCAAGTGCCAGTCTTCAAACGGCAGTTGGCTTCGCTCACCGGCGGCGAAGGTGTCTGGTGGTCCCGCCCCGGCGCAGACCGGGCCGTCACCGGTCATCAGCCGGGTGCCTACTCGGCCGGCCGGCGGACGGACGGCAACCCGCTCAACCGCGCGGAGTACCTCAGGCACCTCGCGCAGCGCGGCGGGCAGGCGGGGTGAACTCCGGCTCCCGGTGCCTCGGCCGGGGACCGAGGCTGTGAAAGCGAGGGGGCCGGATGCGCCGCAGGCGCCGGGATCCGGGATCCCGGCGCCTGCGGCACGCTGGCCGGTGTTCGGTGGTCGGCGTCCGAGTGGTTACGCCTGGCGGCTGGCCTGGCGGTAGAGGGGCAGCAGACCCAGGGTTGGCGGCGATGCCGGCGAGCACCGACAGGTGGCCCGTCGCTCGGGCGGCGGTGGCGATGGCGGGCGAGGCGAGGGCGGGGGCTGCGGTGGTCACGGTGGCGGGTCCTTCTGGTTTCTGCCGGTGCGGTCGGGGCGACATGGAAGATCTTGCTCCGTTCGGAGCGGCCGGTGATCGCCGTCGAGGGGGAGAGCGACGCCCTGTTCTCTTGGGGTGGGCACGGGCCCTGACTCGGGGGACGGGTCGGGGGGTCCAACCCCTAGTGGGAGTGATCCGGATGCTCGGTCCACCGTCGGAGCAGCGGACTGATGCATCGTCAACAGAGCTCGTGATCCGGCTCTGGCGTCCGGGCCGTCCGGTGGAGGTGTTCCGGCGCAGGTGACGCGGTGACGGCGCACAGGTGACCGGTGGCAGTGCCTTCGCCGTGCGCCGAAAGCCGTTCGGGTGCCCGGGTGCTGACGCAAAACCGGTAGCCCCTTCGGCCGCTGCCGGCCGCCGAACTCGGCTGCCGGCAGCCCAGGTCAAGAACCGGACAGCTGGCGGCGGAGCTGCCCTACCCGGCTGGGCGGCCACCCGTCCGGCGGCGGGTTTTTGCATCAGGGCGCGGTGGTGTGATCGGCTGTTGGCCCGATCTGCCCGCATGGGCGTTCCCATTGCCGACAAGGAGAGTGAGTGACCCATGGCGGGCTTCGGCTGGAGGCTGCACGGCGACGGAAGGAGCCCGGCGCCCGGTGCGGTGGTGAAGCCGGACGAGCGGCTCAGCTGGGGGCGCACCATCGGACTCGGTGCACAGCACGTGGTGGCCATGTTCGGTGCGACGTTCGTGGCGCCGGTGCTGATGGGGCTGGACCCCAACCTGGCCGTGATGGTCTCCGGCGTCGCGACCATCTTCTTCCTGCTCGTCACCGGAGGGCGGATCCCCAGCTATCTCGGCAGCAGCCTGTCGTTCGTCGGGGTGGCCGCCGTGATCAAGGCGCAGGGCGGTGACGCCGCGACGCTGACGGGTGCGCTGCTGGTGGTCGGTGCGGTGCTGGCGGCCTGCGGCGCGGTGGTCCAGGCGGCGGGCGCCAAGGTGATCCACGCGGTGCTGCCGCCGGTCGTCACCGGCGCCGTCGTGATGCTGATCGGCTTCAACCTGGCCCCCGTCGCCGCCGGGACGTACTGGCCGCAGGACCAGTGGACCGCGCTGCTCACCATGCTGTTCACCGGCCTCGCCCTGGTGGTGCTGCGCGGTTTCTGGTCGCGCATCGCGATCTTCCTCGGCCTGGTGTTCGGGTACGCGCTCTCCTGGGTCTCCGACCGGATCTTCGGGCAGATCCACTCCGCCAACGGCGCCGGGGTGGTGGGCGACCACTGGCGGCTCGACCTCTCGGGCGTGAGCAAGGCCGACTGGATCGGCCTGCCGACCCTGCACACCCCGAGCTTCTCCGCCTCCGCCGTGCTGGTGGCGCTGCCCGTGGTGGTCGCGCTGATCGCCGAGAACGCCGGACACGTCAAGGCGGTCGGCGAGATGACCGGTGATCCGCTGGACGACCGGATGGGCGTGGCGATCATGGCGGACGGCGCCGCCACCATGATCTCCACCAGCGTCGGCGGCCCGGCCACCACCACCTACGCCGAGAACATCGGCGTGATGGCCGCGACCCGGGTCTACTCCACCGCCGCGTACTGGTGCGCCGCCGGCTTCGCGATCCTCTTCGGCCTCTGCCCCAAGTTCGGCGCAGTGGTCGCCGCCATCCCCGGCGGAGTGCTCGGCGGGATCACCGTCGTCCTGTACGGCATGATCGGTCTGCTCGGCGCCCAGATCTGGGTGCACAACCGGGTGGAGCTGACCAACCCGCTGAACCTGGTCCCGGTGGCGGCCGGCGTGATCATCGGCATCGGCAACGTGTCGCTGAAGATCACCGAGAACTTCTCGCTCAGCGGCATCGCCCTCGGCACCTTGGTGGTGCTGCTCGGGTACCACGTGCTGCGCCCGATGGCCCCGGCGCACATGAAGGAGCCGCAGACCCCGCTGCTGGACGCCGGCACCAGCGAGTACGACAGCACCACGCCGGAGCAGTAGAGCGTCAGCTCTTGCGCAGGTCAGGGGCGGGTACGCCGATCAGCAGTCGGCGCAGCGCGTCCCAGACGGTGCGCACGGCACGGGTGAGCGCGGGGGAGTCGTCGGACATCACGCGGACCCAGGCGCCGCACTCCCCGGGCAGGGTGCTCACCCCGTACGTCAGTGAGGTGGACCCCAGCGCCTCCTCCAGGGTGTCGGCGACCGTGTCGGCGCGGGCGAGCGGGGTGACGGCGAAGAGGGTCGACATGAGGTCGTAACCGTCCAGCACGGCAGGGCCGTTGACTCCCTCGCCGCCCTCGCCCGGCTCCAGCCGGACGGTGTCCGCGGCCAGCGGCTCGCCGTCGGGGCGCCGGATCTCCAGGTCGCTGCAGAGCATCCGGTAGGCGTGTCGCTCGCCCCTGGCGAGCCGTCCGGCGGCGATGGTCTCGCCGAGCAGGACGGTGGCGCCGGGGTCGACCGTGACCACGGTGTGCTGGTACAGCCGGGCGTCCCGGTAGGGGATCAGCGGGTCGGGCAGGTACTCGACGTAACTCCCGGCCCGCGCCGTCAGGTTGACGAGCTGGGTGGCGTGGTCGAACTCCATCCGGTGCACCTTGGTGGCGGCCTGGGTGGTCAGGTGCACGGCGGTGCCCGGACCGCAGTCGATGTCGATGCGGTTGCGGTCGGCCTGGACGATCCCGCCACCGGTGGACATCAGGAAGGTGACCGGCAGATCGGGCCGCAGCGGGTCGATGTAGAGCGGCCGAATGATCTGCAGCGGGGACTTCTGGTAGCGGTGGACGAGTTCGGTGCGCTCCCCGACCCTGGCGTAGCGCAGTTCGAGCAGGCCGACCTTGCCGGGGCGCCCGGCGGCCAGGGTGTCCGGGCTGCCGGCGAGTTCGAGCAGCCGGCCCGGTACCCGGCGGGGTTCGTAGTGCGCGGGGTCCAGCCGCGCGGGCGCCGCCGTCATGCGGGGACCGCCGCCGAGCCGTTCGCCGCCGTGTGCGCGAGCGGGACGCGCTCGCTCCGGGGCGCGGCGCCGTTCGCCCGCGGGTGGGCGAGGAGGAAGTCGGCGACGGCGTCCAGGCCCTCGCCGGTGAGCGCGTTGGTGAGGACCACCGGCCGGCCCTCCCGGACCGTCCGGGCATCCGCCTCCATCCTGATGAGGTCGCAGCGCACGTACCGGGCGATGTCGGTCTTGTTGATGACCAGCAGCTCGCACTCGGTGATGCCGGGGCCCTTCTTGCGCGGCATCTTGTCACCCTCGGCGGTGTCCAGGACGAACAGGAACAGGTCGACCAGGGCGGGGCTGAAGGTGAGGGTGAGGTTGTCGCCGCCGCTCTCGAAGAGCAGGGTATCGATCTCCGGGAAGCGTTCGAGGAGTTCGTCGGCGGCGGCCTGGTTCATCGTCGGGTCGTCCCGGACGGCGGTGTGCGGGCAGGCGCCGGTCTCCACGCCGACGATCCGGTCCGCGTCCAGTACGCCGGCCAGGGTGCGCCGGACGTGTGCGGCGTCCTCCGAGGTGTAGATGTCGTTGGTGATCACGGCGGGCGTGCGGCCGCGTCCGATCAGGACCGGGACCAGCGCCTCGATCAGCGCGGTCTTGCCGGAACCGACCGGGCCGGCGACGCCCACCCGCAGCACGCCGTCCTCAAGGCGGCGGACGAGGTCGTCGTGGCCGTGGTGGTGGGTTCCGCGTACCTGCGTGGGATCGTGCATGGCAGTCCTCAGGGGGGAGTGGGGGAGGTCGGTTCAGCTGGCGAACAGGCGGGCATCGGCGCGCTCGTGCCGGCCCGCCATCACGTCGGCCAGTGGTGTGCAGCCGCCGAGGTCGGCCAACTCGCGGCACAGGGCGGCCTCGACGGCCTGCTCGATCACAGGGGCAGCGCCGTGCAGCACGACCTGCGCCCGCCGGTGGTCGGTGAGCCGCAGCCGCAGCGCGGCGCCGGTGAAACTGGCCGCGAAGGCGAACAGTTCGCAGGTGACCGCCTGCCGCGCCGTCACGCCGTTGCCGGCGTGCACGGCGGCGGCGACCACCGGCTGGCAGCCGTGCACCCGGCCGGATCGGTACAGCTCCCGGTAGCGCTCGATCTCCGGTGTGCCGTAGACCTCGCCGGCCAGGTCCAGCAGCTGCCGCCCGGTACGGACGGCGGCCTGCCGGGCCTCGCGGCCCAACTTGGTGGCGTACAGCCGTCGTTCGACCGCCACCAGTTGCTCCCAGTCGCCGGCGCACACCGCGCGGTGTGCGAGGGCGAGGGCGGTCGCGTCGGCCGGGCCTGCGCCGTGCCGCAGCAGGTCGTGCAGCAGCGCGGGCAGGGTGCGCGGCGAGACCGCGCGCGACTGCTGGAAGCCCTCCAGGCCGTGGGAGAGGGTGTAGTAGCCGCTGGGGAAGGCCGAGTCGGTGAGCTGGAGCCCGGTCAGCAGCGCCGGGATCGGCATGGGTTCGTTCAAGCCGGTGGTCCTGACTGGGAGTTGTCGACCGGTGTCACGTCGTGCCGGCCGGATCAGGCGATGTAGAACAGTTGGCTGAGCGGGAGGCGCTCGGCCGGCTCGATGGTGGCCACCTCGCCGTCCAGCGTGACCTTGTAGGTCTCCGGGTCCACCCCGATCCTCGGCAGTGCGTCGTTGCGGACCATGTCCTGCTTGCCGACCGTACGGCAGCGCCGCACCGGTTCGATCCGGCGCCGCAGGCCGAGTTCGCCCGGGACGCCCGCCGCGACGGCCGCCTGGGACATGAAGGTCACCGAGGTGCGCTGCAGGGCGCGGCCCATCGCGCCGAACATCGGGCGGTAGTAGACCGGCTGCGGGGTGGGCAGCGAGGCGTTGGGGTCGCCCATCAGCGCCCAGTTGACCATGCCGCCCTTGATGACGAGCTTGGGCTTGGCGGCGAACGAGTGGATCGGCCACAGCACGATGTCGGCCAGCTTGCCGGGCTCCAGCGAACCGATCACGTCGGCGGCGCCGACCGCGATCGCCGGGTTGACGGTGAGCTTGGCCAGGTAGCGCAGTACCCGCGCGTTGTCGTTGCGCGAGCTGTCCTCGGCCAGGGCGCCGCGCTTGTCCTTGCAGTGGTGGGCGGTCTGGAAGGCGCGGGCGAAGGACTCGCCGACCCGGCCCATGGCCTGGGAGTCGGAGGAGAAGACGCTGATCACGCCGAGGTCGTGCAGCACCGTCTCGGCCGCGATGGTCTCGGCGCGCACCCGGCTGTCGGCGAAGGAGACGTCCTCGGGGACGTCCCGGGACAGGTGGTGGCAGACCATCACCATGTCGAGCAGCTCGTCCACCGAGTTGATGGTGTACGGCAGGGTCGGGTTGGTGGAGGACGGCAGCACGTTGGGCTCACCCGCGACCCGCATGATGTCGGGGGCGTGGCCGCCGCCCGCGCCCTCGGTGTGGAAGGTGTGGATGGTGCGCCCGTCGATCGCCGAGAGGGTGTCCTCGAAGAAGCCGCCTTCGTTCAACGTGTCGGTGTGGATGGCGAGTTGCACGTCGTGTTCGTCGGCGACCCGCAGCGCTTCGTCGATCACGGCGGGGGTGGCGCCCCAGTCCTCGTGGACCTTGAGACCGGCGGCGCCCGCCTCGACCTGCTCGCGCAGTGCCTGGGGCAGGCTGCCGTTGCCCTTGCCGAGCAGGCCCACGTTGACCGGCAGCTCCTCGGCGGCCTCCAGCATCCGGTGGATGTTCCACGGACCCGGGGTGCAGGTGGTGCCGTTGGTGCCGTCGGTCGGCCCGGTGCCGCCGCCGAAGAAGGTGGTGATGCCGTTGGACAGGCCCTCCTGGGCCTGCTGCGGCGAGATGAAGTGGATGTGGGTGTCCACCCCGCCGGCGGTGGCGATCAGGTGCTCGCCGGAGACCACCTCGGTGCCGGGGCCGATCACCAGCGCGGGGTCGACACCGTTCTGCAGATGCGGGTTCCCGGCCTTGCCGACGCCCGCGATCAGACCGTCCTTCACGCCGATGTCGCCCTTGACGATGCCGAGCACCGGGTCCATCACCACCACGTTGGTGATGACCAGGTCGAGCGCGCCCTCACGGTTCAGCGCGGCGGGGTCCTGGGCCATCCCGTCCCGGATGGCCTTGCCACCGCCGTAGACGGCCTCGTCGCCGTAGGAACCGGCGTTGTGGTCGTACTCGACCTCCACCAGCAGGTTGGTGTCGGCCAGGTGGAACCGGTCGCCGACGGTCGGGCCGAACAGGTCGGTGTACTGCTTGCGCGACAGGAGCGCCATCAGGCCCCGGCCCCCTCGTTCTCGTCGTTCGCCGAGGCGGTCGGCGGTACCGTCGCCGGTGCGGTCGCAGGATCGGTCGTCGGCGCGGTGGTCGGCACGGCCGACGGTTCGGTCATCGGAGCCTCCGGCAGCGGGATCGTCGGCACGGCCGCCGGCGTGTCAGCCGGTACTCCGGCCCGTACCCCCACCGGTGCGTCACGGAAGCCTCGACCGGCCGCGCGGCGCAGGGCGGTCCGGCGGGTGTCGGGCGCGGTCAGGCCGCCGTTCACCAGCCCGGCGAAGCCGACCAGGCGGCGAGTGCCGCCGAAGGCGCACAGATCGACCTCGCGGGTGTCCCCGGGTTCGAAGCGCACGGCGGTGCCGGAGGGGATGTCCAGGTGCATGCCGTAAGCGGCCTCGCGGTCGAAGCTCAGGGCGCGGTTGGCCTCGAAGAAGTGGTAGTGCGAGCCGATCTGCACGGCCCGGTCGCCGGTGTTGGCGACGGTGAGCCTGGCCGTGGCCCGGCCCGCGTTGATCTCGATCGGATCATCGCCGTAGAGGTACTGGGCTCCCCCGGACATCCTGCTTGACTCCTCGGTGCGGCAAGGGCGTTGGCTCGAACTCCGGGGCGCTGGCGCCGCACGGTGTGGTGCGGCGCGGGCGGCCGGGCGGCTCGGTGCGGTCAGGGGTGGATCGGGTCGTGGCAGGTGACCAGCTTGGTTCCGTCCACGAAGGCGGTCTCGACCTGGAGCACGCCGAGCATCTCCCGTACGCCCGGCATGACTTCGTCGGCCGTGACGACCTTGCGGCCGATCTCCGTGCACTCGGCCACGGTGCGCCCGTCGCGGGCGGCCTCCAGTACGGCTTCGGTGATGAGCGCGGCGGCCTCGCTGTAGTTGAGCTTGGTGCCCCGGTCGCGGCGGCGCCGGGCCAGGTCGGCGACCACGTAGACGTGGAGCTTGTCGATCTCTCGGGGCGAGAGGTTCACGGCGTCACTTCTCTCGATGGAGGGCTGGGGAGGTCCGGTGCTGGACCGGCCGGGGAGAAGGCCCTGCGGGTCGGGACTCGGTCAGCCGGGCTTCGTCAGCCGGGTTTCGGCGGCCAGGGCCTCGATGGCCGGGGCTTCGGCGGCGTCGGCGAAGCCTCGTCAGCGGGTGGAGCGGAGTGCGCCGTACCGGTGGATCAGGTCGGCACGCCGTTCGTGGGGGAGCCGACCTGATCGGGGCAGCGGCGTCGGGGCCGGTGGCTGCGCGGCGCCGTGGTCCGTGCCCCGGGGGCCAGCCCTGATGGCGCCCCTTCGGACGCCTGCTCCGCAGCCTGCACAGGAACTCCCGAGAACGTCGTCCCGCCCGCCGACACCGCCTGGTTCGAGCGGTGTCCGTTCGTGCTCTGCTCCCGGATCGGAACAGTACGCCTGACCCGGACGGAGGCAAGTGACCGATGTCGGATACGTAGCGTAGCTGATCGATTGCCGAAAGGAATAATCCCTGATGGGGCCGGGCTGGCGGTCAGGCGGGCGTGTGGTGGGTGGGGCGGGAGAGTGAAAGGGTTGACAAGATGTTGAACTCTTCGGGGTCAAGGTTTGACCGAGTCGACCGCCCCGGCGGCCGTCCGTGGCCGACGGGCCGAAGGGCCGAAGGGCTGAACATGGCATCAGGAAGCGGTGCCTGACGTTCCGTTCGGTCATCCGCTCTCGCGCCGGTGCACCCTGAGCGACCGTCAGCCCGGTCGTGGCGAAGGCCCGGTGGCGACGGGTGTGGAACGCCGGGCCTTCGGGGCGGAAGTCGCTTGGGGTGGACGTCACTCGTAGCGGTACAGCAGCGCCTCGCGCTCGGACTGCTCGATCATCTCGATCGTCAGCTCCGGGTCGCTCAGGTGGGAGAGCGTGACCTGGGCCGAACTGGGTGCGGCGTCGGGGGAGAGCCACTTCTCGGGCTTCCAAGCGCCCGCCCGCAGGAAGGACTTCGGGCAGTGCCCGTACACCTCCTCGACCGCGACCACGACGGCGCTGCGCGGCGGCTTGCCGACGGCGGTCAGCTGCGCCAGTAGCTGCGGGTCGGTGGAGACGCAGGCGCGCCCGTTGACCCGCAGGGTGCTGTCGCGGCCCGGGATGACGAACAGCAGGCCGACCTGTCCGGTCTCGATGATGTTGTGCAGGCTGTCCAGCCGCTTGTTGCCGGTCGCGTCCGGTACGGCGAGGGTGTGCGCGTCCAGCACCGAGACGAACCCGGGCGGGCCTCCCCGCGGAGTCACGTCGGTCCGGCCGTCCGCCCCGGCGCTGGCCATGAACACCAGCGAGGCGCAGCCGATCAGCTGCTGGGCGCTGTCGTGCAGGTGGTCCATCTGCTTCCGGCGGGCGTGCTCGCTCGGCTGCTCGTAGATCTCGCGCAGCTGTGCGGTGTCCCGCAGTGCGGCGGTGCTCAGGGCGTCGAAGAGCCGGCCCGGAGCCAGCGGTGTCGTGGTCACGCATCGGCAATCTAGTCGAGCACCCGGAAGGCGGGTAGGGACTTTCGCCGTTCCTGGGCTCCCGGGTGCGGCGGCGTCCGGTCGGGTCGGGCCCGTCGTACCGGGTGAGCTGGTGGTGCCGGTCGGAGTCGGTCAGGGTCGGTCGGAGTCGGTCAGATCGTGATCGACACGTGGTGGATCTCGTCGGCCCGGTGTCCGGCGCGCTCGTGCACCCGCTGGACGGCCTCCTTGGACGGGGCGTCGGAGAGGCAGTAGACGGTGCCGGTCTCGGGGTCGGCCCAGGCCTGCTTGAAGTGCACGTGCTCCTCGGCCTGGATCGCCAGGTCGGCCCGGTGTACGGCCGCGAGCTGTTCGGCGGTGATGCCGGTCATCCCGTGGTGGACGTCCATGAAGGTGGCCATCACCCTCACACCTCCACTGGTCGGTGGCCCGGGTCGACACCGCCCGGTGCCGTGGATACCACCAGGGTGCGCCCCGGTGGAGGCGCGGCGCCAGAGGCCTGGGCGTGCGGCTGGCGGAGGCGGAGGGGTCGTTCCCGGAGCCGTCCGCCGGGCCGCCCTCCGGGGGCGCGGCACGGGCTGGACCCGCGGCGCCGGCCCGCAGCGGCCGTCGCCGAACGGGCCGCCGCGGGCCGGTCCGCAACGTGGTCGAGCCCGGTCCGTGGCCGCCGGCGACGATGGGTGTCGCCGCTGGACGAGGCCGACCGGGCTCGCAATCTGGCGGGTTACCCGCTGCGCGGGCCGTGCAACCCCGACCGGCGGCCGAGGCGTTGGCCGGAGCCGGCACCGGCCACCGCCTCGGCCGCGCGCGGCGGATGCCCGTGGCGGATGCTCCTTCGCCGTCCGGCTGGAGGTCGGCGGCCGATGGCCCCAACCACCTCCGCGCTCAACCTGGTTGGCGGTCGGCGGGCGGGCCCGCGCACTCCTCGGACCGCCGGCGCCCTGCGCTGGACGGTCAGTTCCCCCCGTAGCCGGGCCAGTTGCGCGCCCAGCGGGTCGCGGTGTCCGATCTGCCGCCGGCGCGCGGGATATTCCCGCCGGTGCCGACCTGGCCAAGTGAACCAGGCCACAGCGAGTACCTCTCCTCGTCCGCCGGGGAGCGTGGCAGAATGACCGCAGTAGCAGTGACGTTCAGCGCACTCCGGGGTCGGTGAAAATCCGAACCGGCGGTTACAGTCCGCGACCCGTCCGCAGCCAGCGGCCGGTTGACCAGGTGAAATTCCTGGACCGACGGTTAAAGTCCGGATGGGAGGCGTGCGCGGGCGGACAAGCAGTGCCGTGGCTCCCCCCGAGGGGCCGCGGATGGTGTGCCGGGAGGACTCCGTCCCCTCGCAGCGGTCGTACCCGGCCGGTGCCGAGGAGCGCTCCCGACATCCAGGAGTGCCCGGTCGGGCATCCCTGGGCGTTGCTGTCCGTGTCATCTCCCATGCCGCCCCGGAGTCCGCGCCCCAAGCGCGAGGAGAACCCGGGTGTTCACCGGCATCATCGAAGAGCTCGGCGAGGTCGTCTCCATCGAGGAGTTCGGCGACTCCTCGCGAATCCGCCTGTGCGGCCCGGTGGTCTGTTCCGGAGCCCGGCACGGCGACTCCATCGCGGTCAACGGCGTCTGCCTCACCGTGGTCGACAGCCCCGAGCAACTGGCCGCTGCCACCGGCGAGTTCAGTGCCGACGTGATGGCCGAGACGCTCCATCGCTCCAGCCTCGGCGCCCTGAAGCCCGGTTCCAGGGTCAACCTGGAGCGCGCCATGGCACTGGGCGACCGGCTCGGCGGACACCTCGTCCAGGGCCACGTCGACGCCACCGGCACCCTGCTCTCCCGCGAGCCGGGCGAACGCGATGCCGAGGGCAACCTCCGCTGGGAGGTGCTGCGCTTCTCGCTGCCGCAGAGCATCACCCGGTACCTGGTCGAGAAGGGCTCGATCACCGTGGACGGCGTCAGCCTCACCGTGGTCGAAGCCGCCCTCGACAGCTTCACCGTCAGCCTCATCCCGGCCACCCTCGCCCTCACCACCCTCGGCACCAAGGGCATCGGCGACCCGGTCAACCTCGAGGTGGACGTCCTCGCCAAGTACGTCGAGCGCCTCCTCGACGCCCGCACCCTGCCCAGCACCCTCGCCGTACCGGCCACCGCGGAGGACGCCTCGTGAACTGGCTCAACGACACCGCCTTCTCGGTTCTCGGCCAGCCGGTCAGGTGGACGGACATGGCCGGCAACCTGCTCGGACTCCTCGCCCTCGCGCTCGGCTGGCGCCGCTCGATGCTGACCTGGCCGGTCCAGGTGCTCTCCGGCGTCGTACTGATCGCCGCCTACCTGTCCGGACACCTGGCCGGACTGGTCGGCAAGCAGGGCATCGTGATCGTCGCCGCCCTCTGGGGCTGGTACCAGTGGCAGCGCGGCCGCCGCGACACCGGTGACATCGAGGTCCGCTTCGCCAGCTGGACGGAGCGCGCGCTGCTGGCCGGCGCCACCGCGCTGGCCACCGTCGGCCTGGCCGAGCTGTTCCTCGCCTTTCCCAAGCTGTCCTGGAGCCCGTGGGCGGACGCCTACATCTTCGTCGGCACGCTGGCCGCGATGTACGCGCAGGCCAGGGGCTGGGTCGAGTTCTGGCTCGCCTGGATCGCGGTCGACGTGGTCGGCGTTCCGCTCGCCTTCTCCAGCGGCTACACCTTCTCCGGTCTGACCTACGTCATCTACTTCGTACTGGTGCTGCTCGGCCTGCGCGCCTGGTGGCTGCGCACCCGCATCCCCCGTGCCGCGAGCACGGCCGTCCTCCAGGGAGCCACGGCATGACCACCCAGCCCGTCCACGACGTCCACCCGCTGCTGGACGACAGCCTCGCCCTCGACCCGGTCGAGCACGCCATCACCGACATCGCGCTCGGCCGCCCGGTGATCGTGGTCGACGACGAGGACCGCGAGAACGAGGGCGACATCATCTTCGCCGCCTCGGCCGCCACCCCCGAGCTGATGGCCTTCACCATCCGCTACAGCTCCGGCGTGATCTGCGCGCCGATGACCGGCGCCGAGCTCGACCGGCTCAAGCTGCCGCCGATGACCCAGGTCAACGAGGACCGCAAGGGCACCGCGTACGCGGTCTCGGTGGATGCCCGCGACGGCGTCGACACCGGTATCTCGGCCGCCGACCGGGCCCGGACGGTCCGGCTGCTCGCCAGCGAGGCCACCGGGCCCGGCGACCTCACCCGGCCCGGACACGTCTTCCCGCTGCGCGCGGTCGAGGGCGGCGTCCTGGTCCGCCCCGGCCACACCGAGGCGGCGGTGGACCTCGCCCGGCTGGCCGGACTCCCGCCCGCCGGCGCCATCGCCGAGGTGGTCAACGACGACGGCACCATGGCCCGGCTGCCCGAACTGGTCGCCTTCGCCCGCAGGCACGGTCTGTCGATCATCTCCATCGAGGACCTGATCGCCTACCGCCGCCGCACCGAACTGCACGTGACCCGCGCCGCCGTCACCGCCCTTCCCACCGAGCACGGCGACTTCACGGCCGTCGGCTACAAGGGCACCCTGGACGGCGTCGAGCACATCGCCCTGGTCGCCGGCGGCCTCGGCGCCGACGGCAGGGTCCCGGACGGCGAGGACCTGCTGGTGCGGGTCCACTCCGAGTGCCTGACCGGTGATGTGCTCGGTTCGCTGCGCTGCGACTGCGGACCCCAACTCCAGGCCTCGCTGCGGGAGATCGCCACCGCTGGGCGCGGCGTGCTGCTCTACCTGCGTGGCCACGAGGGCCGGGGTATCGGGCTCGCCCACAAGCTGCGCGCCTACGAACTCCAGGAGCAGGGCCGGGACACCGTCGACGCCAACCTCGAACTCGGCCTGCCCGCCGACGCCCGGGACTACAGCATCGGCGCCCAGATGCTCGCCGACCTCGGGGCGCGCTCGCTGACCCTGCTCACCAACAATCCCGACAAGATCGCCGCACTCACCGAGTACGGCCTCACCGTCAAGGGCCGGCAGCCGGTGGCCGTCGAGCCGGGTGCCCACAACACCGCCTACCTGCGCACCAAGCGCGACCGGATGGGCCACGAGCTGCCCTGGCTCGACATCAACTCCTGAACTTCCCGACCAGCAAAGGACATACGAACGTGAGCGGCCACGGAGCCCCCGTACTGACCATCGATGACGCCGCCGACCTGAAGGTCGCCGTCGTCGCCGCGCAGTGGCACGAGCAGGTGATGAACGGCCTGCTGGACGGTGCCCACCGCGCGCTCAAGGAGCTGGGCATCGCGGAGCCCACCGTCATCCGCGTTCCCGGCACCTTCGAACTCCCGGTCGCCGCCAAGCGACTGGCCGAGCGCGGCTTCGACGCGGTGATCGCCCTCGGCGTGGTCATCCGCGGCGGCACCCCGCACTTCGACTACGTCTGCGAGGCCGCCACCCTCGGCCTCACCCAGGTCAGCGTCGACACCGGTATCCCGGTCGGCTTCGGCGTCCTCACCTGCGACAACGAGCAGCAGGCGATCGACCGCGCGGGCTTGGAGGGCTCCGCCGAGGACAAGGGCCACGAGGCCGTGACGGCGGCGGTCGCCACCGCCGTCACGCTGCGCGGACTCGCGTAGCGGGGGCTCGCCCTCGATCGAGGGCCGGGACGTCCGCGTGCCCGGCCCCGCACCGCCGGGGATACCCGGCTGCCCGTACCCGCACCCTCCGAGGGCGCGGGGAGTCATCACCTCGACGGTCGTGGCTCCCTGCGCCCTCGGTCGTCGGGAGGTCGTCGCGAGGCCGTCGCGCGGCCGGTCGGGTGGCTCCGGCACAGGGCGGGGGAGGCCGTGCGTGCGGTGGTTCGCGTCCCTGAGGGCCACGAGCGGGTGCGTCTGCGATAGTCCATGGGAGTGTCCATGCTGCGGACCGTTTACCGTCGGTCAGCCCGCAAGCCGTAAGGTGAGCTCATCATGGCTTCCAAGACATTCGAGGAGCTCTTCACCGAGCTCCAGCAGAAGGCCGCCAACGGCGACCCCTCGTCCTCCCGTACCGCGCAGCTCGTCCAGCAGGGCGTCCATGCGATCGGCAAGAAGGTCGTGGAGGAGGCCGCCGAGGTCTGGATGGCCGCCGAGCACGAGAGCGACGAGCGGACCGCCGAGGAGATCTCGCAGCTCCTCTACCACCTTCAGGTGATGATGGTCGCCCGCGGTCTGACGCTCGACGACGTCTACGCCCACCTCTGAACCGATCCCGACCACCCCGACGCACCGCAGCCCCCTCCACAGCGAAGGATTCCTCTCTCATGCTCCGCATCGCCCTCCCCAACAAGGGTTCGCTCTCGGGTCCCGCGGCGGAGATGCTCCATGAGGCCGGCTACCGGCAGCGCAAGGACCCCAAGGAACTGGTGCTGGTCGATCCGGAGAACCAGGTCGAGTTCTTCTTCCTGCGCCCGCGCGACATCGCCGTCTACGTCGGCTCCGGCCGGCTTGACGTCGGTGTCACCGGCCGCGACCTGCTGCTGGACTCGGGCGCGGACGCGGAGGAGGTGCTCGCGCTGGGTTTCGCCGGCTCGACCTTCCGCTTCGCCAAGCCGGTCGGCGCCGGGCTGAAGGACGTCCGGGACCTGGAAGGGCTGCGGATCGCCACCTCGTACACCGGCCTGGTCGAGAAGCACCTGGCCGACCAGGGGGTCAAGGCGACCGTCACCAAGCTCGACGGTGCCGTCGAGACCGCCGTCCAGCTGGGTGTCGCCGATGTGATCGCCGACGTGGTGGAGACCGGTACCAGCCTGCGCAACGCGGGCCTCGAGGTGTTCGGCGAGCCGATCCTGGTCTCCGACTCCGTGGTGATCCGGCCCGAGGGCGCCGGAGAGGACCCGGCGGTCGAGCAGTTCCTGCGCCGCCTCCAGGGCGTGCTGGTGGCCCGCCGCTACGTGCTGATGGACTACGACATCCGCGCCGAGAAGGTCAGCGACGCCGTCGCGCTCACCCCGGGCCTGGAGTCGCCGACCGTCTCCCCGCTGCACACCGAGGGCTGGGTGGCCGTCCGGGCGATGGTGCTCCGCAAGGAGGCCCAGCGGATCATGGACGACCTCTGGGGGATCGGCGCCCGCGCCATCCTGGTCACCAACATCCACGCCTGCCGCCTCTGACCCCGTCGCCCGCGACGGATAAGGCCTCGGTAGAGTCGGCTGACCCAGCCGTTCGATCCAGTTGATCGAGTTGGACCGGCCGGCAACAGGGCACGCGACGCCGCGGGCCGTGTCGCCGGCCGGTCCTTGGACGACCCATCGGGCGGGGTCCGGCCCCGGACCCCCGCCCGCACTCGGGAGAAGCACCGTGACCACCTCCACCCAGCCCGCCACCACGCCCGTCGAGTCCGTCGCGCTCCCGGTCACCTGGGCGCCGCGCCGCAACCGGGCCGTGCTGCTCACCCTCTGCTCGGTACTGCTGGTGCTCTTCACCGCGATCGCCTTCGCGATGCCCGACAACTGGCAGCTCAACGACCGGGTGGCGATGGTCTGCAGCGGTCTGCTGTTCGCCGGGGTCGGTCTGATGCTGGCCCGGCCCCGGGTGAGCGCGGACGAGCAGGGCGTCACGGTGGTCAACTTCGTCCGCAGCCGCCGACTGGCCTGGGCCGAGATCCTCCGGGTCAACCTGCGCCAGGGTGACCCGTGGGTCACCCTCGACCTGGCGGACGGCACCGCGCTGGCCGCGGTCGGCATCCAGCCCGCCGGCGGCCGGGACCAGGCGGTCCTCGCCGCCCGCGCACTGCGCGACCTGGTCGAGGAGCGCGGTACCTCGCGCTGAGCAGAGTGCCCGGAGCCTGCCGGGGAGGTGGCTTCCACCCGCCGGGGCGGGCACCACCCTGCAAGATCCTTAACCTGCTCCCGGTATCGTCTACGCTGGTAAAGCCGGGGCAAAGGCCCCGCCGGTCTTTCGCATGCCTTCCGGCCGTACGGCCTTCGAAGGCAGGGCCGTTCAACCCCATGACCTGAGGAGTGACACCTCCCCTCGATGGACGATCCGTCCGGTAGTACCCGCGCCGCCTCACTTCCGGCCCCCGGAAGGCGGGCGGCACTGTGATCACCGCGTGGCTGCTGCTGTTCGCAGCCCTCCTGCTCATCCTCGCCAACGGCCTCTTCGTGGCCGCCGAGTTCGCCCTGATCACCGTGGACCGCGGCAGCGTCGAACGCGCCGCCAAGGCCGGTGACCGGAGGGCGGCCGGTCTGGCGAAGGCCCTTCGCAAGCTCTCCTTCCAGCTCTCCGGCGCCCAGCTCGGCATCACCGTCACCTCGCTGGTGGTCGGCATGCTCGCCGCACCGGCGCTCTCCACGCTGCTCACCCCTTCGCTCACCGGGGTCGGACTGCCCCGGGCCGCCGCGGCCACCGTCGCCCTCACCGGCGGCATGGTGCTGGCCACCGTGCTGCAGATGGTGATCGGCGAACTGGTCCCCAAGAACTGGGCGATCTCCCGGCCGCTCCAGGTCGCGTACGCCGTGGTCGGACCGCAGCGCCTCTTCTCGGCCGTTTGCCGTCCGCTGATCAGCTTCCTGAACGGCTCCGCCGACCGCATGGTGCGGGCCCTCGGCATCGAGCCGCAGGAGGAGCTCGGCCACGCCCGAACCCCGGCCGAGCTGGTCTCGCTCGCCCGGCACTCCGCGAGGGCCGGAGTGATGGACGAGCAGTCGGCCCGGCTGTTCGTCCGCACCCTGGGCCTCAGTGAACTGACCGCCGAGAGCGTGATGACCCCGCGCGTGGACGTCGTCGCCCTGCGGCGCGACGCCAGCGCCGCCGACGTCCTCAACCTCACCCGGGCCACCGGCCTGTCCCGGTTCCCCGTCTACGGGCACAGCCTGGACGAGGTCAGCGGCACCGTCACCCTCAAGGACGCCCTCGCCGTCCCCGCCGACCAGCGCGTCAGGACACGGGTCGCCGACCTGGCCTCGGCACCGCTGCTGGTCCCCGAGACGCTGCCCGCCGAGCGCCTGCTCGACCAGCTGCGCCGCCAGCAGCCGATGGCCATCGTGGTCGACGAGTACGGCGGCACGGCCGGCGTGGTCACCATCGAGGACATCGTCGAGGAGATCGTCGGCGAGGTGCAGGACGAGCACGACCCCGAGGACATCCCCGAACTGCGCCAACTGCCGCCCGCCGACGGCCACCCGGTCTGGGAGGCAGACGGCCGCGCCCGGCTCGACCAGCTGGAGGCCATCGGCCTGCAGGCCCCGGACGGACCGTACGAGACGCTCGGCGGCCTGCTCGCCGACCTGCTCGGCAAGCTGCCCGACCCCGGCGAGCACGCGAGCCTGCCCGGCTGGCGGTTCACCGTGCTGGAGGTCGAGCGGCACCGCACCAGCCGGGTGCTGATCGAACGCCGCCTTGACGAGGAAGCCGAGGAGACCGACCGATGACCGCCCTGCAACTGGTCGCCTCCCTGCTGCTCCTGCTCGGCAACGGCTTCTTCGTCGGCGCCGAGTTCGCGGTGATCTCGGTCCGGCGCAGCCAGATCGAACCGCTCGCCGAGGCGGGCGACAAGCGCGCCCGCACCGTGCTGCACGCGCTCTCCAACGTCTCCGCGATGCTGGCCGCCGCCCAACTGGGCATCACCGTCTGCTCGCTGCTGCTCGGCGCGCTGGCCGAGCCGACCATCGCCGGACTGCTGGAAGGCCCCTTCCACGTCGTCGGCCTGCCGGAGTCGCTGGTCCACCCGGTCGGCTACGCGCTGGCGCTGGCGCTGGTGGTCTTCCTGCACATGGTGGTCGGCGAGATGGTCCCCAAGAACATCGCGATCGCGGGTCCGGAGAAGGCCGCGCTCTGGCTCGGCCCGCCGCTGAACCGCCTCGCCCGCTGGCTCGGGCCGGTCATCCGGCTGCTGAACGCATTCGCCAACGGCGTGCTGCGCCTGGTGAAGGTCGAGCCCAAGGACGAGGTCGCCTCGGTCTTCACCGACGAGCAGCTGCTCCACCTGCTGGCCGACTCCCGGGCGGCCGGACTGCTGGACGAACGCCGCCAGGAGCGCCTGGAGGACGCCCTGGAGCTCGGTCGCCGACCGGTCACCGACGTCCTGCTGCCGGCCGACCAGCTGGTCACCGTGGGCCCCTCGGTGACCGCGCTGGAGATAGAGCGGCTGGCGGTGGAGACGGGTTTCTCCCGCTTCCCGGTGATCGACGAGGCGGGCGACCTGCACGGCTACCTGCACGTCAAGGACATCCTGGACGTGGACGACCCCGAGGCCCCGCTGCCGGCCCGCCTCTGGCGCCCGGTGACCGCGCTGCGCGCCGGCATGCCGCTGGACGACGCGCTCGGCGCCATGCGCAGGGCCGCCGCCCACCTGGCCGCCGTGGTCGACCAGGAGGGCCGCCGGCTCGGCCTGGTCGCGCTGGAGGACGTCCTGGAGGAACTGGTCGGCGAGATGCACGACCCCGACCACCGCCAGACGGCCCGCGCCTGAGGCCGACGGCGTGCCGGTGGCAGCCTCCGGTCGGCGGCCTCGCGGGGGCGGCGGAATGCCGCCCCCGCGAGGCTCAGGCAGCGAAGCCGCCGTCCACGGGCGACGGCGGCGGTGATGGCGGCGCCGGTGATGTACGGGCCACTGTCTCCCGCGAGATGGGCCACGGTCGCGGCGACCTCCCAGGGCTGCCCGTACCGGCCGAGTGCGGTGAGGCTCCGCTGCAGGTCGGCGTGACGATGCTGCCGCGCCGACAGGCGGATCTCCGGCGGCATTTGGACGTCGTGTTGGACGGCCGGTCCCGCGATCGCGTACCCCCGGCTACCGGCGGCCGTCGATCAGTTCGCCGTAGGCCTGGAGCAGATCGGGCAGGCGGAGGGTGGCCAGGTCCTCGCGGGTGGGCAGGGAGCGGAGCGAGGAGAGCCGCAGGTCGCGGTAGGCGCAGGACTTCTCGTACAGGGTGCGGATGAAGCGTCCGTTGCCGAGCTCGTCGATCCAGTCCTCCTGCACCACATGGCCGCAGATGCTGGCGAGTTCGTCGGCGGCGTCCGCGTCCCAGCCGTCGCCCCCGGAGGAGGCCAGGGCGCGCCCGATGGCGGTGAGCTCGGCGGGTCGGTAGCTGGGGAAGTCGACCCGGGTGGTGAAGCGGGAGTTGAGGCCGGGGTTGGTGGCCAGCAGCCGGTTCATGCCCTCGGGATAGCCGGCCAGGATCACCACCAGGCGGTCGCGGTTGTCCTCGGCCCGCTTCAGCAGCACCTGGAGCGCCTCGTCCCCGTACGCGTCGCCCTTGCTGTAGCCGGAGTTGGAGAGGCTGTAGGCCTCGTCGATGAAGAGGACGCCGTCCAGCGCCGAGTCGATCAGTTCATTGGCCTTGACCGCCGTCTGGCCGAGGAACTCGCCCACCAGGTCGGCCCGTTGGGCCTCCACCAGGTGGTCGCCGGAGAGCAGGCCGAGGGAGTGGAAGACCTGGCCGAGGATGCGGGCGACGGTGGTCTTGCCGGTGCCCGACGGGCCGGAGAAGACGAAGTGGCGCTTCGGCGGCTGCACCGGCAGGCCCTGCTCAGTGCGCAGCCGCGACATCCGCAACTGCGCCGACAGCGCCCGGACCTGGCGCTTCACCGGCTCCAGGCCGACCATCTGCTCCAGCGCGCCGAGCGCCGCGTCGAGCCCCTGCTGACCGCGCAGTCCGCCCCGGCGCGGGGAGCCGACCGGCGGCGCGGCGCGCTCACCGCCGTCCCCTCTGGGTGGCGGCCCGGGGGCGGATTCGGCCGCCGCGCCAGAGCGCTCGGGCGCCGCCTTGGGCACCGGCGCCCCGGTGGCGGCCGGAGCGGCACCGGACTCGCCGATCCGGTAGTCGGCCTCCGCGGCGAACTCGCCCTCGCCGCCGTACCCGTCGCCCGGACCGTACCCGTCGCCGTCGGCGAACTCCCCGTCGTAGCCGGCCCCCGTGGCGTACCCGCTCCCGCGGTCGTAGCCGCTCCCGCCGTCGTACCCGGCGGCAAGGCCGTATCCGGGCTGGTACTCGCCGTCCGGTCCGAACTCGGCCACGGGCCCGCTGCCCGGCGCCCCGGCCGACTCGAAGCCGGCCTCCGCGATGGCGAGTTCACCAGGAAGCGCGGAATCGTCCCGGCCGTCGCCGAGCAGGCCCTCGACCACCCCGTCCTCGGTGGTGATCGCCGCCAGCCGGGCCGCCGTGTCCATGAAGGCCGGGTCGGCCCGGTGCACCGCCCGATACAGCGGCAGGGCCGCGGCGCTGCGTCCGGCCCCCTCGTAGGCCCGCGCCAGCCAGTACCGCAGCTCCTTGCGCTGCGGCTGCTCCGAGCGGCAGCGGGCCAGTGAAGCGGCCAGCGGACGCTGCGCCTGGGCGCACATGTCGAGGCGGACCCTGGCCATGCCGGCGAACAGCCCGGCCTCGATGCCGAGCATCGGGTCGTCCAGCAACCGGTCGGCGTCGCGGATGAGTTGCTCCCAGTCCTTCAACAGGTAGGAGCGGCAGGCGTGCAGGAAGCGCACCGACGGGTCCCGGTCGGGCGGCGGGCAAGCCGTGAGCGCCCGGTCTAGCTCGGTCAGGTGGCGGCCGTCCAGCCAGTGCGAGGCGTGCGCCAGGGCCAGGTCGCGAGTGTCCTCCAGCACCGGCTGGACCCACCATCCCAGCCAGTACCAGGAACTGAGCGGCCGTTGGTGCCTGTTGCGCTGCTCGCCGAAGCGGTCCTGATGGCGGTGCATGGCCAGCAGGGCGCCCGAGGTGTCGCAGCGCAAAGCGTGCAGCCCGAGCCAGGCGTCCGCCATGCCGGGGTCGAGCCGTACCGCGGTGCGGAACTCCTCCTCCGCCCTCACATAGGCGCCTGCGGCGTAGGCGTCCATCGCCCGCAGCCAGGCGCGGTCGGCGAGCCGGTCCGGCCCGGTCGTACTGGAACTCTCCACCGTCACTCACGCCCCCCGCTCGGTGCACCGAGGCTCGGCGGCCGAGGGGCGTGGCCAGGGTGGTGCCCGCCCACGCCGACGCCCCCGGCACGCAACCGTGCCTGCCACGAATCGTACCGGCGCGGGGCTGATCCGGAAGAGTGTCGCACGGTGTCAAATCGCAGTACCCGCCGGGTTGTTGGAGTCCGACCGGAACCCGACGGTCGGCGTCGATCGCGGCAGGTGGGGAGAGTGGCGCGACGGATGCGGAGCGCGACGCCTCCGGCTCACGGGGGAACGAGCCGGAGGCGCCGCGTCCGGTGTTGCGAGATCCATTCGGCTCGCGACGGTGAGAACCTACGGGGTGAAGGCCCCCCGGGTCAAAAACTGGGCAAGGGCTCACCAAGGGAAGTGAAAAGGACTCGGCCGGTGAGTCCGTCCACCCGCAGATCCGCGTACGGACGGCTCGGGTTCGCGGCGAAGTGCGCCTGCTCGGCCGTCGCCCAGCCGACCCAGAATTCGGCCAACTCCGGTCCGTCGCGCAGCTCCCCGCGTGCCCTCGCGGCCGCCGCGTCCAGTTCCATCCAGATCAACCGGCTCAGCAGCGGCCTCAGTTCACGCCGGCCGGCGCCGACTCCCTCGATCAGCACCACCGGGGCGGGCGGCACGGTGCGGAAGTCCGCGAAGCGCCGCAACGTCCAGTCGTAGGCGCGGTGCCGGGCCGTCCGCCCGGCCGCCAGCGGCTCCAGCACCTCGGTCCGCAGCCGCTCCACCCAGCCGAACGGCTCGGCGTGGGTGGCGAGATCGTCCAGGTGCACCACCGGCGCCCGGCCGAGCGCGGCGGCGAGGTGGGCGGCGAAGGTCGTCTTCCCGGCCCCGGCGTGGCCGTCCACGGCCACCAGTCGGACCGGGCCGCAGGACGGCGGCAGCGCGAGCAGCTGCCGCGCCAGCCGTCCGGGAACCCCGTCGTCCTCCGACGGACCCGCCGGTGCGACGGCAGTCCGAACACCGGCCCCGGCAACGGCCGGGCCGTCGCCGAGCTCCGCACTCCCGTCCCGAACAGCCATGCGCCCCACTCTACGGGCGGTGCGTTCCCGCAGGTCGTGACGGACAGGCCGGTATCGGGCATACTCACTTCGCCACGCCCGTGAACGACCGTTCACCGCAACCCGGTGCCCGGTCCGACACGCCTGCCGTGCCGTGCCCCACCACCCGTGGGCCCGGCACCCCGACCGAGGAGGCCCGCCCGTCATGAGCCCCGCTCCCGCCAAGCCCGTCGACCGCCAGCTCCCCAGTGACGAGGCCCGCGAGCTGCTGAGCCTCACCAGGGACCTGGTCCAGCGCGAACTCAAGCCCCGCGCCGCCGAGGACGAGGCCGCCGGCCGGTTCCCGCGCGAGGTCTTCCGCACCCTCGGTGAGGCCGGTCTGCTCTCCCTCCCGTACGAGGAGCGCTACGGCGGCGGCGAGCAGCCGTACGAGGTCTACCTGCAGGTCCTGGAGGAGCTCGCGGCCGGCTGGCTCGCGGTCGGCCTCGGCGTCAGCGTGCACACCCTCTCCTGCTACGGGCTGGCCACCTTCGGCACCGAGGAGCAGCGCAGGCGCTGGCTGCCCGGGATGCTCGGGGGCGAGCAGCTCGGCGCGTACTGCCTCTCCGAGCCGCAGTCCGGCTCCGACGCCGCCGCGCTGCGCACCCGGGCCGAGGCGGATGGCGACGAGTACGTGGTGAACGGCACCAAGGCCTGGATCACGCACGGCGGCCGCGCCGACTTCTACAGCACCATGGTGCGGACCGGTGAGGACGGTGCGCGGGGCATCAGCTGCCTGCTCGTCCCGGCCGACAGCGCCGGGCTCTCGGCGGCGCAGCCGGAGCACAAGATGGGCATGAACAGCTCGCCCACCGCCCAGGTGCACTTCGACGGCGTCCGAGTGGCCCGGGAGCGGCGGATCGGCGAGGAGGGCCAGGGCTTCCAGATCGCCCTGTCCGCACTGGACTCCGGCCGGCTCGGCATCGCCGCCTGTGCGATCGGCGTCGCCCAGGCCGCGCTCGACCTCGCCGTCGACTACGCGGGCACCCGGCAGCAGTTCGGCCGCCCGATCGCCGACTTCCAGGGGCTGTCCTTCATGATGGCCGACATGGCCACCCAGATCGAGGCCGGCCGCGCGCTCTACCTGTCCGCCGCCCGCCGCCGCGACGCGGGACTGCCGTTCTCCAAGGAGGCGGCGATGGCGAAGCTGTTCTGCACCGACGCCGCGATGCGGGTCACCACGGACGCGGTCCAGGTCCTCGGCGGCTACGGCTACACCCAGGACTACCCGGCCGAGCGCTACATGCGCGAGGCCAAGGTGCTCCAGATCGTCGAGGGCACCAACCAGATCCAGCGCCTGGTCATCGGCCGCCACCTGAGCCGATAGGGCCTGTCGTGGGAGTGGGAACCGCCGGCGGATCCCACTCCCCGTGGCGGACGGCAAGCAGCAGGGGCGCGGGGAACCGCGCGCGGACCGGCCACTTCCATCGAGGGCCGGCCGCGCGGTCCCCGCGCCCCTGAAAAGCTCACCCCTCCCCCGAAGTGCTCCCGGTGCGGCGGGAGTTCACCGGCGCGAGGCGAAGGCGTCAGTGCCGTACCAGGCGCCCGCGCTGCGCCGGAACCCGCACCCGGCGCAGCGGCACCGCCCCGGGCCCGCCCACGTGCGAGAACGGCTGGGTGCGCCAGTCGAGTTCGGCCGGCAGCGCCAGCAGGGCCTCGGCGCCGGGCGCGGCCTGGTCGGCGGCCGGGTCGTCGCACTCGGCCAGGTCCTCGGTGGGTGCACCCGAACCGGGGCAGAGCGCGGGGGAGAAGGGGTGCCAGGCGGTCGGCAGTACGGCGTGCTGCGGCAGCCGCTCCTCGTCGCCGATCAGGGCGATCGGGCGGTCGCAGGCGGGGCAGTGCACGCGGGCGATCTCCCAGCTGTCCATGTCGCCGGGGTCGACCCCCGGGAACCCGGACCCGGCGAGGTCGAGGTCGAAGTCGGCGTCGCGGTCGAGGCGTTCGTCATCCTCCACGGCGCGGGAGCGCTGGTCAGTAGCAAGCATCTTGATCCCCCTCGGATCGGGCCGGGCTCGCGTCGGCCCTGGCCACAAGCAGCCCTTCCCTGCGTCACAGCGCCATAACCCTGCACTGCGGTGCACTGTGATGCACGGGGTGTGTCGTTCGCCACATTCCAGCGGCACATGCCCCGTTCATGCGCCGCGTCTGCTGGGGCCCGTACGCCGGTCGCACTGCGGTGGCGCTCGCCGACGGCGCCGGAGATCGGGTGCGGGCCCCGCAATGCGCGCGTCCGAGCACTCACCGAAAACGGAAGAGTGCACACCGGGTCGGCAAGCCGGCCCGAGGGGAAGTAGGTTTGCGCCTTGTGGAGGATCTCGATCAGCGCATCGTCCGGCTGCTCCTGCAAGACGGCCGGATGAGCTACACGGACCTGGGCAAGGCCACCGGCCTGTCCACCTCGGCGGTGCACCAGCGCGTGCGCCGGCTCGAGCAGCGCGGTGTCATCCGCGGCTACACGGCGATCATCGACCCGGACGCGGTCGACCTCGCGCTGACCGCCTTCATCTCGGTGAAACCGTTCGACCCCAGCGCGCCCGACGACACCCCGGAGCGGCTGGCCCCGCTGCCCGAGATCGAGGCGTGCCACAGCGTCGCGGGCGACGAGAACTACATCCTCAAGGTGCGGGTCGCCGCCCCCGGCGACCTGGAGGACCTGCTGGCCCGCATCCGCAGCGCCGCCGGGGTCTCCACCCGCACCACGGTGGTGCTCTCCACCCCGTACGAGGCGCGCCCGCCGAGGCTCTGAGGCGCGCCCCGGCGCTCCGGCCGCATTCGGTCGGGTGCAGACTTGGGCCCATGACCGAACGCACCAACCGGACCGTGCTCCTCCGCGGCGGCGCCGTCTACAGCCCTGCCGATCCGTTCGCCACCGCGATGCTGGTCGAGGGGGAACACATCGCCTGGGTCGGCAGCGACGGCGCCGCCCAGGCGTACGCCGAGACCGCCGACGAGGTGGTGGAGCTGGCCGGCGCCCTGGTCACCCCCGCCTTCGTGGACGCCCACGTCCACGCCACCTCGGCGGGACTGGCCCTGACCGGTCTGGACCTCACCGGCTGCCCTTCGCTGGCCGAGGCGCTGGAGCGGATCTCCGCCTTCGCCCGGTCCGCGGACGACGGCGTGCTGCTCGGTCACGGCTGGGACGAGAGCGGCTGGCCCGAGGGCCGCCCGCCGACGCTCGCCGAACTGGACGCCGCGGCCGGCACCGCCGCGGTCTACCTCTCCCGTACCGACGTCCACTCGGCCCTGGCCAGTACCGCCCTGCGGGAGCTGACCGAGGGCCTCGCCGAGCTGCCCGGCCACCACCCCACCGCGCCGCTGACCCGCGACGCCCACCACGCCGTACGACAGGCGGCCCTCGCGCACCTGACGCCGGAGCAGCGCCGGGCCGCCCAGCGCGCCGCCCTGCGCCGGGCCGCCGAACTGGGCATCGGCGCGGTCCACGAGTGCGCCGGACCGGAGATCTCCTCCGCCGAGGACCTGGCCGCGCTGCTCGCCCTCGCGGCCGAGGGCGAGGGCCCGGAGGTCTTCGGTTACTGGGGCGAACTCGGCGGCATCGAGACCGCCCGCCGGCTGGGAGCCGTCGGCGCCGGCGGCGACCTCTTCGTGGACGGCGCACTCGGCTCGCACACCGCCTGCCTGAACACCCCGTACGCGGACGCCGAGCACACCGGCACCGCCTACCTGACGGCCGAACAGGTCGCCGACCACGTCGCCACCTGCACCGAGGCCGGGCTCCAGGCCGGGTTCCACGCGATCGGGGACGCCGCGCTGGCCACCGTCCTGGACGGCGTCCGGGCGGCGGCCGACCGGGTCGGCCTGGCCCGCGTCCGCTCGCTGCGCCACCGGGTCGAGCACGCCGAAGCGCTGGACGACAAGACCATCGCCGCCTTCGCCGAGCTCGGCCTCACCGCGTCCGTGCAGCCCGCCTTCGACGCCTGCTGGGGCGGTCCGGACGGCATGTACGTCCAGCGGCTCGGCGCTGAACGGGCCGCCGGGCTCAACCCCTTCGCCGCCATGCTGCGCGCCGGGGTCCCGCTGGCCTTCGGCTCGGACGCCCCGGTCACCCCGCTCGACCCCTGGGGCACGGTACGGGCGGCCGCCTTCCACCAGACCCCGGAGCACCGGATCTCGGTCCGCGCGGCGTTCACGGCACACACCCGGGGCGGCTGGCGCGCGCTCGGCCGCGACCAGGACGGCGTGCTGGTACCCGGCGCCGTCGCCAGCTACGCGATCTGGGAGGTCACCGACCTGGTCGTGCAGGCCCCGGACGACCGGGTCGCCGGCTGGTCCACCGACCCCCGCTCCGGCACCCCCGGACTCCCGGACCTCACCCCGGGCGTGCCGCTGCCGACCTGCCTGCGCACCGTCGTCCGCGGCCGGACCGTCCACGAGCGCTGATCCGTCGCAGGGCGGGCCGACCGGGCACCGACCGGGGGCGCGTACCTCGCGGGGCCCGCTACGACGGCGCACGGCCGCTCCAACGGGTCCCCGCGCCATGCCGGCGGGGATGTCGTCGCTGATCAGGCACCCTTGAGGGACGGCCGGTAGCCGTCCGGGGTACCTTTCTCCGACGGCTCTCGGCACCGAGTGGCCCGGTCGACCAGACGGCACTCGCAGAGCGAGCGAACGGCACAGCCAGAGAGGTGGTGCGCAGGTGGCACTGCCCGAGAACCAGGGCCAGTCGACGGCGGACTCGGAGGCGGCCACGGTCGTCCCCGAGCAGCGCCCGGGACGGCTGGGCCGCCGCTGGAGCGGGATCCGGGCCGGCCTGCCCAGAACCGCCCTGGCCGCGGCTGCCGGGCTGATGCTGGCCCTGGCCTTCCCGCCGTTCGACCTCTGGCCGCTGTCCATCACCGGCGTGGCCGCCCTCTCCCTGTTGACCCGGGGGCGGACGGCCCGCCAGGGAGCGTGGACGGGCCTCGCGTTCGGGTTCCCGTTCTTCCTGCTGCTGCTCGACTGGATGCGGGTCATCGGCCTGGACGCCATGGCCGGGCTCGCCTTCCTGGAGGCCCTGTTCCTCGTCGCGCTCGGCGCCGGCCTCGCCGTCACCTCCCGGCTGCGCACCTGGCCGCTGTGGACGGCCTGCCTCTGGGTGGCCGAGGAATGGGCGCGTGACCGGCTTCCGCTCGGCGGCTTCCCGTGGGGCCGGCTGGCCTTCGCCAACACGGCGAGCCCGTTCACACCGCTGGCCGCGCTCGGCGGTGCCCCGCTGGTGACCTTCGCCGTCGCCCTGGCGGGTGCCCTGCTGGCGTACGCCGCCGTCCGCCTCGGCCCGGCGCCGGGGGCCGCTCCCGGTGATCCCGCAGTTGGTACCGCCTCCGCTGACGCCGCCCCCGATGGCGCCGCCCCCGATGGCGCCGCCCCCGCGGGCACCGGGGACGCCCCCGCCCCCGCCGCCCCCGCGGGCACCGGGGACGCCCCCGCCCCCGCCGTCGGGATGGCCCCCCGCCCCGCTCGGGCCGCCGTGCTGGCCGGAGCCGGCATCGCGGCGACGGTCCTCGCCGGATACCTCGTTCCGGTGCCGACCGGTGCCCACACCGCCGACACCGTCAAGGTGGCCGTCATCCAGGGCAACGTGGCGCACCCCGGCATGGACTTCCTCGGCCGCCCGATGATGGTGCTCGACAACCACGCCTCGGCCACCGAGCGCTTCGCGGCCGACGTCGCCGCCGGCCGGGCCGAGCGCCCGGACGTGGTGATCTGGCCGGAGAACTCCTCCGACCTCAACCCCTTCGCGGTCCCGGAGGCGTACGACCGGATCGACCGGGCCGTGAAGGCCGTCGGCGTGCCGACCCTGGTCGGCGCCCTGGTGGACGGCCCGGACAGCCAGCACGTCCAGAACGAGGGCATCGTCTGGGACCCGAAGAACGGCCCCGGCGACTACTACGTCAAGCAGCACCCGGTGCCGTTCGGGGAGTACGTGCCGTTCCGCGCCGAACTCTCCAAGGTGATCACCCGGCTGCAGCGGGTGGCCCGGGACTTCTACCCGGGTACCCACGACGGTGTGATGCAGCTCGGCCCGGCTCGGATCGGCGACGTGATCTGCTTCGAGGTCGCGTACGACGAGATCGTCCGAGACACCGTCAACGACGGCGGCCGGGTGTTGGTGGTCCAGACCAATAACGCAACGTACGCCAAGAGCGGGCAGCCCGAGCAGCAGCTGGCGATGTCCCGGCTGCGCGCGGTCGAACACGGCCGGGCGGTCCTGATCGCCGCGACCAGCGGGATCAGCGCGGTCATCGCCCCGGACGGCTCGGTGGAGAGCCGCACCCAGGAGCTCACCCCGGCCGAACTCAGCGCCACCGTGCCGCTGCTCGACGGCCGGACGGTGGCCGACCGGGTGGGTGCGGCGCCCGAGTGGGTGCTCTCCATCGCCGGCCTGCTGGCGTGCGGCGCGGCGGCGGCGAGACGGCCGGAACACCGGCCAAGGTCGAACCGTTGAGCGAGGTGGAGGACGCAGCAGCGGCTGCCGTCCCCCGTTAGGTTGCCGATCTGCGCGGAGCACCGCGCTGGAGTGGATTCGTACCGTGACCCAGCAAGCATCCCAGGTCCGTCCGGCCCCGCACAGCCGTCTGCGGCGGGGGCTGCCGTTGCTGATCGCCGCCTGGCTGGTGCTGGAGATCTGGCTGCTGACGGTCGTCGCGAGCGCGGCCGGCTGGTTCACGGTACTGGTCCTGCTGGTGGCCGGGGCCTTCCTGGGCGGTTCGCTGATCAAGCGGGCCGGGCTGAGGGCATTCTCGGCGGCCGTCGCGCAGAGCCGCGACCCCAAGTCGCAGCAGCCCCAGACCGGCACGAGCCTGACCGTCCTGGCCGGACTGCTGCTGATCCTGCCCGGCTTCCTGTCCGACCTGGTCGGCCTGACCCTGCTCCTGCCGCCCACCAGGGCGATGTGGCGCGCACTCGGGCGCCGGTTCGCCAGGACGGCGCTGCGCTCCACCGCACGGCCGGGGGCGGGCCACTTCGCGGACGCCATGCGGCTCCAGGAGCAGCTGCGCATCCACCGCCCGGACGGCAAGGTCGTCCAGGGCGAGGTTGTCGATCCCCGGACCGGTCCCACCGGCCCGGACACCGACTACCGCCCGCCGATCACCGGCTGACCGGAGCCCACTGGCCGGTCGAGGCGGTGCGCCCGCCGGGCAGCGGGTCAAGGGATGGTGGATCCACGAGCAGCCCCGTACCCTCGCGTGCGCCGCCGACTGACTCGGGCCGAATCGAAGGGGCCCCGGGCGATTGCCCGGGGCCCCTTCGAAGTCCTCCGCCGAGGCGGAGGGTGTGATCACGCGCTCTTGCGGGTGTCACGCGGGTGAACCGCGAGGTTCATCCCGCCGGAGCGGAGCACTGCCAGCCGCTCGGCCAGCACCTCCTCCAGCTCTTCCCGCGTGCGACGCTCCATCAGCATGTCCCAATGGGTACGCGTCGGCTTGATCTTCTTCTCCTCCGGCTCATCGCCGTCGAGCAGGACTGCCTCCTGGCCGCAGAAACGGCATTCCCAGACCGAGGGAATCTCCGCCTCAACGGAGAAAGGAACCTCGAATCGGTGTCCGTTCTGACATGCGTACTCAACGGTCTGGCGGGGAGCCAGATCGATTCCACGGTCGGTCTCGTAGCTAGTGGCCCCGAGTCGCGTGCCGCGGAGAGCTCGCTCGCTCATGAATCGTGCCTCCCGGGCTTATGGCCCACAGGACTAGTGGTCGCTGTCATCGTCGTTCGGTCAACGCTCGGCCGCCGACGAAGATTCCCGTCCCGGGACATGCGTCGCCTGTCGTGCCGCCCCTGTTTGTACCCATCCCCGCCCGATTTGTCACATCTGGGCTCGAATATCACCCAGAGTGTCACCAATTGTGCACACAGCTAGCAATTCAGCCCAGTGGCGGCCGCCCGAGTTTATCCGCTCACGCTCGCCAGACCGTACGCGGGCGCACCGGCGCCGCGTCCTTGGTCAGCTCGACCGCCGGGCCGCGAGCCGCCGCCTCGGCCGGCGCGGAAGCCTGCGCGGCAGGCTGGGCAGGAGCCGGTTCCGCGTCGGCACCCGCCTCGGTCCTGGTGTCCCGGTGCGGCAGCAGGGTGATCACCGCGTCCCGCAGCTGGGGCGACGCCTCTTCGTCCAGCGGGTCCACGGTGGCCGGGACCTGGAGCCGTACCGGCAGCGCCGTGCCGATCCGGGCGTAGCCGCGTCCGGGTGGCATCTGCGCGGCGGGTGCGATGTCCAGCGGGACGCCGAGGGCCGCCTCGGCGGCCTCGGCGCCGGACGGGCCGAGTACCACGCGGGCCCTGGTGGTGGCCCGGATGGTGGCGGAGATGCGGTCGCGGGCCGCCAGGTCGTCGGCGATCACCACGGTCACCCGGGCGGCCCGGCCCTGGCGAAGCGGGACCTCCAGCAGGTCCTGCGGGTCGGGGCGGCCCTCCGCGTGGGCGAGTTCGCTCAGCTCGGTGGGGTGGTCGAGTAACAGCCAGAGGGGACGGCTGACGTCCTCGGGCGGGGTGACGCCGTGGTGGCGGGCGGTGCTGAGGGCGGCGACCCGGCGCTCGGTCTCCTTGGCGGCCCACTCCAGCGCGGCCAGCGCGCCGTGCAGGCTGGTCTCCACGGTGTACACGCCGGGGCGGTTCACCAGGCAGGCGTGCTCACCGGTGCCCGCGCCGTCGATCAGCACCAGATCGCCGTACGGGAGCGCCTGGAGCGCGATCGAGCGGATCAGCGTGGACGTGCCCTGGCCGGCCGCGCCGAGGGCCAGCAGGTGCGGCTCGGCGGATCGCGGGCCGGTCCGCCAGATCACCGGTGGCTGCTGGACGGTGTCGCCGCCCTGGTGCACCGGGATGGTCCGGTGGCTGCCGAGCTCGTCGGTGAAGCCGAGCACGACCTCGCCCGGGGCGGTGACGAAGTGCTGGGCGGCGATGTCGGTGGGCAGCGGCGCCAGGGCGGTGATCCGCAGCCGGTTGGACTCCTCGTCCCAGTCGAAGCGGTACTCCCTGGCGCGACCGGCCTTGCTCTGGACGACCTGCTCGATCTTGGCCCGGGCACTCGGCTCGGTGTCGGTGAAGTAGGCCGGATAGGCCAGGTCGAGCGCGGTCATCCGGCCCTCGGCGTCGAACTCCCAGGCGCTGAAGGCGGACTTGTAGTTGCCGTCCAGGCTGTAGAGGGGCGAGGGCTCGTCCATCCCGCCCAGATAGGGGGTCAACGCGGCGTAGAGGGCGGCCAGTCTGAGGTCGGCGACGTCCGGCCGGGGCTCGGCGGGGGCGGCCTTGGGGGCGCGGCCGGCCCAGGCGGAGCTGGCCATCAGGGCGAGCGCGGCGATCAGCGGACCGTGCGGCAGCAGGTAGATGCCGAGCAGGATCGCTGCGGACAGGAACAGGGTGGGGCCCCGGCGGTCCTTGGGGGTGGCCGCCCACCGGCCCCTGGCCCAGGCGGCGTGGACGCGCAGTCCGCGCCCGATCGCGGTCAGCGGGGCGAACATGTCGGAGGCGCAGTCGCTTGCCGAGCGGGCGAGATCGCGGCCTCGGTTGAAATGGCGGGTGAGGGACATTCCTGACTCCCCGGGCGGGTGGCACAAGCGGGACGGTGTCGACAAGGCCCGGGGGCGGTGGGATCCGCGCCCGGGCCGTGACTGCGGGGGGCCGGTCAGAACTTGAGGCCGCTCAACAGGGTGGCCAGGCTCGCGCCGCCCGCCGTGATGCTCGGGGCGATCGAGGAACCCGCGACGTAGAAGCCGAACAGGGCGCAGACCAGCGCATGCGAGACCTTGAGGCCGTCCCGCCGGAAGAAGAGGAATGCGATGGTGCCGAACAGGACGATGCCGGAAATCGAGAGGATCACGTGTTCTGCTCCTCGGTGAGGGGGGACGGGGGACGGAGAGAAAATGGGCTACCGAAAGCGATCTAATCGTGACAAAAAGTAATAGATGACGGAACGGGGCAAATGGGTGTACCTGGCACTCGGGTGAGCGTGGGAGGTATACGTGCGGCCCGTCGCCCGCACCGGAATTCCGCTCTCTCAGGTCCCCCGTGCGCCGTCTCCCGCGCGCGGCCACCGGGAGAAAATCACTCGAACGGATGCGTTACATCCGTACTAACGCGTCATCCGCTACGGTGCGTACGACACTGCGCACCGGATCCGAAAGGCCGTCATGACCGACTCAGCTCCGCAGACTCCCCAGACTCCCCGGAACCCGCAGGCCGGGCAGGCCGGGCAGGTGCCGGACGACGAGGTGATCGAGCTGGCGGGCAGGCTCTTCGACGCCGCCCGTAATGGCGACACGGCGCTGCTGGCGGGGTACCTCCGGGCCGGTGCCCCCGCCGACCTCGCCAACGACAGGGGCGACACGCTGATCATGCTCGCCGCCTACCACGGCCATGCGGAGACCGTCGAGGCGCTGCTGGCACACGACGGCGACCCGAACCGGGTCAACGACCGGGGCCAGACCCCGCTGGCCGGAGCCGTCTTCAAGGGCGAGGAGAAGGTGATCGCCGCCCTGCTGGCCGGCGGCGCCGACCCGTGGGCAGGCGCCCCGTCCGCCGTGGACACCGCCCGGATGTTCGGCAAGGACGAGCTGGTGTCCCGCTTCGAGGGCCGCTGACCCGGGCGCCGGCCGGCGGTATCGGCGACGTAGGCTTGCCGGTCATGGAGATACGCACCACCGGTTACGGGCACCCGGATGCCGTACGGCTGTCCGACGAGGTCCAGCAGGAGTACGTACGCCGCTACGGCGACGCGGATGTGACCGTCATGCACCCGGACCACTTCGAGCCGCCGGCCGGGATCTTCGTGGTCGGCTACCTCGACGGGCAGCCGGTCGCCTGCGGCGGCTGGCGGGCCAAGGAGACGGACGGCGCCGGGGTGCGCGACGGTGATGCGGAACTCAAGCGGATGTACGTGACGCCGGCGGCCCGTGGGCGCGGCTTGGCCCGCGCGGTGCTGCGTCACCTGGAGCGGACCGCCGCCGAGGCAGGGCGCACCCGCGTGATCCTGGAGAGCGGTACCGAGCAGCCTGAGGCGCTGGCGCTGTACGCCTCCGAGGGGTACGAGGCGATCACCAAGTTCGGCGTCTACAAGGAGCACCCGCAGAGCGTCTGCATGGGCAAGCCGCTGGTGCGCGAGGCCGGCTGAGGCCGGCCGCCAAAGACTCCGGCGGCCGGCCTCGCCGATCCGCTCAGGGCGTCAGACGGTGCAGGTCGCGGGGGAAGAGTGTGGTGCGGCGTACGTTGTCGGCGCCGGTGAGCCGGGCCGTCCAGCGTTCGAGGCCGAGCGCGAACCCGCCGTGCGGGGGCATCCCGTGGGCGAAGGCTTGCAGGTAGCTCGCGTACGGCTCGACCGGCTCGCCGCGTGCGGCCAGTGCGGCTAGGTAGTCCTCGTGGCGGTGCAGCCGCTGGCCGCCGGTGACCAGTTCCAGACCGCGGAAGAGCAGGTCGAAGCTGTTGGAGTAGGCGGGCCTGGCCGGGTCCGGGTGGGTGTAGAAGGGGCGCTTGGCCATCGGGTAGCCGACCACGAAGAGGAACTCGCTGCCGTGCTCCCGCAGCGCCCACTCACTGAGCCACCGCTCGTGCGCCGGGGCGAGGTCGGGCTCGTCCGTCCCCAGCATCCGCATCGCCTCCGCGAAGTGCACCTGGGGGATCTCGGCGGGCACCTCGGGCAGCTTCACCGCCAGCGACTCCACCGCGCCGGCGGCGCGTCCGGCGACCGCGGCGGTCATCCCGGCGACCGCCTCGCGCACCACGGCCATCACGTCGCGGTGGTCGGTGATGAAGCCCAACTCGGCGTCCAGGCTGGTGTACTGGGCGAGGTGGCGGGCGGTGTCGTGGGGCTCGGCGCGGAACACCGGGCCGGTCTCGTAGACCCGCTCGAAGACGCCCACCATGGTCTGCTTGAAGAACTGCGGGGACTGCGCCAGGTACGCCGTGCTGCCGAACCAGTCGAGCTTGAAGACGTTCGCGCCGGACTCGGTGGCCGAGGAGACCACCTTGGGAGTCTGGATCTCGGTGAACCCGAGTTCGTCGAGGGTTTCGCGGAAGCCGGCCACCGAGGCGGCGGAGATCCGGTGGACGGCGGCCAGCCGTGGATGCCGCAGGGTGACGGGGGCGCTGTCCAGGATCACCGGCAGGGCGGCCGGGACGGTCGGCCGGAACAGGCTGACCGGCGGTGGGACGGCGAGGCCGGACAGCACGGTGATCTCGGGAGCGGTGAGCTCGATGCCGTCAGGAGCCTGGGGGTTGGCGGTGACGGTGGCCCGGATGCGGAGCACGGTCTCCTCGGGGAAGTCCACGCCGGGTGCGGCCACCACCTGGGCGAGGCCCGAGCGGTCCCGGATCACCAGGAAGGTCACGGACTTGAGCCCCCGGCGGCGGTGCAGCCAGCCGGAGATCTCGACTTCTTCTCCCACGTGGCCGGGCAGTTCGGCGGCCAGGACGCGGGTCGTAGGGTGGATCATCGCTGCCCTCCAGGGGCGTCGTCATGATCCCTTCGGGGTGCGGGCGAGAAGGGGGACTCGCGGTGCCACCGCACCTGCACCGCAGCCCTGGGGCCGCGGCCTCGTTGCGGCCCGGTGACGGGGGCCGGCCGGCGAGGCATTTCCTCCTCGCACTCAGGAGTGTCTTCCCGCCGGGGCGCGAGGCCGCCTTCCCAGCTGCCGGCGGCTCTCTGCACTCACGCGGACCCGGAGGTACTCGTCTCCCTCGACGTGTTGTCGCAGAGGCTACGGCCGACGCCCGGTGGTCGCAACACCGTTTTCCCGGACGCAGGCCGTGAGACCGACCGGCAACAGGGCCCGCGGCGTCGCGTGCCGATGGCTCGCTCTCTTCCTCCTTGCCCGCCATCGGGCGGGGGTCCCCCCGGCCGGAGGCTGGGGGCGAGGGGCCCTCGGGCGCACGTCCCTCGTCGCGCGCAGCGTCGCTGCGCTCCCTTCCCCCAGCCTTCGGCCGGACGGGTTGCCCCCGGCCGGAGGCTGGGGGATGTGCCCCCTCCTCGACCCGCGCTCCCTGTCGACGGTCGGTCCAGGGCGGTCGGAACCGCCGCGCGGGCGTCAGTTCCCGACGGCCTGGCGGACGACGGCGGTGAACTGCTCGCCGGTCATCGGGGTGCCCTGGGAGTCGAAGAGCTCCAGCGGCTTGCCGTCGAGCTTGATGGTCGGAGTGCCGCGCACACCGCTGCTGTTGAAGTCGGCGGCGACCTTGCTCGCCCAGGGGCGGAAGGTGCCCTCGGTGACGGCCTTGGTGAACGCGTCGGTCTTCAGCCCCGGCACCTGGCCGGCCAGTTCGAGGATGTGGTTGACGTCGCCGAAGCCGTCCACCCGCTCCTCGGGCTGGTTGGCGTACAGCAGGTCGTGGAACTGCTTGAACTTCTCGGGACCGCCCTGGTCGAGGGCGGCGCCGACGGCGGCCAGCGCGGTGTTCGAGCCGTGTCCGCCGAGATTGTCGTCGAGGAAGGCGGCCAGGTGGTACTCGATCTTGTACGTACCGTCGTCGGCCAGCTGCTGGACGGCCTTGCCGGTCGAGTTCTCGAAGATCTTGCAGATCGGGCAGCGGAAGTCCTCGAACACCTGGAGGGTGTGCGGGGCGTCGGTCTTGCCGTAGACGATCACGGTGCCGTTGCGGCCCGAGGTGTTGGCGGGGGTGGCGACGGTGGAGGGGGCCGCTATGGCCTCGGACTTGTCGTCGTGGCTGCCGACGCCGTCGCTCGCGGCGGTGACCGCGAGGGTGGCCGCGGCGGCCAGGGCGAGGGCGCCGACGACCGAGCCGCCGATCACCGCCCGGCGGCGGACGGCGGCGGTACGTGCCTCGCGCAGCTGGGCCTCGCGCAGGCGCTCGCGAGGGGTGGGCCGGCCGGACTGCTGGGACTGCTGGGTGCTCATGCGGTGGTCGACTCCTGGGAGCAGGGGCAGGGTGCGGCGCCGGTCGTGCGGGATCGCGGAACCGGTGCGTGGCGGCCGAAGCCGGGGCCCGCCCGTCGGGGAAGCGGTCAAAAGAACTGACGGACCGTCAGATCTGCGCGCGGCGGGTCATACGGGCCGGCGGACCGGCCGGGACCCGGGAACGGCGGACGCCGTCAGTGGGCGAGGGCGAACGCCGCCTCTGGCGGGCCGCGCCGGGGTGCGGGGGTGAGCACCACGGCCACCCGCCGGAGGCGGGAGTGCCGGGCCCGCGGTGCGGGCGCGAGAGAGGCGGGGCAGTTCGGCAGCGGCGCGAACAGCAGCATCCGCAGTGGAGCGGTGAGCAGTTCGCCGAGCGCGCGGCTCGTCTCGGCGAGGTCGTGCAAGGCGGCCTCGCCGAGACGCAGCCAGAGCGCGGCGGCGAAGGCGAGCAGCAGGTGCACCACCAGGACCAGCGCCTGCGCCGTGCCCGGGGCGCCCGCGGTGAGGAGCGACTGCTTGACCGAACTCCCGCCGCAGACCAGCAGATCGACACCGCGCGAGGGAGCGGCACAGGCGTCCTGGCCGAGGTTGAAGGCGGTGTTCAGCAGCAGTTCGACCGGTACCAGGACCGCCGAGATGTGCAGGAAGCGCCGCTGGCCGCCACAGGCGGGCAGCGCGGCCACGAAGACCGCCGCCGTCGCCACCGCCACCAGGCTGAGCGGCAACGGCCGCCCGGTGATGACGACTTGGCCGAGTGCGGACAGCGGAACGGCGAGCGCGGTGAACACCGCCGCTCGCAGCGCTCTGGTCGGCTGGCCGTCAGTCATGGTGCTCGGAGTATTTCACGGGCGTGCTGCCGCCGACGAAGCCGCCCGGGGCGGGCGGGCGCCCGGGGGCGCGCGGGGGTGGTCTGCAGGGTGGATGAGGCCCGGTCGAACGTTCTTGGCAGGTCAGGCACCTTTGTCCGCAGACCAGTTCGGGTGCGATCACTCGCGGGGGCGATGATCCGGCGATGGACGGATGATCCGCTGTCGGGCTGCCGGGTACGGAGCGACAATCAGCCGATGGACGATCCCCCCGACTGTCCGACCGAGGTCCCGACGCCTCCGCCGACCTCGCCTCCACCGACGCCGCCCGAGCCACCGCACCCGACACCTCCGCCTCCCTCGCCGCCGACGACACCCGCTCCGCCGCCGGCGCCGTCGGCGCCGCCGAGCCCGACGCATCACCACCCTTCGCCCACGCACACTCCGAAGCCGGCCAGGAGCACGGCGGCAGCCGTACCGCACGTACGCAAGCCCTCCGTGCCGCCCGAACCGGAACCGGCCCCCACGTACAGCGCTCTGCCGACCCCGGTGGCAGCCCCGGTGGCGACCACCGCCGCGGCCGTACCGCCACCACCGGCCCCCGCGCCGCACCTGGATCCGGCGGTGTGGACGGCGGTCGTCCTGGTCGCCGTCCTCCTCCCGGCCGCGCTGGCGGCCGTCGCGCACTCGTTCCCCGTCATCCGGAGCCGCAGTTGAACCCCATCCCGATCATCGGCGCCGCCGCGGCCGCCACCGTCGCGCTCGGCAGCCTCGCCATCGCCCAGCGCCTGCGTGCCGCCCCGGACCCGGACGGCGAGGACGACTCGCCGCACCCCGCACTCTCCAGCATCGGCGCGGGCCTGCTCTCCGGCTTCGTGCTGCTCACCGGCTTCCTGGTGGCCACCGGCTGGGCCGCGCGCACCACCTCCGTGGTCCCGCCGACCGGTCTGTACGTCGCCGACGGCGCCGCCGCGATCGCCGTACTGCTCTATCCGTCACTCGCCGCCCTCCCGTTCACCGCCCGGCACGCCACCGCCGTGGCCTTCTTCGGCGCACTCGTCGGCTACACGCTCTCGCTCGCGGTGCAGCTGCGGCCGTAGTCCTCGACGCCTGAAGCGCCTGCCGCGACGGGGTCCCGGCCGCCGGGCCGGGGCCCCGTCGCGCGCCGGGTGCGGAGCGCAGGGATCAACCGGCTGTGACCGCCGGCGCACGCTCATGGCGCCGCCGGGCGGCCGTCAGGCCGGTCAGCTTAGCCTGGAAGCCCAGCAGGAGCTGGCGGCTCGGGAGAAGGCGGACGGCATGCCGCGCACGGCGGTTCGGACGGCGGGGCACCTGCTGCATGCCCGGATCGCCGAGCAGACCGAGGCGCTGGCCGGGCTCGAGCCCGACGTTCGGGCGAACGCGCCGGACGCCGTCCACCGGATGCGGGTCGCCAGCAGGAGGTTGCGCGCTGCGCTGCGCCCCTACCGGCCCAGGCTCGCCGAGACCGGTGAGGACCTGCGCTGGCTCGCCAACTGCCTCGGACCGGCCAGGGATACCGAGGTGCTCGGTGAACTGCTGATCGCCCGGGCCCGCGAGCTGCCGGCCGAGTGCGAACCGGAGGTGCTGGTGGCGGCGCTCGAGGGCTGGTGGCGCGAGCGGCACCGGCGTGCCTGGCCCGCGGTGCCGGCCGCGCTGGACAGCCCGCGTTACGCCGCACTGCTCGCCGCACTGCGGGAGTTGGCGGAGCGGCCGCCGTCCGCCGCAGGGCTGCCGGCGATCGGGGAGGTGGCGAAGCGGGAACAGCGCCGGATCGCGTCCAGGCTCAGGGCGGCCCGGCGGGCGGTGCCCGGCGAGGAGACCGACCTCGCGTTGCACGAGGCGCGGAAGGCCGCGAAGTGGGCCAGGTACGCGGGAGAGACGGCCGGGCCGGAGGGGGAGCGGTTCACGGCACGGATGAAGGCGCTGCAGGAGGTGCTCGGGGCGCACCAGGACAGCGTGGTGGCGCGGGCCGCTCTGCGGGAGCTGGCCGCCGGGGCCGGGGCCGGGCAGGCGTTCGGGTACGGGGTGCTGTACGGCGGGCAGCTGGCGGTGGCCGAACGGGCGCGGGAGCGGCTGCCGGAGGTGTGGCGCGAGGCGCGGAAGTCACCGGGGTTCAAGTAGCGGCGCGCGGCCCGCAGCCCACGTGTCCGGCGGGGCGCGCCCGGTCAGCGCGGCGGGGGGTTGGTGGAGAGGCCGGCGGAGTGGGCGGCGTCGGTGAGGAGTTGGCGCAGCATGGCGGTGGTGAGGCGGCCGGTGTTGGTGTTGCGCGGGCTCACGTGGTAGCAGCCGAAGAGCTCCAGCGGCGGGCCGCCGTCGGTGGCCGGGAGCAGGACGCGGGTGCCGTGGCCGAACACCGGGCGCGGCCGGGGGACCTCCCAGCCGGCCTGGGCCAGGGCGGGCAGCAGGGACTGCCAGGCGAAGCCGCCGAGGGCGACCACGGACCGTACGGTCGGCCGGAGGAAGGCCAACTCCCGGGCCAGCCAAGGCCGGCAGGTGTCCCGCTCGGTCACGGACGGCCTGTTGTCCGGGGGCGCGCAGCGGACCGGGTCGGTGATCCGGACGCCGTACAGTTCCATTCCGTCGTCGCGGCTGACGGCGGTCGGCCGCGAGGCCAGACCGATGGCGTGCAGGGCGGCGTAGAGCAGGTCGCCGGAGGGGTCGCCGGTGAAGATCCGGCCGGTGCGGTTGGCGCCGTGCGCGGCAGGGGCGAGGCCGACCAGGACGAGGGCGGCGTCGCGCGGTCCGAAGCCGGGAATCGGGCGGCCCCAGTACTCCCAGTCCTGGTAGGCGCGGCGTTTGACCCGGGCCGCCTCCTCGCGCCACTCGACCAGTCGCGGGCAGGCCCGGCAGTGCGTGACCGCGGCGTCCAGCTCGGCGAGGTTGCGCATGGAGTCCGCCGGGTGGCGGGGGGACGGTGGCGGGGCCGGGGCGGCGGTCATGGGCGAATCGTAGGCACAGTGAGGTGGCCGCTCGCACGAAGTGCGGCGACCGCTCCGGCGGAGGGCGCTCGCCGGCGGGCAGCGGTGATCGCCGGGGGCCTGGGCGGAGTAGCGTGGAATGGGCCAGCGCTTAAGTCGGGTAGGCCGAGGTGACGGCGATGCTCATCGTTGACGCGATTCTGGGCGCGGCCGGTGTGCTGGGTGTGTGGGCGGGGCTCAGCATCCGGGTCGTGCAGCAGTTCCAGCGCGGTGTGGTGTTCCGGTTCGGCAAGGTGCGGGAGCACGTCAGGCAGCCGGGGCTGGTGGTGCTGATGCCGGTGGCGGACCGGATGAGCAAGGTGAACGTCCAGATCGTCACCATGCCGATCCCGGCGCAGGAGGGCATCACCCGGGACAACGTCACGGTGCGGGTGGACGCCGTCGTCTACTTCAAGGTGGTCGACCCGGTGCGGGCGGCGGTGAACGTCCAGGACTACAAGTTCGCGATCTCCCAGGTCGCGCAGACCTCGCTGCGCTCGATCATCGGGAAGAGCGAGCTGGACGACCTGCTGGCCAACCGCGAGCCGATCAACCAGGGGCTGGAGCTGATGCTGGACAGCCCGGCGCTCGGCTGGGGCATCCAGATCGACCGGGTGGAGATCAAGGATGTGGCGCTGCCGGAGTCGATGAAGCGGTCGATGTCCCGGCAGGCGGAGGCCGAGCGCGAGCGGCGGGCCCGCATCATCACGGCGGACGGCGAGTACCAGGCCTCGGCACGGTTGTCCCAGGCCGCGACCATCATGAGCGAGGCGCCGGCCGCGTTGGAACTGCGGTTGCTGCAGACCGTGGTCGAGGTCGCGGCGGAGAAGAACTCGACCCTGGTCCTGCCCTTCCCGGTGGAGCTGTTGCGCTTCCTGGACAACGCGAGCCGGCGCGGGGAGAGGACCGTAACCGGGGGCGGGGAGGAGAAGGGCGGCGGCGCGGCGGCGGTTGGGCCCGAGTTGCCCGCGCCGCCGCCCGCGGCCCGTGCGGTGGAGCAACTGGAACTGCCGTCGTTGGACGAGGTGCTCGCGCGCTCTCCGATGCCCGACGCCGTCCCGATCGATTCGCCGCGCATTGACGCCGCCGCAGCTGCCGGATCCGGTACATCCGGCACGCCCGGCGGATCCGCCGAGCCCGCCGAGCCCGCCGAGCCCGCCGAGCCCGCCGAGCAGGGGCAGGCCGGTGCGGAGGACGACGAGGAGCGGGCGGCGCGGGAGGGCGCCGAGCCCGGTGGCGGTGCCGGAGGGCCCGGACCACGATGGAGTAACGGGGCTGTGCACTCACGGCAGGAGGCCGGACAATGACCACCGCAAAAGACATCATGCACTCCGGTGCCGAGTGTGTCCGGGAACACGAGACCCTCGCCGAGGCGGCCCGGATCATGAAGGAACGCGATGTCGGCGCGCTGCCGATCTGCGGCGAGAACCAGAAGCTGCTGGGCATCATCACCGACCGCGACATCGTCCTGAGGTGCGTCGCCGACGGTCTGGATCCGGCACGCACCACCGCCGGTCAACTCGCCCTGGGGCGGCCGCTGGTGGTGGAGGCGGACGACGACGTCGAGCAGGTGCTGCAGGTGATGGAGGAGCACCGGATCCGCCGGCTGCCAGTGATCAACCACCCCGAGCACAAGCTGGTCGGCATGATCAGTGAGGCCGACATCGCCCGGGGACTGCCGCAGGAACGGGTGGCCGAGTTCGTCTCGGCGGTGTGCGCGGAGAAGACGTGACCGGGCAGGCGCAGGTCTGACGCGAGCGGGCGGCGACATGCGGTGTTCGCCGTCCGCTCCCGTCCGCTCCCGTCCGCTCCCGGCCCGGGAAGGCGCATGCCGACGCCGATTGCCAAGGTGGAAGGCCTGCGTGACGGGCCGTCAGTTCGCGGCAGGCCGTGACTGCGCGCCGAACTCGCGCACCGCCTCGTCGACGATCGCGTTCAGCCGGGCGTGGTGGGCGCCGCGCCAGTAGGCCTGCCCGCAGTCGGTGCACTGCGCGAAGGTGTCGTACGAGCGCTCGGTGCCGTCCTTCAACTGCTGGTGCACCGACTCCTTGGCGGCGGTTCGGAGCGTTCCGTTGCAGGCCGTGCACCTGGTCCAGGGAGCGAGGGCGGGTGCGAAGCGGGAGAGTACGTCCCGGAGTTGGTCGGCGGGGCGGTGGCTGTAGACGTAGGCGCCGGCCCAGATCTCCCGGCGCCTGAGCAGCCCCCGGTCGCGGGAGAGCAGCACCCGCTGCTCGGCGGCCGAGCGCGCGGCCAGTGCCGCGTCGCCGATGTCCGGGTTCTCGTACGCGGCGTCGATCCCCAGCAGGCGCATCCGCCTGGCGAGGGTGCCGAGATGGACGTCGAGCAGATACCGGGGCGGTCCCGCGAGCCGCTGCGGCCTGGTCACGGCATGCACCGAGACCTCCTCGCCGCCCCCGGGGACGTACGAGGTGGGCACCGGCTGCCCGTCCGCGAGGAGGGCACCGACCTCGGTGAGCGGGACCCCGAGGGACTCCACGACGTGTCCGAGCGTCGAGACGCAGTCGGTGCGCACCGGCGACCGCTCTGCCCGGTGCGCCACGGCGATGAATATGTGCAGCTCAGGGGCGAACCTGAGCCAGATCTCCGGCCTCTCCACGCGGTCAGCATGCCAGTGGAGCGCCGGGTGCTGCCAGTGGTTTCCGGGTGGCCGTACCCCGTGGGAGGGCGCCCACCCCGCCACCTCGCCACTCCGTCACCTCGCCACTCCGTCACCTCGCCACTCCGTCACCCCCACCGACCGGAGAGCCGCGACGATGCCGCCCACCGCCGAACTGGCCGAACTGGCACGCCTGTACGGCGTCGCCACCGACTGCACCACCGACCGTGCCCTCGCCGACCAGCCGGGCCCCCGCGCCGTCGCCGAGCTCTACGGTGAACTGCTCTTCGAACATTGCAAGGATTTGCGGGAAGCCTCTGCAAATTCTTGCCAACCCATTGATCGCCTGCTTGACTCACCGGTCGTTGACCGTAGTTGACGTTGCGTCCGGTCGGCCGGGCAGTCGGCCGAGAATCGTGACGGGCCGAGCGGCCGCGGCGCTCCGTGCGTCCGCGGCCCGGCCGGGGCGCACGGGGCCGTCAAGCGCCGGTAGCCGGACGGTCGACTCCGGTCCCGCCCCAAGACCCGAGAGGAGCACCGATGAGCACTGAGACCGACGTCCTCGTCCTGGGAGGTGCCGGTGTCGACACCATCGTGTACGTCCCCGAGCTGCCGCTTCCGTTCGCCGACGGCTACATGGTGCCCCGGATCGAGACCCGGGCGGGTCAGACCGGGGACTTCGTCGCGGTGGGCGTGAGCGCCCTCGGCCTGCGCACGCACCACCTCGACATGATCGGCGACGATCACCACGGCGACCTGGTCCGGACGCTGCACCGCGACCGGGGGATCGCACTCACCGAGGTCCCGCTGCCGGGCGGCACCAAGCGCGCGGTGAACCTGGTCGGCCCTGACGGGCGGCGGCTGTCGCTGTACGACGACACCCGCTCGAACGAGGCGGACCGGCTGCCGGAGGAGAAGGTCCGGGCCCTGGCTTCGGTGAGCCGGCACGCCCACGTCTCCATCACCCACCCGTGCTCCTTCGCCCTTCCGGTGCTGCGCGAGGCCGGGGTGACCATCTCGACCGACCTGCACAACTGGGACGGTGCCAACCCGTACCACGAGCCGTTCGCCCACCAGGCCGACCTGGTCTTCGTCTCCACCACGGCCCTGGCGGACCCGGAGCGGACCATGCGGCAGATCGTCGAGCGCGGCCGGGCGCGGACGGTGGTCGCGACCGCCGGGGCCGACGGGGCGTTCCTGCTGGCCGACGGCGAGCTGACGCACATCCCGCCGGTCGCGCCCCCCGGAGCGGTGGTGGACTCCAACGGCGCCGGTGACGCCTTCGCCTCGGGCTTCCTCTTCGGCTGGCTGGCCGGCGAGCCGCCGCAGCGGTGCGGCCGCTACGGCGCGATCGCCGGAGCCTACGCCTGCACCGTGCCGGGCGCCCGGATGGACGCCATCAGCCGGGACGAACTCCTCGTCAGGGAAGCCGAGTTGGCTGAAGCGCCGGCGGCACAGCGGCCCGGCGGAGCCGAACCGGCCGGGGCGGTGGAACGCGGCCCTCGGATGCCTGGAACAGGCGCGGTCGCGGCCCAACCTGACGATCGTCAACGGTGCCACGGCGGAGCGGATGACCGTAATCCCACCTGAGTTGACGCTGCAAGGTCACCGACGTGGAACTTCCCAGCACCGCAAGGGCGTTGGGCCTGGCGTCCTCACCGCCAGGCGAGCCGCACCGCCAACTCCTCCGCGAGGAAGGCCCGGTTGGCCGAGGTCACCCGGACGACCTCGATGTCGCCCCGTCGTTTGAGGGCGTCGGTGAACGGATCGTGGTGCGAGTGGACGGTGGCGACCACATCGGTGTCCGCCGCGAACAGGGCCCGCACGGCGTCCCGGAACGCCGGGCAGGCCAGCTCCATCCGCCCGAGCTCGTCGATGAGCACTAGCTGCCGGGGAGTGGACGCCGCCTGCTCCAGACACGGCACGGCCAGCCGCTCCAGCACGGCCAGGTCGACGCCGTACCGCCCGACCCGGGGCGGCCCGGGAAGGCCGACATGGGCGAGGACCGCCCGCCGGCCCGCCAGCGTCTCCAGCGCGAAACCGACCCGGCTGCCGCCCTGCCGGATCTCCTCGCTGGTGAAGCCGACGACGCCACGGGCGGGGAGCAGCGCGGCCAGTCGGCGCAGAACGGTCGTCTTGCCGATGCCGGGACGTCCCTCCAGCAGGATCCTCGTCGCCGTCCCGGGCCCCGTGCCCGAGACGTCCCCCGCGGTGTGCCGAGCCATGGTCGGACCGTCCGCTCAGACCCGGCCCGCGCAGCGGAAGCCGATGTTGCCGGTGGAGGTCTCGGGGGTGTTGGGCATCCTGGCACTGACCCGGTAGCGGCGGCAGTAGGAGGCGTGGCACAGGTAGGAACCGCCGCGCAGGGCACGGGCGGTGCCGGTGGGCGGGCCGGTGGGGTTCTCCCGGGGCCCGGTGGCGTGCCAGGTGGGGTGGAACCAGTCGGCGGTCCACTCCCAGACGTTGCCGGTCATGTTGTACAGGCCGTAGCCGTTCGGCGGGAAGGCGCCCGCCGGACAGGTGCCGAGATAGCCGTCCTCCAGGGTGTTGCGGGTCGGGAAGTCGCCGTTCCAGACGTTCATCCGGTGCTCGCCGCCGGGCCGCAGCTCCTCGCCCCACGGGAAGGGCCGGCCCTCGAGACCGCCGCGTGCGGCGTACTCCCACTCGGCCTCGGTGGGCAGCCGCTGACCGGACCAGGCGCAGTACGCGACGGCGTCGTACCAGGAGGCATGGACCACCGGGTGGTCCGCGCGCCCCGCCAGGTCCGACCGCGGCCCCTCCGGGTGCCGCCAGTCGGCTCCGGGCACCTCCCGCCACCACGGGGCGGCCGCCACCGCCCGGGTGGGCGGGAAGTCGTCGGGAAGCAGCCCGCCGAAGACGAACGACGCCCCGTACCGCTCCGCGTCGGTGCCGTGCCCGGTGGCCTCGACGAAGGCGCCGAACTGCGCGTTGGTCACGCAACGCGCGGCGATGGAGAACTGGTTGACGCGGACGCGTCGTACTGGTCCCTCGCCGTCCTGCCGGTAGGCCAGCGCGTCCTCGCTGCCCATGGTGAACCAGCCGCCGTCCAGGCGGACGGTGCCCGGCCCGGCGGGCCCACCGCTCCTCCCCGCCGAGGAGGCGGGACGTGGGCGCGGAGCGCCGCCGTCACGCCCCGGGGTGCAGCAGGCAGGGGTGTCGGGTGTCATGGGCGGTCCTCCGCGGGTCTCGGGCCGTGCTCTTCCGCCGGAGAGCCGACGGCCGGTCCACCCACCGGTCTGCCGTGCCCGACCGCTTTCCGCAACTCGGGTACGCCGCCCCGGGTCAAGACCTGCCGGCACGCGCCGCCGCGGGCCCCACTGCCGGTCGGTCCCGAGCCAGCCGTTGCCGACACCCCTTCAGCCTCATAGGCTGGGACACGGTCAACCGCACACCGGACCCGCGTGCTACGCCGCTCGTCGGCGCACGGACGAGGTGGTCCGCGTGATTCGGTGCTGTCTGCGGCAGGTTCTGACGAGTACGCCCGTATGAGACCGACGGCACGAGTACGCGCGGCGCACGGGACAGTTCTCCTCAGGCGGGGTCGGGCCGTCGGTGACTGCCTCCCGGGCCGTGCCGCGCGTCAAGTGAATTTCCCAACTCGGCCGCCCGGGGACCTCGGCGGTCACCGGCCGTCGCCGTCCTGACCGCACGTGAGGCGCACGGCCGGTGGGGCCGGAGCCGGACGGCGTGCGAGGAGGCGTCCTCCATGACCAAGCGATTCCGAGGCGTCGTCAACCCCGACATCCGCGACTCGATCCCGGACTGGGGCCCGTACGAGCAGCCGAAGGCCAGAGCCGGCACACCGAACGTCATCTACATCGTGCTCGACGACGTGGGCTACGGCGCCATGGGCTGCTTCGGCGGTCCGATCGAGACGCCCAACATCGACAGGATCGCCGCGAAGGGTCTGCGCTACGCGCAGTGGCACACCACCGCGCTCTGTTCGCCGACCCGCTCCTGCCTGCTCACTGGCCGCAACCACACGGTCAACGGCATGGCGTGCATCAGCGAGGCCGCGATCGGCTTCCCCGGCGCCAACGGCCACGTCCCGCCGCAGTGCGCCACCCTCGCCGAGATGCTGGTCGACCAGGGCTTCAGCACGGCCATGGTCGGCAAGTGGCACCTGTGCGCCGAGGACGAGATGAACCTGGCCTCCACCAAACGCGACTGGCCGCTCGGCCGAGGCTTCGAGCGCTTCTACGGCTTCCTCGGTGCGGAGACCAGCCAGTACTACCCCAACCTCGTCCACGACAACCACCCCGTCGAACAGCCCGCCACACCGGAGGAGGGCTACCACTTCAGCGTCGACATCACCGACAAGGCCATCCAGTACATCGACGACGTCAAGGCCATCACCCCCGACCGGCCGGTCTTCCTCTACTACGCACCCGGCTGCGCGCACGCCCCGCACCAGGTGCCCAAGGAGTGGATCGAGCGCTACCGCGGCCGGTTCGACGCAGGGTACGAGGAGATCCGCAGGCAGACCCTGGAACGGCAGAAGGAGATGGGACTGCTCCCGCAGAACACCGAGATGCCGCCCGTCAACCCGATCGGTACCCCCGAGACCCGCACCGGCCCGGACGGACAGCCGTTCCCGCCCCTGGACTACACCCGGCCGTGGAACTCCCTGAACGACGACGAGAAGCGACTCTTCGCCCGGATGGCCGAGACCTACGCGGGCTTCCTCTCGCACTGCGACGATCAGATCGGTCGCCTGCTCGCCTATCTGGAGGACATCGAGCAGCTGGACAACACCGTCATCGTGGTGGTCTCCGACAACGGCGCCAGCGGCGAGGGCGGCCCCAACGGCTCGGTCAACGAGAACAACATCGCCAACAACATGCCCGACGACCTGGCCCAGAACATGGCCATGCTGGACGACCTGGGCAGCACCAAGACCTACAACCACTACCCGAACGGCTGGGCGATGGCCTTCAACGCCCCGTTCAAGATGTGGAAGCGCTACTCGTTCAACGGCGGCATCTGCGACCCGTGCGTCATCTCCTGGCCGAACGGCATCAAGGCGCACGGTGAGATCCGGGAGCAGTACCACCACGCGATCGACATCGTGCCGACCCTGCTGGACTGCCTGGGCGTCGAACAACCCGAGACGGTCAAGGGCTACACCCAGCACCCCATCCAGGGCGTCAGCATGCGCTACAGCTTCGACGCCGGGAACATCCCGACCGCCAAGCACACCCAGTTCTACTCGATGCTCGGCACCCGCGGCATCTGGCACGACGGCTGGAAGGCCGTCACCACCCACCCCGCCATCAGCGGCTGGAGCCACTTCAGCGAGGACACCTGGGAGCTGTACCACACCGACCAGGACCGCTCCGAGATGCACGACCTCGCCGAGCAGGAGCCGGGCAAGCTCGCGGAGCTCGTCGGCCTGTGGTTCCACGAGGCCGGCGCCAACCAGGCGTACCCGCTCGACGACCGCTCCGCCGTCGAGATCCTCACCACCCCGCGCCCCCAGATGACGGCGCCGCGCAACCGCTACGTGTACCGCCCCGGTGGCTCGGAGGTGTCGGAGTCGGCCAGCCCGAGCATCCGCAACCGCTCGTACGTGGTCGGAGCCGTGGTCGACCTGTCCGCACCGGGCGCGTCCGGAGTGCTGTTCGCGCAGGGCAGCCGCTTCGGCGGGCACAGCCTCTACATCAAGGACAACCGGCTGCACTACGTGTACAACTTCCTCGGCAGGGAGATGCAGCACCTCAGTGCCACCGAGGACCTGCCGACCGGTGAGAACCTGATTCTCGCGGCCTCGTTCGACCGGGAGGGTGAGGACGGCCCCGGTGTCGCCCGCGGCACCCTCAGCCTCTACTACGGCGAACGGAAGGTCGGCGAACGGAGCATCAGGACCCAGCCCGGCAAGTTCGGCATCGCGGGCGAGGGCCTCAACATCGGCTGCGACCGGGGCGACCCCGTCACCGACGACTACCCCGGTACCGCCCCCTGGGCGTTCACCGGAGGGACCCTCAGGCGGGTCGCCGTCGACCTCAGCGGCGAGGCTTACGTCGACCTTGAACGCGAAGCCGCCGCCATGCTCTCGCGTGACTGACCGAATGCCGGCGCGACCGGCGGTCGTGCGACCGGCAAGTGCCTCCGCCCAGCGGTGACGAGGAGCCTCCGACTCCTCGTCACCGCGTCGGCAGAGGCACTCGTCCGCTGAGCGGGCCGGGGCGCCGGCAGTGGTCCGGACGCGGGGAAGTGGCCACCGAAAGGGGCAGGGACGCCGATTCGCGCGGGCGCGCCCGTCGCGCTCCGTGCGACATGGGCCGACCGAGTGGCCTGGGGCACCGGTTCGGCACCAGCGCTTGCATGGCCAAACCGATTAACCCATGATCGGCCGTGACGGACCGTCGCCAACCGACTACGCGGTCGTTCACCCTCCTGGTCATTCCGCTCCCCGTAGTGCCACGGCCGCCGGCCGTCATCCGAAGCGGTCTCCGGAATTTCCGGTCCAGGGTTCTGCGCGGAAGTGCACGACCAGCGGCCCGCGTGCCGCCGGAGATTCCGTGCCGACGGATGCCTCGGCACCCGAGGAGAAGAGAAGGCTATGCCCAGAGACCTTGGCGGAACCCGCTGGAAGCGCTTCCTCTGTGTGCTGGCGCCGAGCATGCCGGCTGCCGCGGCCCGCACCGTCAGCCCGTGAGGAACATGACCACCCATGACCTGTCCGGGCTGCCCGGCCGCGCCGCCGGAGCGTGGCGAAGGTTCCGGACCTGGCGCGGCACCCGCCCCTTCTGGGCCGGGCTGCTGACCATCTCGGCGAGCGTCCCGATCATGTACTTCCCCTACGTCCACCTCTCCCTCGGCGGACTGCCGATGGCACTGTCCACCACCGCCGGGGCGGGATCACTGCTCATCGGGGTCCTGCTCATCGTGCTGGGCGCCACCCTGTGGCTCCAGCAGCAGGTGCGGATCTTCGCCGGCGTCGCGGTGATCGTGCTCGCGCTGCTCTCCGTCCCGGTCGCCAACTTCGGCGGATTCCTGCTGGGTATGCTCCCCGGGCTCATCGGCGGCTCGCTCGCGTGCGCGTGGGCTCCGCCGGACGAGGTACGGGAGAGTTCCGGACCGGTGACCGCGGTGGAGCGGTTCGCGGGGCACGACGTGGAGACGGCGGGACTGGCCCCCGCGAACCTGGTGAGCGGGGGACACGGTGGGGAGTGACCGCAGCCGGGACGGCCGGATGGACGCGGTGCCGGGCGCACGGCGCGCCGCCGGTGCCGCCGCCCCGCGGCCGGTGGCCGGCCAGTGCAGCCGATCGCGGCGACCCGTGGGGAGCGTGCTGGCACTGACCGCGGTACCGGCGGCGCTGCTGATGGCCGCGATGGCTCCGCCCGAGGCACTGTCCGCCGCCGGACAGCCGGCGCCGCGCGGCACGGTCGCCGCCCGGTCCGGATCCGCCGACGGGTACCACGCGGACGGCTGTGCCCCTGGCCCGGCGGTGCCCTCGCAGCGCGGCGCAGACCCCACCGCGGAAGGGTCACCGGCGCCCACCGCCGCCCCCGTCGCGTCGGCGGCCCCGGAGGCGAGCGGCTCGGCGTCGAGCGGCTCGGCGTCGAGTGGTTCGGCGTCGAGCGGTTCGGTGTCGAGCGGCACGTGGCATCGGGAGGAGCCGAGGTCGGGCGCCTCGGAGCCGGCCGGTGCCGGCGGCCAGGGTCGGCCCGGGGCGACCGGTACGGGCATCCCGAGTCCCGCGTGCGGCTCTCCCACGCCGACCGGTACCGCAAGCAGCGCGACCGCCGGCCGGAGCTCCGCTTCCCCCGCACGGTCGGAGAGCGCCGACCCCGGGCGGAGTGTCAGACCCGGCACGTCGAAGGACGGAGAGCTCGCCGGGATGCCGGAGGCCCGGTGGAGCCTGAAGTCACGCAGGCTGGTGCTCCACGAGAGCGTGCTCAGCGTGGTGACCGTGGGCACGCCGACCGGGCCCCGGCGGATGCTGAAGTTCGCCGCCCGGTCCGTGGACATCGGCGACCTCGACCTGGCGATCGACGAGGACGGCTCGGCCCGGCACCTGCGGGCCGGGCCCGGAACCACCTCCACCCTGGCCGGCGGCTCGGTGACGCTGTACGCGGAGTCGCTCTCCGGCAGGATCACCGGCCTGGACGACGGCCCGCTCCCGGCGGACCGCTCGGCGGTGGTCACCCCGGACGCCGTTCCGCAGTGGCTCTACGGTCCGGACCCCTCGGCGCCGCACTCACCTGAGCGGACGCTCACCTTCGAGGACGTGGCCGTCCGCCGGGCGCGGCTGGTCGGCCCGGACCTGGCCGTTCCCGGCATGCGGCTGAACGGGGACCGGGCCTGATCCGGGACCGCCCTTGAGTGACCCGCCGACCGGTACGCCCGTGGGCGGCACCCGGCAGAGGAGGACACCATGCGAACCGCCGAGGGGACACCGGAGAAGGCGCTGCGGACACCGCGCGCCGCGGGCATCGCCGGAGTCCTCTGCGCGCTGGCCCTGGCAGCCGCGATCGTGCTGATCCGCATCGCGCTCCCGGCCGGACCGGCCGGGAGCGCCAGTCGGCTCACCGGCTCCGCGCACCGGGACACCCTGCAGGTGGTGCTGAACCTGGTGCCGTTCGCCGGGGTGTTCTTCCTCTGGTTCATGGGTGTCGTACGCGACCGCGTCGGCAAGGCGGAGGACAGGTTCTTCGCCACCCTGTTCCTGGGGAGCGGACTGCTGTTCGTGGCGATGCTCTTCGTCCTCGCCTCGGCGGCCGACAGCGTGCTCGCCGTCACCGATCCGTCCCGGACAGCCGGCCCGCCACCGTCCTGGCAGTACGGGCGACACCTCACGATCGCCATGCTCTCGAGCTACTCCACCCGGATGGCGGCCGTGTTCACCGTCTCCACCACGACGATCGGCCGGAAACTCGGCATCTTCCCCCGTTGGCTCGCCTGGCTGGGCTACCTCGCGGCGTTCTACCTGATGTTCCTCGCCAGCGTCGTTCCCTGGTCCGAGCTGGTGTTCCCGGTCTGGATCCTGGTCGTCAGCTGCTTGCTGCTGACGGCCGACCGCCGGTCCCCGGTTGCACGTGACACTCCGTGATCCCGCGCCGCCGGGCCGGGCGGAGCCGCGGGCCACCGCCACCGGGGCCGGACCCACGTCCGCATGGCTGCCACCAGGAGGGGGAACGCGCCGCTATCCTCGCACTCCGTCAGGCTCTCTCTTCCGAGAGTCACGGCGGTGGTGCGCCAGAGCACGGGCACAGGGCCGCAGCGCAGGCACAGGAGAGACAGATGGGCCACGACATTCCCAAGGACGCATCTCCGAACACCGGTAGCCGCGCCCGGGACCACCTGGCCAACGAGCGGACCTACCTGGCGTGGCTGCGCACCGGCATCAGTGTGGCCGCACTCGGTGTGGCCGTCGCCAAGTTCGCCCCGCACCGGGGGCTGCACGCCGTGGTCTCCGGAGTGATCCTGATCTTCGCCGGCCTGCTGGTGAGCGGGTACGGCACGGCCCGCTACCGGTCGGTCGGGGAGCAGCTGGAGGCCGGTGTCTACGCCCCGGCGCGATCCGCGGTGGTCACCGCGGCCACGGTGGTCACCCTCCTCGCGCTGATCGCCGTCGTGGTCCTGGTCTGACGCTCCGACCCGCAGCCCGTACCCCGCGCACCGCAGTCCGCAGTCCGCACCCCGCGCCTCAGCCCGCCGCCAGGACCGTCGCTCCCACGAGGACGAGCACCGCCGACGACAGCCACGGCCGGCACCTCCGCACCAGCCGACCGCGGCCGCAGCAGGCGCGGACACCGGTCGCGACCGTGACCAGTGCCGGTGCCAGGGCGAGTTGCACTGCAGCCAGCAGTACCGCCTCGCCGGGAGTCAACCGTGCGAACGCCACGGCGAACACACTCACGTTGTCGGCGCCGGTGGCCAGCACCAGCAGGAAGTACCACCCGAGATCACGACAGCTCGCCGGCACCGCGCCAGGTGTGGCGGCACCGCTTCTCCCGAGCAGGCCGTGAAAGCCCAGCGCCACTGGAACGACACCGAGTAGCCGCAGGTCCGAGGGCGTCAGCAGCCGGCCCGCCAGGCCGCCCAGTGCCCCGAGGCCGAGTGTCACGACCAGGGCCAGGAGGAGTGCCGCCGTCAGCAGGCCGGTGCGCACCTGCCGGTCGGCCAGGGACAGTGCGACCAGCAGTCCCCAGGTGTCGATGTTCGTGACGCAGAAGACCACGACGCCCAGGGCCAGTGCGTACAGGGCTTGGTACGGCATTTGGGCAACCCGGTTGTGGCACACGGACGATCGGTGGACGGCCGCCCGCCTCGCGCCGAGGCGTGTGGGTCCACCTGCCTGACTCACTTCAGGCTTTCACGGTCCCGCGCGACCTGCGAGGCGGGAGCGGCGCGGGACCGTGCGTGCGCGGAAGATTCCCCGGGCAGGTGAGGCAGGTGGGTCGGCCCGTTGCGGCCACGGCCGGCCGGTCGCGCGAGTGTCGTGCGACCGGTCGGTGGTCGCCCGGCCCTCATGCGCAGGTGGCCAGGGTGCGGTGGACCTCGCCGATGCGCCCCGCGGCGTCGACCGCGCGGAACGCGACGTAGCTGCGGTCCGCCGCGATCGCCCAACGCAGGTAGTAGTCGTAGAGCCGGTGCTCAGCGGCGGCTCGCACCGGCTCGTCGGTCTCGTCGGCCAGCAGCTCGGCCGCGAAGGCCTGCAGCAGGCCGTGCATCGAGAACCGCCCCGGGGCCCGCTCGGCCACCAGGTTCGTCGCGGCCAACTCGCCGACGAGCGGCACCACTTCGGACAACGGGAGGTCGGCCAGGGCCGCCGCGGCGGCCGCCGTGATCTCCGGGCCGGGGTGCAGGCCCAGGAAGCGGAAGACGCGCGCGGCGGGTTCCGGAAGCCTCAGGTACGACCACGACAGGACATTGCGGACGCTGCTCACCTCGTCCCCGGCGCTGAGCATGTCGAGCGCCCCGCCGTCCAGTTGGTCGGCGAGCACCGACAGCGGGACCGCGGTCATCGACGCCGCGCGCGCCGCAGCCACCGACAGCGCCAGCGGAAGGTGCGCGCAGCGCTCCGCGATGGCCTCGATACTGTGACGACCTCCAGCGGTCCCAGCAACCCGAAGCGCATGACAGGCCCTCCGTCCCCCCACGTCCTGCTCAACACGGTGACTTGACCCGCCGCACCGGCACGGCACCAGGACCTGTCTCTCGAGGGGGGCCGAACCCGGAGCAGAGCAGCGGTTGCCCGATGGCGCGACATCCACGCGATACCGGTACGTCGCTGCGGAGTTGGCGATCGTTGTTCGACCGGGGGCAACGGCAAACCGCAGCCTGAAGTACCGACTTCCGGTGAGCGGTGGGGCGCCGCCCTCGGAACGGCGGCGCCCCACCCGCCTCGACGTGACGGGCCACCGGGCGATGATGCCGGGTCGCGAGACCCGGCGACCCGGACGCCTGCCCCGGATGCGGCCGCGTCCTGGCCGCGAGCAGTGCCACGGGGCCGGGCGTAGCGTGGAGGAGGGCCGACCCGACCGTCGGCCGTGGCGTGATCCGGCCGGCCGGGTTCCGTACGGCTTCCGTACGGCTTCCGTAGGGCTGGAGAGAGCGTCATGGGCAAGCAGTCGGTTAAAGAGTTGACGAGCCGGGTGCACGGTTCGGTGATCACCCCGGGGGACGCCAGGTACGACGAGGCACGCCGCGTCTACAACGCCATGATCGACAGGAAGCCGATGGCGGTCGTGCGCTGCGCGAACGCCGGGGACGTGCTCGCCGCCGTCGCCTTCGCCCGGGAGAACGGGTTCGACCTGGCGATCCGCGGTGGCGGCCACAGCGTGCCGGGCTACGGGACGTGGGACGACGCCGTGGTGGCCGATCTGTCGGCGATGCGTGGGGCGCGGGTGGACCCGGTACGGCGGACGGCACGGGTCGAAGGCGGCGCGACACTGGCCGATCTGGACGCGGCGACGCACGCCTTCGGACTCGGGGTGACCGGCGGGGTCGTCTCGACCACCGGCGTGGGCGGGCTCACCCTCGGCGGCGGCTTCGGCCACCTGGCCCGCCACCTGGGACTGACCTGCGACAACCTGCTCTCCGCGGACGTGGTGACGGCGGACGGCCGGTTCCTGATGGTGACCGGGCACGAGCACCCCGACCTGTTCTGGGCGCTCCGCGGCGGCAGCGGGAACTTCGGCGTGGTCACCTCCTTCGAGTTCCGGCTCAGCCCGGTCTCGGAGGTGCTCGGCGGACTGATGTTCTTCGAGCTGGAGCACACGGAATCCGTGCTGCAGCACTACCGCGAGTACATCGCCGTCGCACCGGAGCAGCTGGGTGCCTTCCCCGCCTTCCACAACGCGCCGCCGCTGCCGTTCATCCCGGAGGGACGGCACGGCGACCCCTTGATCGCGGTGGTGGTCTGCTGGTGCGGACCGATGGCGGAGGGCGAGCGGGCCGTCCAGCCGTTCCGGGAGGCCGCCCCGGTGGCCTTCGAGTCCGTCGGACCGCTGCCGTACCCGGTGCTGCAGACCATGTTCGACCAGCTGCTGCCGCCTGGCCTGCAGCACTACTGGAAGTCGGCCTTCGCCGCCCGGCTGACCGACGAGGCGATCGCCGCCCACGCCGCGCACGGGCCGAAGGTGCCGTCGGTCAGCGCCTGCCACATCTACCCGATCAACGGCGCGTGCCACCGGATCGCCCCGGAGGAGACCGCGTTCTCCTACCGCGACGCCACGTTCGCGACCGTGATCGCCGGGATGTGGCCGGACCCGGCCGAGAACGCGGTCAACACGGCCTGGGTGAAGGACTACTACCGGGCGATCGCCCCACACTCCTCGGCGGGCGGCTATGTCAACTTCGTGGCCGACGACGACCAGGAACGGGTCACGGACGACTACCGCGACAACTACACCCGCCTGACCGAGATCAAACGCGCATACGATCCGGACAACTTCTTCCACGTCAACCACAACATCCGGCCCTGACGGGTCGAGCGGGTGCCGGAGGCGCGGCCGCGATCCACACCCGTCGCCTTCTGGTGCACGGCGTGCCAGTCCTGGGGATCGGTCCCACAGGGGGTCGGTCAGCCAGGCAGCCGCCAAGTCGATCGGCGTTGTCCTCCGATATCGTGGCCGGGCCCGTCGCCGCTGGTCAGCGGCGGTATCGGCGGGGAGGGGAAGCGGGTGTTCGGGCGGGCGGGCGAACGGGAACGGCTCGACGGGCTCGTCCGGGAGGTGTCCGGCGGGCGCGGGCGGGTGGTGGTGTTCCGCGGTGAGCCGGGGATCGGGAAGACCACGCTGCTGGACCTGGCGGAGACTCTCTGCCGCGAGGCCGGGATGACCGTACTTCGAGGTGCCGCCAACGGGATCGACGAGCGGCTGCCGTTCGCTGCCGTGGTCGACTGCCTGGGCGCGGCCGAGCGCCCGGAGGTGGTCCGGATCCGCGTGCTGGTCCGCGGGGACGCATCTGCCGGGGCCGCCGGTCGGGAGCCGTTGGTGGCCGAGGCTCTGCAGGCGCTGTTCGACGCCTGGTGTTCGGCGGGCCCGGTGGCCCTGCTGCTGGACGATCTGCACTGGGCCGACCCGGCGAGTCTGGCGGTCGTCCACCGCCTGACCCGCTCGCTGGAGCAGCTGCCGTTGCTCGTCGTGCTGACCAGCCGCTCCTGTGGGGAGGACAGCGGCTCCGGTCGACTGCTGGCGGCACTCACGGACCGCGGGGCGCCGGTGGTCGACCTGGGCCCGTTGGCCGAGCCCGACGTGGCCCGGCTCGTGGCCGCGCAATCCGGTGGTCGGCCGGACGGGCGGCTGCTCGAGCACGTCGCCGGTGCCGCCGGGAATCCGCTGTACGCGCGGGAGTTGGTCTCGGGGCTGCTGGACGCGGGGCAGATCAGAGTGTGTGGCCCGGTGGCGGAACTGGTCGGCGACCGGCCGGCTGTTCCCACCTCGCTCAGGGCGGCGATTCTGCGCCGGATCGGCTCCCTGGGCGGCCCGACCCGCGAGCTGGTAGGCACGCTCGCGCTGCTGGGCAACGGTTTCACAGCGGGGGAGATGACGGTGGTGGCGCAGCGCTCCGCGTTCGAACTGGTGGAGCCGGTGGCCGAGGCCCTCACGGCCGGAGTCCTGGAGGAGCACGGCACCGGGCTGGCGTTCCGTCACGAACTCGTCCGCCGTGCCGTCGAGGAAAGCCACCCACCCGCCGTCCGCGCGGCGCTCCACCAGCGAATCGGGCGCTCACTGGCCGAGGCCAACGCGCCGGCGGAACGGGTGGCAGAGCACCTGCTGATGGCCCCCCGGCTGGGTGAGCAGGACCTGTCGTGGCTGCGGGCCGAGCTCGACCGGCTGCTTGCCCGTGCGCCCGGGCTCGCCATCGACCTGCTGCGGCGGGGCGCCGGGGAGACGGCCGAGCGTGACCTGGAGGTCGACCTGGTCCGGGCCCTGCTGTGGGCGGGCCGGTTCGCCGAGGCGGAGGAGGCGGCACGGTCGCTGCTGACCTCTGCCGTCCTGCCTTCGCGGTGGCGGGGGACGGTCCGGTGGTGGCTGGCCCAGGCGTACTTCCGGCAGGGGAGGCTGACGGAGTGCGAGGAGACCGTCCGTACGGCGGAGCGCGCGGACGTCCTGACACCCGGCCAGTCGGCGCGCTTCCACGGGCTCGCCGCGCAGTGCCGCTATCTCCGGGCCGAGTACGACGCTGCCGAGCGGAGGGCATCCCGGGCGGTCGCGATCGGACGGGAGAGCGGCGACGCCGATGCCACGGCCTACGGCCTGTGCCTGCGCGCGTCCGTGCTGCTGGTCGGCCGACGCGCCGAGGAGGCGCTGGCCCTGGCCGATGAAGCGCTCGCCGCCGTGGGGGGCGGGGAGCCGGGGTCCGACGTGCAGATGGCCCCGCACCTGATCCGCGGCTACTGCCTGGTCGGCACCGACCGGTTGGCCGAGGCGCGTACGGCCTTCCGCGCCGGAGCGAGGACCAACGAGAGCGGCACGTTCTTGACCTGGTACCACCTCGCGCTCGCGCAGTTGGAGTTCCTTCGCGGAGATTGGGAGGCCGCGCTCACCGAGGCGCAGACCGGGCTGGAGGTCCCCGACTTCCACGGGGTCGGGCCCGACCTGCGGGCGGCGGCCGCGCTCGTTCAGGTGCATCGGGGTCGACGTGACGAGTACACCGACTTCGTCCGCGACCACGAACCGGACCTGCGCGGAGGGACGGTCACCGGATACTGCCACCGCTGGGCGCACGCCGTGCTGTGCGAGGCCGAGGGGGCTGCCGAGCGGGCGTTCCTGCTGCTGGAGTCGTTCCATCGGCGGCCGGACCAGCAGGGCAGGTTCTCGGTCGCCGACTTCGTCGTCCCGGACACCGCGCGGCTGGCCCACTCGCTCGGACGGAGCGACCGGCTCCACTCGCTGGCCGCCTCCGCCCGGGAGGACGCGGACGCGCAGCCCACCGCGAGCAGAAGGGCCGTGGCCGTGCTGTGCTCCGGGCTGGCGGGGGGCGATCCGACCTCGGCGGCCGAGGCGGCGGAGCTGTTCCGGGAGGCGGACCGTCCGCTGTACGCGGGCATCGCCCATGAGAGCGCCGCGCTGCTGTCGGTGCGCACCGGCCTGCGCAAGCAGGCCCGCGAGGAACTCGTCCGAGCGGTGGAGGTCTACGGCGCACTGGGGGCGGACTGGCCCGCACGCCGGGCCGAGGAGCGGCTCCGGACCGAGGGCGTGAGGCTGGCGGGCGGACGGTCCGCGAGCACTCCGGGGACGGGTTGGGAGTCGCTCACCGCAACCGAGCGGACGGTGATCGCGCTGATTGCCGAAGGGTGCTCCAACCCGCAGATCGGCGACCGGATGTACTTGTCCCGCCGGACGGTGCAGACCCACGTCTCGCGGATCCTGGCCAAACTCGGCAAGTCGTCCCGGGTCGAACTGGCGGTGGTCGCGTCGGAGCGGGCCCGGGACCTGTGAACGAGGCGGCGCTACCGTATTCCGTCCCTCGGCGCGCGGTCACCGGCGGCCCGAGACCGCACCGGCCCCGGTGCTCACCTCGACCAGCCGACCGGTGGTGGCGAGCCGTCCTTCTCCCGCTGAGTGTCGGCGCGCTGCAGGGGGGCGACCGTCGGACGGATCGTCCGGGCGGGTAGCCGGCCGAGTGGTCGTACGGGGCAGCACTCAAACCGCCTCCGCCCGCAGAACCCCATGGTGAGGGGCGGCGACCGGGTCGTTCCGTCCTCTGCGCCCGGCACAGACAGGCCGGTGGAAGGGGTTTCCGGGAACCAGCGCCAGTTGGCGGATGTTTCGCGCATCGACCTCGGTCAGGGTCGTCCCGAGCACCCGACCAGAGGATCGATCCACCATGAGCCACACCCGGATGTCAGACGCCGACTTCGACCAGCTCCTGACGGCGCACCACCGAGCTGTGCACGCCTACCTCGCCAAGCGCACCTTCGGTGATCGGCAGCTGGCGGAGGACCTGACCCAGGAGACGTTCGTCCGTGCGTTGCACCATCCGGAGATCCTCACAGGTGGTCAGGCGACACCGCTGCCCTGGCTGTACCGGGTGGCGCGGAACCTGCTCATCGACCACCTCCGGGCCCGCGGCAGCCGCCCGGCCGAGGTCGGCACGCCGGACCTCGCGGCTGTCGCCGGGGAGGAGGCACTGGGGAACGAGATCGACCGGCTGCTCACCAGCTGGTCGGTCCGGGAGGCGATGGCCTCGCTGAGTCCCGCACACCGTGCCGTGCTCACCGAGATCCACTTCAGCCACCGTTCGGTCCCCGAGGCCGCTGAGCTGCTGGGAGTACCCCCGGGGACCGTCAAGTCCCGCTGCTTCTACGCGATCCGCGCGTTGCGCCTGGCGCTGGAGGAGTACGGCCTGGCGCCCTGAGCCGGCCCCCGTCGGCACCGAGGGGACGGGGAGCCCTCTCGTACCGGTATTTTTTGGATCATGAAGCATGGCAGCGCCCACCTGATCGGCCGCGAGGCGGAGACCCGCAGACTCGAGGAAGTGCTCTCGGCGGCTGCCGAGGGCACCGGCCGAGGGGTGCTGTTGCTGGGTGAGGCCGGGATCGGCAAGTCGGCCCTCCTGGCCCACTGCGCCGCAAAGGCCCGAGCACGCGGTTTCTCCGTGCTCCGGGGCGAAGCCAGCGAATGGGAGCGGTCGTTTCCGCTGTGGCCCTTCCTCGATCTCCTCGGCACTCCCGACCGGGCCGCGGCCGCCCGGCCGTCGCTCGACCGGGACCGGGCCGCCGTCATGGCGTTGCTGATGGCCACCGGGCGGGGAGCGGCGGATCCCGTACCGGCGGCCGCGGAACGGCTGTTCCAGATCGTTGAACGGTGGTGCACCCTCGGGCCGGTCCTCCTGGTGCTTGACGACCTGCACTGGTCCGACGAGGCATCGGCGTCCCTCTGGGGCCGCCTGGCCTGCCAGGCCGAGCAGTTGCCGCTCGTGGTGGCTGCCGCCGCCCGGTCCGGAGCGGGCCAGGCGGTGATCGACCCGCTGCTCGGGGCGCTGGAGCGCTGCGACGGTCTGGTCCTCCCCGTACGCCCGCTGGACGAGGAGGAGCTGGTCGAACTCGCGGCCGAACTGCTGGCCTCCTCTGCCGGGCCGTCCCTCCGCCGGGAGCTGGTACGCACTGGCGGAAACCCGCTCTACGCCACCGAGTTGCTGGCGCTGCTGCGCCGCCAGGACGCCCTGACGGTCGGCTCCGACGGACTGGAGATCCTGCCCGGGCACCAAGTACCCGCACTGACCGCGGCGTTCACCGATCGGATGCAGCGGCTCTCCCCCGGACTGCGCGAGGTGCTCCGGGCAGCAGCCGTACTGGGTGTGGAGTTCCGGCCGGGCGATCTCTCCGCCCTCCTGGACCGCTCGCCGACCGACCTGCTGCCGCTGATCGACGAGGCGTTGGCAGCGGAGATCCTGGTACCGGCCGACGACCGGCTGGCGTTCCGGCACCACCTCATCTGGCAGGTCTTCACCGAGGCCATTCCCGTCGCGCTGCGCGGCGCCATGCACCGACAGGTCGCGCGGACGCTGGCCCGGGCGGATGAGGAATTCGACGCGGTGGCCACCCACCTCCTGCAGGCCGACGGGCTCGAAACCGACGCCTGGGCGTGCGGCTGGGTCCGCGACAACGCGGCGGCACTGGTCGACCGTTCCCCGCAGGCCGCGGCGCAGCTGCTGGAACAGGTACTCCGCGGTCCGGGGCCGACCGAGTCGGCGGTGTTCCTGCGGCTGAGGCTGGTCGAGGCCCTGATGAGGTCGGGGCGGGCCGCGGAGGCCGAGACCATGGCCCGCGCCATCGCCAGCAGGCCGTCCACCGGACCCGAAGCCGCCGCCGAGGCGTCCTGGCTGCTCGCCGAGACCATCAGCCGGACGCGCTCGCTGAGCGACGGGATCCGCGAGTCGGTGGAGGTGCTGCGCGTCGCGGTGGAGCTCGAAGGACTCGGTGAGCGGTGCGCGGCCCGGCTGTACGCGGAGAGCGCCCTCTACCTGAACGCGGCCGGGCATACCGACGAAGCGGCGTCGGCCGCGGAAGCGGGAGTCGCCCTCGGCGAGCGCAGCGGAGACGACTTCGCCATCGCGTTCGCCACCCGGACACTGGTCGAAATGAGCCGGTTCCGAGGCGATGACGCCCAGGCTCTGGTGCTGACCGACCGCGGCCTGGAGCACTGCACCGGCGGCGCGCTGGTCCGGGTCGAGGCGATCCTCAGGACCCAGCGGCTCAAAGTCCTGTCGTCCCTCGGCCGGTCCGGCGAGGCGGAGGCGGAGATCGGCCGGCTCCAGGCGGCGCGTGAGCGGATGCCCGTCCCGCACGTGGGCTCCTCCATCGCCATCGCGGACCACCACTTCGTCGCGGGCGAGTGGGATGACGCCCTCGCGGAGGTCGAGTACCTGGCAGAGCCCACCTACCGGGTCGTGGCGGGCTCCTGGCACGGCCTGGCGGGTCTGGTGGCGGCTCACCGGGACGACCGGGCCCGCTGCGAGGTCCACCTGAGGGCGATGCGCGACCAACCGCTCGACGGGGTGACCGGGATCAGCGTGGCCGACTGGCTCCTCATGGCGCGTGCGGTCGCGGCCGAACAGGCCGGACGGCCGGAGGAGGCACTGGCCACCCTGCGACCGGTACTCGATCCCGACGCCGCGGTCCAGGTCACCGAGGGCCCCGAGTGGATACCGGTGATGGTGCGGTTGGCCCTCGTCCTGGGCGACCGTGCGATGGCCGAGGAGGCGGCCGGGCTCCGGCCGCCCTTCGCCGAGGAGCACCTGTCCGACCGCTGGCGGCACGTCGCCGCCTACGGTCGCGGCCTGCTCGCGGCCGACCCGGCCCCGGCGCTGGCGGCCGCCGCGTACTATGCCGCGCACGGCCGTCCGCTGCGCCACGGGACGGCGTTGGAGGACGCGGCCGAACTGCTGGCCAGGCAAGGCGAGTCGGCACAGGCGAAGCGCCGGCTGGACGAGGCGGTGGAGGTCTACACCCGGCTGGGGGCGCGTTGGGACATCCGGCGGGCGGAGACCCGGCTGCGCGCCTGCGGGGTGCGCCGGGGTGCCCGTGGCCCGAGGGCGCGCGCGACCTCGGGCTGGGAGAGCCTGACTCCCACCGAGCTCCGGGTGGCCGAACGGATCGCCGCGGGCCTGTCGAACCCGGAGATCGCCGCCGAGCTGCTGCTCTCGCCGCGTACCGTGCAGACCCATGTCTCGCACATCCTGGGGAAGTTGACGGTACGATCGCGGGTCGACGTCGCCCGCGAGGCAACCCGGCGGGGCGTCCCGTCGTAGGGCCTGGAGGCAAGCGGAGATGCCCGCACGGGTTGCGGGGACAGCCCAGGCGGACCATGACCGGTTCAGGGCTGCCGGGTCCGTTCACTCAGCCGCTGGCCGGAGGGGATGCTCGACTTTCCCAGCCGTGCGACGGCCTGGCTCAGCACGGGCACGGGGAAATCGAGGCGTTTCGCACGGGGGATCAGAAAAGCCGCGGACCGGGCGGCACGCAGGGCCGTGGTCGCCACCGGCGCCGGTATGCCGGGCTGCCCGTAGCGCTCGCGGGCCCAAGGCGGCATCAGCGAGTACCCCAGACGCGAGGCCACGGTCCAGGCCGGGCGCAGTGACCGGTGCAGTCCGTGGAGCGGCGGCCGCGCGACGAAGCGGTGGATCGCCATCGCCGCGGCGGTGGCGGCCAGCAGGGGCCGCATACCGCAAAGGTAGTCCTCCAGGTCTGCCACCGACCCCGGGGCGTCGCCGGGTGCCAGGCCCACCAGGACCGCGACCTGTCGCTGCTCGCGGACATAGCGATCCGCCTGCCGGGCCGAGAGGTCCAGACCGCCCCGCAGAACCGCATGCAGGTTGGACCTGACCAGCGCGCAGTGCACCCAGAGCAGCAGGTCGGGGGCGTCGACCCGGTGGACCGCACCGGTCTCGGGGTCGCGGATGCGCAGCCGCTCGTGCACGACCCGGACCCGGGCACCTGCTCGCTCCGCCTGTTCCCTGGTGCCCCAGGTCGTCGCGACGATGAAGGAGCCGGTGCCCCTGAGCCGGCCGAAGGGATCGTCCTCGAAGGAGGAGTTCTGCACGATGCCGAGCGCCGCGACCGGGTGCAGCGCCTGCAGATGGAGCGCGCTGATACCGCCGATCCACATCGCGGGGTCCGCGTGGAGGTGCCAGGTCACCGAAGACGGCCCGAAGAGCCCCGGATCAGGGGTGTCCGGATCGCGGGGGACGGAACAGGTGATCATGGGCGGCCTTTGCTGGTCTGCTTCGGCAGGGACCTCCTGCGCGTGATGCCTTACGGGTCGGCCCGGACGTGGGTTCACCTCCGGTCGTCGCAGCTGTCGCGCCGAGCAGCGGATTCCGGGCAGCGCTGAACCGGCCGCAGTCCTCGTTCGTAATGCATCAGTGCCCGGTTGCTAGCGACGTCGGCCGGGGCCCGCGAGGACGAGGACGGCCAGATTGACGAACCGCCCGGACGAGCGCCACCTGGCGCAGGCGCTGTACGCCCGACACGCCGGCGCCGTGTACCCGCATGCCCTTGCCGTAGCCGACGGCGACCGGGCGCGGGCGGCGGAACTGCTGCGCCTCGCGCTGCTGGCGGTCGTTCGCCAGCCCGCGGTGGCGCAGGGACGCGAGGTCGGCGAGCGGCTGACCGCGGAGGTCAGCCGACTGGCGGCCCCGGTCAACGCCAATCAGCGGAGGTCTCTGCTGCGCCGGAGGCCGCACCCGGTCCCGCTCACGCGGCCGGAACCATCCGAGGCCGGCCTCGTGGCGCTGGTGTCGCTCCCTCGGGAGCCCGCCGCCGGGCCGACCGTGCCCGCCGCCCGAACGCCGCGGCGGCCGGCCATCGCCGAGGCCCTGGCCGCGCTCCCGGCGGAGCACCGGGAGGCGATCACCGAGTCGTTCCTCAAGGGCCGAACCGTCCACCAGGCCGCCGAGCTGCTCGGCCTGCCACCGCAGGCGGTGAAGTCCCGCGTCTTCTACGGGCTCCACCGCCTCGCGCTCGCCCTCGAAGAACAGGAGTCGGCGTGAACCGGAGTGCCGCCTGTGCCGAACTCGGTGCCTATGTGCTCGGCGGATTGGACGCTGCGGAGGCGGACCGCTTTGAGGAGCACCTGCTGACCTGCGACTACTGCCTGGGCGAGACCGATGCCTTCCAGAAGGTCCGGGACCTGCTGCTCCCGCTGGTCGGGCAGCCGTTGGAGGAGGCCGAGGCCGAGGAGGGCCGCGGCGGCGCGCCGGATCCGGCCGGGGCACCGTCCGCCGTCCCCGACGAGGACGTGCTCACCGGGCTGTTGGCCGACCTCGCCCGCGAGCGGCACCGCCGCAGCTGGCGTCTCGCGGCGGTGCTCACCGCCGCTGCCGCGTTGGTCGTCGCGCTGCCGTTCGTCGCGCTGCGCGCGGGCTCCGGACACATGGAGGCCTCGCCCGCCGTGAGTCCCGCCCCGAGCCCCGCCGTGATGCTGATGATGACCGGCGAGCAGCACCGGGCCGCCGACCCCACCACTCGGGTCTACGGTTCGGTGGGGCTGGAGGACAAGGTGTGGGGAACCCATGTCGCGCTCCAGCTGAGCGGGGTCGGCGGCCCCCTCACCTGCTCGCTGGTCGCGGTGTCGAAGGGCGGCCAGCGGGAGACGGTGACCAACTGGTCCGTGCCGCCCGCCGGCTACGGCGTGCCCGGCCACCCGGATGCCCTGGTGGTGCACGGCGGCACCTCGTGGTCCCGTGGGCGGCTCGACCACTTCGAGGTGCGGACGGCGGACGGGCGGCAGCTGCTGTCGATCCCCGTCTAGCGACGCCCGCCCGAAGGAGGGCCCGGTCCAGTCGGGCCTGGCCCCTCCGCCGTCGCCGGTGCCCGCGGATGTCCGCGCACGACTGCCTCGTACGGGCTCGACCACACGGCACGGCCTGCTGATTCACCGTCACCACTCCACAGCCCTACGCCTGAATGACCGTCGTCGAACGAGAAACCCCACCTGGTGCTGCTCGTGCTGTCCTTCGCGTCGGCCCGCCTCGGGACCTGCCGGGTGCCGGGCTTTACGAACGGCGTGGCTCCGCGGTTCACCACCGATGCCCGTGATTCACATCACGCTGGCAATTCGGGATCCGATTGAGAACTCCGTCACTACCGCCCGTATCTGAGCTCGAACGGCCGCGGACAGCACGCGGCCCGCTGAACTGGGGAATGGCATATGACTCGAACCCGCGTGGTGGTAATCGCGGCCGTACTGGCGGCCGGCCTGGCCACTCTGACGGGCTGTTCGTCGGACGGGACGGTGACGAAGCCGAGCGCAGGCGACGCCACGACGGCCGCTGCACCCTTCGACTACCTGCCCGGCACGGCAAAGGAGCACAACGCCCCCGCCGACACCGGCGACTTCGCCACCGGTCCGGCCGGCAGCCCGGCAGCGACGAAGTGGGTCCAGCTCAGCGCCGGTGCGGCCGGGGCACTCAACCCGGTGGTCCGCAACGGCGCGGGTTTCACGCTCTACCGGTTCGACAAGGACTCGGCGAAGCCCTCGAAGTCGGCCTGCAACGGCGCCTGCGCCGCAGCCTGGCCGCCGGTGCTGGTCCAGCCCGGCTCGCGGATCTTCCTGGACGGCGTGTCGAAGTCCGACGTCGGCGTGGTCAAGCGCGACGACGGGACCTGGCAGGTCACGCTCGGCGGCTGGCCGCTCTACCGGTACGGCAAGGACACCGTGCCGGGCCAGACCAACGGCCAGGGCGTGGGCGGGACCTGGTTCGGCGTCACGCCGGAAGGCGGAAAGGCCGGAGAGTCCGCGCAGGGCGCCGACGCCAACACCGGCCTCGACTACCGGAACGGCACCGCGGCGCAGAACAACGCGCCGCCGAACACCGGTGACCTCTACACCGGTCCGCGCAACTCCCCGGACGCGATGAAGTGGGTGCAACTGACGGCCGGCTCGGCCGGCGGTCTGACCCCGATCGTGCACGACGGCGCCGGCTTCACGCTCTACCGGTTCGACAAGGACTCGGCGAAGCCGTCGAAGTCCTCCTGCGACGGCGCCTGCGCGACGACCTGGCCGCCGGTGCTGGTCCAGTCCGGCTCGCGGATCTTCGTCGACGGCGTACCGGCCTCCGAGATCGGCGTGGTGACCCGCTCCGACGGCAGTCACCAGGTCACCGTCGGCGGTTGGCCGGTCTACCGCTTCAGCAAGGACACCACGCCGGGGCAGACCAACGGCGAGGGCGTGGGCGGCACCTGGTTCGCGGTCTCCCCGCACGGCGCGAAGGTCCCCCCGGCGGGCGGCGGCAGCGCTGCCCCGTCGAGCGCGGCTTCGGCGGACACGGGCGCGGACCGCAGCGGCGGCGCAAGCGCAACGCCCAGTGCCGCTGCCGCCGCGTCGTCGGCCGCCGCCCCGGTCAGCCTCGGAAACGGCGTCGTCACGCTGGACACCGGCACCAACTTCACCGAGCCCAAGGGTTCGGAGAACCTCACCGGCCCCGGCTGCAAGAACGTCGCGATCCCCGACTCGGCCTCCTCGTTGGACCTCAGCGGCGGCCCGGTCAAGATCTGGACCGGACACGACTGCACCGGCACCTCGACCGTGGTGACCGGCAGCATCGCCGACCTCGGCACGATCGGGTTCGACAAGAAGATCGAGTCGATCAGGTTCGGCGGCTGAGCCGGTCCCGGTGCGAGGCGCGACCCGCCCCCTGCGGCCGCTGGTCGCGGGGGACGGGACGCATCGCTCCCCGGCCGGCCGGGGGCGGACCAGCATCCGTCGAAGGACAGCGATGACCGAGCTCGCCCTGACGTCACTTGTCAGGCCCAGGACGCCGCGGGCTCACCCTGCGGGCGCCAAGGCCTGGGCGGTGGGGAGCCACACCCGGCCGTAGAGCTCCCGACGGGAGGAGACGTCCAGCTTCTGGAGCACGGTGCTGACGTAGTTCTTCACCGTCTGCCTGGCCAGGTGGAGTTCACGGGCGATCTCGTCATTGGAGTAGCGCCGGAGCAGGAGGCCGAGTACCTCCTGCTCGCGGACGGTCATGCCGTCCGTCCGGGTACCGGCCGTCGGCCATTTCCGGGAGGCGGACGGCTGTTCCTGGCCGGTGAGCCAGACCGGGCGCCCGGCCAGCAGGCGCTCCACGGCATCGACCAGCACCGGGGTTTCGACGGAGCGGTGGACGAAGCTGTGGGCCGAGCCCTTGAGGCACTCGATGATCACGTCGGCGGCGTCGCGCTCGGCGTAGACCATTACCTGAGGCGAGGAGGGCAGGCTCGTCAACCGCCGTCCGAGCTGGAGCCCGTCACCCGAGGCCTGGAGATCGCAGTCGGTCACCACCAGGTCAGGCCGGCGGCTCTGGCACATCCGCCAGGCACCCTCCGTGCTGGCGGCGACGGCCACCGACTCGAACAGCCCGGCACCCCGCAGCAGTTCGGAGATCGCCCATCTCGACAGCGGCCACCGGTCCACGACCAGCGCCTGCAGTCCCGCCGTCCCCGCCGGCTTCCTGTAGTCCGTCATTCCGTTCCACCGTCCCTCGTACTCCGATGACCTCGTCGGTGACACCGACGACACCCCAGGGGTGACCCGCCGCATCCCTGAGGACCTTCGGGCGGCTGCGACCGGTACGGCCGCTCGACCGGTCCGCGGGCGGGGAGCCCACCCGTGGCCCGCAGGTCGCTGCGCAGCGGGGAGCCGAGTACGTCGAGCACAGGAATGCCCGGCGTGGTGTCGACGCCGCCGACGAATGGCCGACGGCTTCCGTGTGCCAGACCTGTGGTCATCGCGTTCCCGCTCCTCTGGTCGGCCACCGGCACCTTCGCACCAGGCCGGGCGTGGAGAGCATCCGGCGGCCTTGACCGGCCTGACCGGCAGTCGGTCCGCCCCGCTTTACGGCCCTGGGGGAGAACAGGTTCACTCGCCGCACATCCTGTGCGCAGGTGCCGGCACGACAACCACCCGCCCCCCGGCGGACGCTGCGGCCGGACGGATCCGGGCTCCAGGGGTGGCGACCGGATCGCCCCGTCCCGCCCGGTACCCGCGGTACCGACCTGCTGCGGACCGTCCCGGCAACCGAGTACCGGAGGTCCTAACCCGCCTGCGCAGGCACTCCATAGCCTGAGCGGCGAACGGTGAGAACTCCCGTCGCGTGCGTGCCCCACAGTCGGCACCGCCTTCTGACGACAACGACACCGGCGCTCGGACACGTGCGCTCGATTGGGCCGAGAATGAAGAATCTGGTCACCCGGAAGTCCAATGACACGGAACACGAGTTTCCCCGCGACAGGTCGCTCCCCGACCTGCTCCGGGAGCAGGCGCAGGAGCACCCCGACAGCACTGCCGCGGTCTACCGGGACGAGAGCCTCACCTATGGCGAACTGGTCGTTCAAAGTGAGGAGTTGGCCGCGTACCTGCGCCATCTGGGCGTGGCCGTGGACGACTGCGTCGGCATGTTCGTCGAGCCGTCACTCGAACTCATGGTGGGTGCCTGGGGGATTCTGGGCTCCGGCGGTGCCTATCTGCCGCTGTCGCCGGAGTATCCGGAGGAGCGGCTGCGCTACATGATCGAGGATGCCCGCACCAAGGTCGTCTTCTCCCAGGAGCGGCTCAGGGTGCGTCTGGAGGAACTGGCGCCGCCGGGAACGAGGATCGTCACACCGGATGACGTCGCGGAGTTCGCCCGGACCGTCTTGCGGATCGGGGGACGACCACGCATCACAGCGGAGCTGCAGGCCCAAGGAGAGTGGGCCGGCCCGAGCCCCGCCGACCTGGCGTACGTCATCTACACCTCCGGCAGCACCGGAAAGCCGAAGGGCGTGATGGTCGAGCACCGGAGCATCGTCAACCAGATGCACTGGCTCAGGACCGCCTACGGTCTCGACCGGAGCACCGTGGTGCTGCAGAAGACCCCGATGAGCTTCGACGCGGCCCAGTGGGAGATCCTGGCCCCCGCCTGCGGCGCCACGGTCGTGGTGGGCGGTCCCGGGGTGTACCGGGATCCGGAGCAGTTGATCAAGATCATCACGCGGCACCAGGTGACCGCTCTGCAGTGCGTGCCGACGCTGCTCCAAGCACTGCTCGACACCGAGGAGTTGCACACCTGCACCTCGCTCACCCGGATCTTCAGCGGCGGTGAGGCGCTTTCCAGGACGCTCGCACTGCAGTGTCTCCAGGAGCTGCCGGAGTGCGACCTGGTCAATCTGTACGGGCCGACCGAGTGCACCATCAACGCCTCCGCCCACACCGTCGACCGCCGCACCGTCGAGGACGGTCCGCAGGCGATCTCGATCGGCGCTCCGGTGTTCAACACCCGGTACCACATCCTCGACAGCTCCCACGATCCGGTGGCCGTGGGCGAGATCGGCGAGCTGTACATCAGCGGGGTCCAGGTCGCGCGCGGGTACCTGCACCGGCCCGATCTGACCGCGGACCGGTTCGTCGACAACCCGTTCTGCACCGAAGGCCGACACGCCAGGCTCTACCGGACCGGTGACCTGGCGTACTGGAACCCGGACGGGACCGTCCAGTTCGCCGGCCGCGCGGACAACCAGGTGAAGCTGCGCGGCTTCCGGGTCGAGCTGGACGAGATCAGGCTGGCGATCGAGACCCACGACTGGGTCAAGAACGCGGCCGTACTCGTCAGGGACGACCCCCGCACCGGATTCCAGAACCTCGTCGCCTGCGTCGAGTTGAGCCCGAAGGAAGCGGCTCTGATGGACCAGGGCAACCACGGAGCCCACCACCAGTCGAAGGAGAGCAGGCTCCAGGTCAGGGCGCAGCTGTCGGACCCGGGCTGCCGGGAGCCGGAGGAGCTCACTGGCAGAGCGGTGGTCGACCTCCCCGGGCGGGAGGCGACCGAGGAGCAGCGGCGGCGGGTGTTCGCACGCAAGACCTACCGGTTCTTCGAGGGTGGAGAGGTCCGGCGGGAGGATGTGCTGCGGCTGCTCGCGCGGCAGGTCACCGGCACCGGCCCCCGCCCCCTGGAGGCCCTGGACCTCGCCGAACTCGGGGAGGTGCTGCGCTACTTCGGCCAGTACCTCAGCAGCGAGCGGCTGCTGCCGAAGTACGCCTACGCCTCGCCCGGTTCGCTGTACGCGACCCAGCTGTACGTCGAGTTGAGCGGTATGGGCGAGGTGCGGCCGGGCTGCTACTACTACCACCCGGTGCACCACCAGCTGGTGCTGATCCGTGAGACGGCCCCTGCGGCGGCGACCCGGATCGGGCTCCACTTCATCGGGAAGAAGCGGGCGATCGAACCGGTCTACCGGAACAACATCCGGGAGGTCCTCGAGATGGAGACCGGCCACATGGTCGGCCTGTTCGAGGAGATCCTCCCCGGCTACGGCCTGGGGATCAGGGCCCGGGACTTCACGCCGGCCGTCAAGGACGGCCTGGAGTGCGCCGAGGAGGACTACTACCTGGGCACGTTCGAGATCGTTCCGTACGCGGAGCCGGAGTCGGACGACTCGCTGGAGATCTACGTCCAGGCACACCCGGGAGCGGTCGCCGATCTGCCGGCCGGCCAGTACCGCTACGAGGACGGCCGGTTGGAGCGGATATCGGACGAACTGATCCTGAAGAAGCACGTCATCGCGATCAACCAGCAGGTCTACGAGCGGTCGAGCATCGGTATCACCGTCATCAGCCGGACCAGCCAGGACTGGAGGAGCTACATCGACCTCGGCCGGAAGCTCCAGCACCTGCAGATGAACGATTTCGGCCTCGGCTTCATGTCCTCGGGGTACAGCTCGAAGTCCGGGAACGACCTGCCGTCGGCCAAGCGGATCACCGGAATCCTGAGCTCCCTCGGCCTGGAGGCCGGCCCTTCCTACTTCTTCGTGGGCGGCCGGGTGAGCAGCGGGCAGCTGCTGAGCGAGGGGATGAAGGAGGACACCGTCCACATGAAGGGCCCGGCGGAGATGATCCGGGAGGACCTGGTCAACTTCCTGCCCGACTACATGGTGCCGAACCAGGTCGTCGTGCTGGACGGCCTCCCGCTCACCGCCAACGGGAAGGTCGACGTCAAGGCGCTGGAGACCTCCGACCGTCTGGACTCGGGCCTCCTGGACCGGCCCTTCGTCGCACCGCGGACCCGGACCGAGGAGCGGATCGCCGCCATCTGGCAGAAGGCGATGAAGCGGGAGGCCGTCTCGGTCCAGGACGACTTCTTCGCGTCCGGCGGCAACTCGCTGATCGCGGTCGGGCTCGTCAACCGGATCAACAGGGAGTTCCGCAGCTCGCTTCCGCTGCAGGTGCTGTTCGACTCCCCGACCATCGAGAAGCTGGCGCTCAAGGTCGACGGTGCGGACACCGAACACGTCTCGCGCCTGGTGCGGCTGCAGGCCGAGGGCGCCGGGAACCCGGTCTACTGTTGGCCGGGCCTCGGTGGCTACACCATGAACCTGCGGCTGCTGGCCGGCCGTATCGGCACCCACCGACCCTTCTACGGGGTGCAGGCACACGGGATCAGCCAGGGCGAGATCCCGTACCCCACCATCAGGGAGATGGCCGCCGAGGACATCAGGGCGATCAGGCGGCTCCAGCCGCAGGGCCCCTACACGCTCTGGGGCTACTCCTTCGGCGCGCGGGTCGCCTTCGAGGCGGCGTACCGGCTGGAGCAGGCCGGTGAGAAGGTGGAACACCTCTTCCTGATCGCTCCCGGCGCGCCGAGGGTTCGGGGGGAGGACGCGGCCGTGCACGGGAGCGAGCCGAGCTACCGCAACCGTGCCTTCGTGACCATCCTCTTCTCGGTCTTCGCCGGTACGATCACCGGTCCGCTCCTGGACGAGTGCCTGAGGGCGGCTGCGGACGAGGAGAGCTTCGCCGCCTTCATCGCGGCGAACTTCCGGAACCTCGACCTGGAGCTGGTGAAGCGGATCACCGCGATCGTGCGCCAGACGTACGAATTCACCTACAGCTTCCACGAGTTGGCCGAGCGGCGGCTCAGTGCGCCGGTGACCGTCTTCAAAGCCAGGGGCGACGACTACTCGTTCATCGAGAACAGCGCCGGATATTCGGCCGAGGCGCCCACGGTCGTCGAGCTCTCGGCGGACCACTACGGCCTGCTCAGGAACCCGGGCGTTGACGAGTTGGTGCACCTCATCCGTCACCGCCTCGGCACCGCAGGCCAGTTGATCCACTGAGGACCGGGGGATTTCGTCATGCCGCACGTGAACATCAAGTACTTCCCGATGCCGCTCGGCGAGGAGCAGGCGTCCGAGCTGGTGGCCGCGGTGACCAGGGCGGTGCAGGCTTCTCTCGGCTGCGACGAGGGCGTGATCTCCGTCGCCCTGGAGCCGGTCGAGCCGGAGCTCTGGAACGACCTGGTCTATCTGCCGGAGATCGTGAACCGGAAGAACCTGCTGCGCAAAACGCCGGACTACTGAACCCGGCCACCATCTGCCACGTAATCCCCTGCGGAACAAGGAGCGAGAATGCACCGCAATCACCATGGAGACGTCCCGCTGGTGTTCAGCGAGGAGGTGTCCCAGGCCATCGCCGAAGGACGGGCGGTGGTGGCGCTGGAGTCGAACGTCATCACCCACGGGCTGGCGTACCCGGACAACGCGGCCACCGCGCGGAAGGTCGAGGAGGCCGTCCGGGCCGGTGGCGCGGTCCCGGCCACGATCGGGATCGAGGACGGCCGCATCCTGGTGGGGATGACGGACACGGACATCGAGCGGTTCGCGGCGACCCCGGGTATCCCCAAGGTCAGCAGCCGGGACCTGCCGGTGGTGCTGGCCAGAGGCGGAACGGGGGCCACCACCGTCGCATCCTCGCTGGTGGCCGCGGAGTTGGCGAACCTCCCGTTCTTCGCCTCGGCCGGTATCGGCGGGGTGCACCGGGGGGCGGAGACCACCATGGACATCTCCTCGGACCTGATCCAGTTCACCCGTTCCAAGGTGGCGGTCGTCTGCGCCGGGGCCAAGAACATCCTTGATCTGGGCCTGACCATGGAGTTCCTGGAGACGCACTGCGTGCCGGTGATCTCCTACCGCTCCGATGACTTCCCCGCGTTCTACTGCCGCACCAGCGGCCTGCGCAGCCCGCACCGCCTGGACGACGAGGCCGAGATCGCCGGCGCCCTCGAATACCACTGGGCGCTCGGCAACAACGGCTCGGTGCTGATCACCACGCCCACCAAGGAGGAGGACGCGATCGACAGTGCAGAGGTCGACACGGTGATCGGGAAGGCCGTGGCCGCCGCCGGGCGCGAGGGCGTCAGAGGCAACGCGCTCACCAAGTACCTGATGCACGCCGTCGACCGGGCGACCGAGGGCAGGAGCGCCAAGGCCAACACGGCGGTCCTGGTCACCACGGCGGAGGTGGCCGGCCGACTCGCGGTCGCACACGCGCAGTACCGTGCGGGGCTGCAAGCCGTACCGGCCTCCCGCGGTGACCACACCCCGACTCGGAACGGATCGCGATGACTCACGCAGCCCTCTTCGACCTGGACGGAACCCTGGTCGACACTCCCCGCGCGATCGTGGAGACCTTCACGGCCGCCTTCGCCGCCATGGACGCCCCGGCCCGGGAGCCCTCGGCCGTGCGAGCGACCATCGGGCTTCCGCTGGAGCAGGCGTTCAGCAGACTCCTGGGAGTCCCGTCGGACGACGAGCTGGTGGCACTCGGCATGAAGCAGTACCAGATCCAGTTCAGGGAGATCGTCCTTCCCCGGGCCGAGGAACTGGTCTTCCCCGGTGTCGCGGACGGCCTGACCGCCCTGCACGAGCGGGGAATCGCCCTGGCAGTGGCGACCAGCAAGTTCCACGCCAGCGCCGAGGTGCTGCTGACCGCGGCGGGGCTCCGGGACCGGTTCCGCCTGGTGGTCGGTGCGGACCAGGTGACGCGACCCAAACCGGACCCCGAGGTGGGGAACCTGATCCTGGAGCGGCTGGGCGTGCCGTCCGAGCGCGCCGTGATGGTCGGGGACACCACGCACGACCTGCTGATGGCCAGGGCGGTCGGGATGCGCTCGATCGCGGTCACCTACGGCGTGCACAGCGAACAGGAGTTGGGGTCGGCCGGTCCGACCTGGATGACCGGTTCTTTCGACGATGTGGTGACGTACATATCCGACGGCCTGTCGGACGGATGACAGGGGTACGGCGGTCGTGATCGGACGTTCGAAAGACCGGCTTCTGGCGATAGCGGGAGGTGTACTCCTCGCGCTGATGACCAACTACAACAGCCTGCTGGCGAAGCACACCAACCCGGTCTTCGCCTCCTGGGTGGCACACGGCCTGGGAGCCATGGCGGCCTTCATCCTCGTCGTACTGTCCACACGGGTCTTCCGTCGATCCGCAGCCGGTGGGCGTTCCGAGGACCGGAGCGGGCAGCAGCGTGCGAAGGCGCCGCTCTGGTACTACCTGGGCGGCGTCCCCGGCGCGTTCACCGTGATCCTGGCCGCGATCACGGTGAACGGCGGCCTCTCGCTGGCCGGCAGCATCGCCCTGATGCTGGCGGGTCAGATGCTCTTCGGAATCGCCTCGGACCGCTTCGGGCTGTTCCACACCCCGAAGCGGCGAATCGCCGTCGCGGACTTCCTGGTGGTGCTCTGCGTCCTCGCCGGAAGCTCGCTCATCATCTTCGGCGGGGTGTGACCGGTGATCCTGTACATCCTGCTGGCTTTCCTCAACGGGATCCTCATCGGCACCAGCCGCGCCATCAACGGGCGGCTCGGCACCGGTGTCGGCCCATTCCGGGCCTCGCTGTGGAACCACATCGTGGGTTTCCTCTTCCTCACGGCAGCGGCGGCCGTGGTGGGTGCCTGGAGATTCAACGCTGTTTCCACGGTGCCGTTCTCCGCCTGTCTCGGCGGATTCTTCGGAACGCTCTTCGTGGCCGTCAACAGTTATGTCTTCCCCAGGCTCGGCGCGATGAACGCCGCGCTGCTGGTGATCAGCGGTCAGATGATCTGCGCCGTAGCGATCGACTGCCTGAACCAGCACTCCGCCCCCTCCGCGCCGCGGTGCCTGGGCGTCGTCATCGTGCTGCTGGGCGTCCACCTTTCCCGCGTATCGAGTTCAGCCCGCAAGGAGGGCCAGACAGATGACTGATTCCGAGCTGATCGACCGACTCCTGGACGATCGGACCTACCACATCGAGTTCAACGGCCACCTCTCCAACCACGTCAAGCACGCGGTGGTCGCACTGGCCGGTCTCGGGGCGCCGTCGGAGAGGATCGAGGCGTACTACCGGAACTACGCGAGGATGACGACGTACGGCTTCGGCCTCGAGCCGCCCCGGGCATCCACGTACGAGATCACCGAGGACAACTGGGACCGGCACCTCGGACAGCGCACCAGCTTCGGCTCCTACAGCGACTTCTTCGACCGGCAGGAGAAGGAACTGGGCGCCGACGAACTCCTGCGGCGGTACCTGCCGAAGCTGGTCCCGGGTTGGGTCGGTGCCTTCACCCACGCCACCATCCACCTGGGCTGGGCACTGGACGCGGGCCACCGATGGATGACCGTCGAAGGCCTCGCCTACATGGCCTACTCATACGTCCCTTGCCACCCGGAGCGGCTCACCCCACCTGCGGACGGCGAGTTCGGGGACGAGTCCGCGGCTGATTCCCTGCTCCGGATCGCCGGGGCCTGGGAGCAGGACCGCGAGGCGCTGGTGCAGCAGGTCCGGGCGGTTACCACCGACACGGAGGCCGGTCTGGCCGCGGGCATCCACCCCGAACTCGCCCGTTCCGGACTCCAGTACCGGATCGCCACCATGCTCGCGGCCGGACACCCGCTGATGTACCGGACCCCGGCGTGGATCGACGGTCAGCCCGCCGAGACCAGCTGGGAGCAGCTGTACTACGCGGTGACCCTGCTCTACCTCGCCAAGCCCGGGGACTTCATCCTGCTCCATCTGATCACCTCGCTGCACGCGATGGAGCAGATCGCCCAGCGGCTGCCGACCGAGCAGCAGAAGGACGTCATCAGGTGTTTCTGGGTGGGAATGCTCGGCATCGTCCTCTCGGGTGCCGACTTCTCGAAGCAGAGCAAGCTGGCGGCGCTGCACGCGCTGTTCAAGGACGCCGCCGACCCGGGCCCGGACGCGGCGTGGGACTGGGAGTGGGCGCGGATCATCGCCCGCGCCGTCGAGGAGGAGGAGGAGCACAACCCGAAGCTGGTGTACGTGGCGCAGCTGATGTGGCGGCGGACGGCCCGCCTCTCCGTCTACCGCACCGCGGCCACCCAGTTCACCGCGACGCCGGAGCTTCCGCCGTCCTTCGAGGAACCGCCGACCGAGTGACTTCGAGTGTTGGGAGATCCACCATCATGTCCACCGCAATGTCCACCGTGGCGATCGAGTCCATCGACGAGTACCTCGGTACGCATGTGCATCTGCTGCCGCAGACGGACCAGTTGCGTGCCATGCACACGGTCATCCGTGACCGGAACGCAAGCCGGGAGGACTTCGTCTTCTACTCCCGTCGGATCATCCGGTTGCTCCTCGAGACGGGGCTGAACCTCCTTCCGTTCGAGCCGCACGACGTGCAGACCCCGATCGGCCAGACGTACCAGGGGTTGCGGTTCTCCTCGCAGATTTGCGGAGTCTCCGTCGTGCGGGCCGGCGAGAGCATGGAGGCCGAACTCCGCGAGGTGTGCCCGTCGATCCGGATCGGCAAGATCCTCATCCAGCGGGATCGGGAGACCAAGCTCCCGAAGCTGTACTACTCCTCCTTGCCCCAGGACATCGCCCAGCGCCATGTCCTGCTGCTCGAGCCCATGTTGGCCACCGGCGGGAGCGCGCTCGCCGCGATCCGGCTGTTGCTCGACCGGGGGGTCGCCGAGGAGAGGATCGTCCTCATCAACTTCATCACGGTGCCGGAAGGCGTTGCTGCCGTCCGTCGACGTCATCCGAAGGTGAAGATCGTGACATCGGCCGTAGAAAGCGGCCTGAACGAGAACGCGTACATGACGCCGGGCATCGGTGATTTCGGCGACCGTTTCTTCGGCACCGACGCCTGACGCCGAATCCGTCGGGAAGGGCCCCCTCATCCTTGCCGGTCCGCGCCGCCCGGCGCGTCGGCGTCTCGTTGGGGGCCATCCGGGGCGCACTGGCTCAACTACCCGAGAGCCCGGCTCGCAGCACGCGCTCGGGCTGTGGCTGGCGGAGCATCCCGAGGACCGGCTCCGGATCGTGGCGCTCTGCGCGGCGCCGGGGCATCCCTGAACACTCCGGGGCAGGCCGATCGCACGGGAGCGCAGGCTCGGCGCTCGGCGCTCGGCGCGCGCCGAGCGCTGCCGCGAGCGTCACGGACACGGCGGCGATGCCGGCACCGATCGACGCGGGCTGTTCCCACGAGCGTTGGAGCGCGCGATGGGGTCGGTGCTGGTGAGCACTACGGTAGGCATCATGACGCTCACCGGGGACGATCAGGACGCCGCTCGCGGCCAGGTGTTGCTGCTCGCCGCCGCGCCGCTCGGATCCCGCCGCAGGCTTCTCGACCCGGAGGTCGCCGTCGGTGAGTTCGCCGCCGTACCGGCTCGCACGCTGCTGCCCGGTTGGGAGCACCCGGTCGAAGTCGAGACTCTCGTCAACCCCAGCGGCCCGCAGGCCGTGCTGGCCCGGATAAGGGCCGCGGCCACCGTGCAGGGTCCGTTGCTGCTGTACCTGTGCGGCCTGCTCGTCAGGGACGACCGGCAGCATCAGGTCCACCTCGCGCTCGCCGACACGACGGACACCACGATCCGCTACACGGCACTCCCCTGGACCTGGCTGGCCCGAGAACTGGCCGTCCGCCGGTCCGGCACCACCGCCGTCGTGCTCGACCTGCTCACCGACCCCGGCTGCCTGCCACTCGAACCCGCCGACCTCGCGCTGGCGCCGCAGATCGCACGGTTCGGCGTGGTCGGCCCGCCCGCCCGGCGCGGCCCCTGGCAGTCACCCGCCTACACCGCAGCCCTCGCGCATCTGCTGCGGAACACGCCGGACCAGCAGCACCTCGCCCAACTCCACCCGATTGCCGCAGGCCACGCAGGCCTACCGCCCGGCAGCATAGTGATCGGCCCCAGGACCGACCGGGTCGATGCCGCCGTGGACCGGCCCGAGCCCACCGTGGATCGTCCCCGGCCCCTGTCCCATCCGACCGGGTCGGCCCCGGCCGCTGCCATGGCAACGCCGCCCGTTCCACCTGCTCCGCCCATTCCACCTGCTCCGCTCACTCCATCCGCTCTGCCCGCTCCACAGGTCTCCGGCCTGGTCGCCGACCCACGGCCGACGATCGCCGAGGCGATACGCGGCGGGGACCACCGCACGGCGGCCGACCTCACCGCCCGGTGGGAACAGGCCGTCGTGTACACCGCCGGCCCGAACTCGCCGGCGATGGGCGACGTGCTGGAGGTCCAGGCCACCCTGGCCGTCGCCGCCGGGGCGATCGTCCAGGCCATCCATCACTGGCTGAGCTGCGCCGAGCACCGGCTCACCTGGACCGGACCCGAAACCGCCCAGATCCAGCTCGCCGTCCGCAACGCACTCCACTGCTGGCAGCAGACCAGGGACGACGAGCCGTCCCTTGCCGAGACCGCCGGACGTCTCGTGGAGGTACTACGGGCAACGGGCCACCCACGCGCGGCCGTTGCCGTCGAGGACCGCCTCGCCGATCTGAAGGGCCCCGTCTACACACCGCCCACCGTGTGGGTCCGGTAATTCCCTTTACGGTTGTTCAGAAGCGTGATGCGCCGTGTTCGAGGTAGTCGGTACGGGAGCTGCCCCTGGCGCTGATAGCTGCCTGGACGCGGCGGGCGAGGCGGGGGATCAGGAGACTGCCGAGAGCATCGGTCTGGTAGAAGCCGTAGTCGCCGATCTCAGTGAGTAGCTTGTCGCCCTCTCGAGGGTGGGGTGCCCAGTCGGCGACGAGCAGCGGGCCGATCGGCGGTTTGATGCCGAGCTCCTCGAGGGGCACTGGCGCGCTGCCTGATCGAGGAGGCCGCACGGGCGTACCGCCGAACTCTCCTGGTGCCGATGACCATCGCCCGGCCCGCCGTCTTCGCACAGATCGTCGGCGCACTGCGGAACCAGGGGCACGACGTGAAGCACTACACCCTGCTCGCCGACGCTGCCGTGATCCGTGCCCGCCTCCCCGCGCGGGGCGAAGGCCCGGACAAGTGGGGCGAACTGAGCTGGGAGGGCCTCCAGGTCGAGCGCTGCATCGCAGAAATGCGGGACCATGATCTCCCGCAGGTTGCCCAGGTGGATCGGCCCGGACGGACTGATACCGGACGCGCAGACCAGGGGCGAGCCATGGCCGCGGGGTTTGCCCTCGGCGATGACCTGGTCCGCTGCTGCGACCACCCAATCGCCTTGCTTCACGCCGACCACGCTGTGCCTCCTGTTGTATCGCCCGATGTGGGACACAAGAGGGAGACGGGCTGACGCAGGCGCAAGGCGCCGATCTGACTCGCGAACAATTATGACAAACAAGGAAGTTGACTAAGTGTCATAAATAACTCATTGGCGCACCTTCCTGTGGCCGAAACTGGCTACTCCCTCCCGGTCGGCAGGAAGCTGGCCGACCGGAGTGCGCTGACGAGAGCCTCGGGGGTCCACGGCACCGGGAACCGGGCCGTTGCGGCCTCCCCGAGGACGGTCCGGCAGGGATACGGCGCGCCGCACTGGACGCACTCCCGCCCGCCGTCGGGCTGCTCGACGGCGACCCGGCAGAAGTGGGCGTGGCTGGGCGGCCGGCAGTCCCGGCGCGATCGTGCCTGACGTGAGAGAGGCCCGGATCGGTGTGAGACTGGGCGCGGAAGGGGTGATCCCCGTGTCGGACCCACCGCACGCGCCCGCCGGGCCGGATGGCGCCATCGACGAGAATCGGCTGGAAGAGCTGATCGTCGAGGCGCAGACGGCCCTGCCGTTCGAACTGCCCGGCCTGGCGAACCGGTGCGCCTCTGCCCTCGGCCTGGACACCGCGCTGATCTACCTCGCCGACCTGCAGCAACGGCTGCTCATTCCACTCGACGAGACCTTGGACCCGCTGCCGGTGGCCGACTCGTTGGCCGGCTGGGCGTACCGCACGGTCTCCGCGCGGGTGGCCGACGCCGACGACGAAGTGATCGTCTGGATGCCTCTGGTCGACGGTGCGGAGCGGCTGGGCGTGCTGGCGGTGCGGACCGCCTCGCTCGACGGCGTGCGGATGCGCCGCAGCCGGATGCTGGCCCATCTGTTCGCCATGCTGATCACCTCCAAGCGCGCCTACAGCGACTGGCTCGCCGCCCGCTCCCGCACCGCGGTCATGCGGTTGCCCGCCGAGATGCTGCGGGCCTTCCTGCCACCCGGAACCGTCGGCAGCAGCAAGTGCGTCTCGACCGCGGTCCTGGAACCGGCGTACGACGTCGCCGGCGACGCCTTCGACCACTCGGTGGTCAAGAACGTGCTGCACACCATGATCCTCGATTCCATGGGTCACGACCTGGCCTCCGGTCTGACCACCTCGGTCGCCATGGCCGCGGCGCGGAACGCCCGCCGTGGCGGTGGCGACCTGGCCGACATCGTCGGCTCCGTCGACGAGGCGCTCGCCCACTGGCTGCCCGACCACTTCTCCACCGGCGTGCTGTGCCGGCTCGACGCGGACGCCGGAGTGCTGCACTGGGTCAACTGCGGTCATCCGGCGCCGCTGCTGATCCGTGCCGAGCGGGTGCTCGACGGGGCGCTGGACAGCCCCCCGCAGCCTCCGATCGGCCTGGCCGGTGAACTCGCCCCGGCAGCCCGGCAGGTCCACGAGACGACACTGGAACCGGGCGACCGCGTCCTGCTCTACACCGACGGCGTGGTGGAGGCACGCGACGCGGACGGTGCGGAGTTCGGCCTCAACCGGTTCACCGACTTCATCATCCGTTCCTCCGCTGCGGGTCAGCGCCCGGCCGAGGTGCTGCGGCTGCTCATCCACGCCATCCTCGACCTCCAGCGCGACCAACTGCGGGATGACGCGACCATCCTGCTCTTCGAGTGGCGCCCGCAGCACCGGTGACGCGGCAGCGCAACCGGACCTGATGATGTGTCAGTTCGTTGCCGTCGCGCCCTTCCGCGGGATCCGGGCCCGCGAGCAGGAAGTCCCGGACGGCCGCCGCGTCGTCGAGGTCGACGCCGGCGGCGGTGTGCCAGTCGAGCGGGGCGCGCAGAGTTCAGCGGCTGGGCCGAGGGGCTGCTGCCCTTCCTCACCGACAGCGACCACGGCTACACCAACCGGCCGCTCCACGCCCTGCCCGCCCCGCTCACCTGGGAACACACCGCCGGGGTCACGCTGCTCGGTGACGCGGCCCACCTCATGTCGCCCTTCGGCGGCCATGGCGCGAACCTCGCGACCGGCCGCATCGTCGCCTACCCGCTGACCGACGGTCGCAAGCGGTGGACCGCCGACCCGCACGACCAGGTGCGCGGCATGGCCGTGGACGGCGGTTCGGTCCGGGTGTTGACCGGCCGGGACCTCGTCCGCCTCGACGCGGCGACCGGACACCACCCCTTTGACCGTGCGGACTGCGGCGCCCTCGGTCAGGACGCCCCGGGTCTTCGACAAGCGGTTCGTCCTCGTCAACGTGGACGGTACCAACGGACGTTCGCCCGTCTACGCCTTCGGCTGAGGAGGCACGGCCGGACAGCGGCCGGCTGCCGGAGGAGAACCCTCGGCCGCGCCGGCACACACGCTCCGCGCCGCGGAGCATCAGCCGGGCACGTCGATGCGCTGCGTGCCGATCACCGAGAGCAGTCGCAGCGCCTCCTCGGAGGGTGAGCCGGGGGCGGCTGTGTAGATCACCAGTCGCTGGTCCCGGTCGGTGATCTCGAGGACGTCGCAGTCGACGGTGACGGGACCGACCAGCGGGTGCCGGAGGGTCTTGCACAGGGTGGGCTTGGCACACACGTCGTGGGAGGCCCACAGCCGGGCGAACTCCTCGCTTCCGGCGAGGAGTTCGCTCACCAGGGCGATCACCTCGGGATCGTCGGGGTAGCGGGCGGCGGTGGCGCGAAGGTGCCGGGCGGCCGAGCTGGCGAACTCCTCCGCGTCCGACAGGCCGTACAGGCGGCAACCGTCCGGGCCCGGCTCGAGGAAGGCACGGAGCACCAGGTTGCGCTCACGCCGCGACAGGGCGGAGAAGTCCTCCATCAGGGCGGCCGCCAGACCGTTCCAGGCGATCACCTCGTATGTCGCGGACAGCACGATCGCGGCGGCCTGCGGCAGCCGGTGCAACAGGTCGAGGATGCTCTGCCGCACCTCACGCGAGGGCCCGGACAGCGGGCTGGGCGGGGCGCCGGCGAGCAGGTGGAGATGGTCCCGCTCGGCATCCGACAGGCGCAGGGCGCGGGCCAGCCCGGCCAGCACCTTGTGCGACGGGCGCGGGCCGCGGGCCTGCTCCAGCCGGATGTAGTACTCGGTCGAGATGTACGCCAGTTGCGCCACCTCCTCGCGGCGCAGCCCCGGGGTGCGGCGGCGCGGCCCGGTGGGCAGACCCGCGTCCGCAGGGGTGATCCGTTCGCGCCTGCTGCGCAGGAAACCGGCGAGTTCTCTTCTGTCCACACCCCAGTGTGCAACGGGAGCCGCCGCCGCCATCCAGGTACCGGCAGTACCTGGATGGCGGCGGCGGCCGGGCGGCAGGCTCGCGGTCATGGAGAACACGCAGATCACCAGCACATCCACCCAGGCCGGCCCGGGCCTGCTGGCCGGCAAGGTCGCCCTCGTCACCGGTGCCGGGCGCGGCATCGGCGCGGCCGCGGCACGGCTGTTCGCCCGGGAGGGCGCCCGGGTGCTGCTCGCGGCCCGCACGGAGGCCCAGTTGAAGGCCGTGGCCGAGGAGGTGCGGGCGTCGGGCGGCATCGCGGACCACGTCGTCTGCGACCTGGCCGACGCGGCGAGCGTGCGTGCCGCCGTCGACCGCGCCGTGGACTTGTACGGCAGGCTCGACATCGCCTTCAACAACGGTGCGGCGGCCACCTCGCCCGGACCGCTCGACCAGGTGCGGGAGGCCGACTTCGACCACGTCTACGCCGTGAACCTCAAGGGCACGTGGCTGGCCATGGCCGCCGAGGTCGCCGCGATCCGGGCCACCGCCGGGACGGGAGCCATCGTCAACACCTCCAGCGTCGGCAGTCTGATGGGCAACCCCGAGCTGCCCGCGTACGCCGCGGTGAAGCGCGCGGTCAACAGCCTCACCGAGACGGCCGCCGTCACCTACGGACCGGAGGGCATCCGGGTCAACGCCATCGCCCCCGGCACCACGCTGACCGCGATGCTGCGCCAGTGGGACGAGGACTCGCCCGGCGTCATCGAGCGGCTGAACGCGCACACCCCGCTGCGCCGGGCGGCCGACCCCGACGAGATCGCCCAGGCCGCCGCCTGGCTGCTCAGCGACCGGGCCTCCTACGTGACCGGCACGGTCCTCAGGGTCGACGGCGGCCTACGAGCCTGAACCCGCGGCGGGACCCGTGGAGGAGGATCGCGCCGCCGGCCCGGCGGCAGCCCGTGCGGGCTACCTCCGGGCGTAGCCCATCTCCCACGCGTGCACCGCGATCCCGACCCGGTTCTGCACGCCCAACTTCCGCTGGATGCTGGCGACATGGGTCTTGACGGTGCCCGCCGAGATGAACAGCTGGGCGGCGATGTCGGCGTTGGTCCGGCCGGCCGCGACCTGTCCGGCGATCTCGATCTCCCGCTCGGTCAGCGCCCCGCCCGGCGGGGTCCGGCGGGCGGCGGAGGACCGACCGGGGGTGAGATGGCTCAGCAGCCGTACCGTGATCGACGGGCTGATCAGGCTGTCACCGGCCATCGCCGCCCGGACCGCCTCCACCAGCAGGGCCGGCCCCGACCGCTTGAGCAGGAACCCGGAGGCGCCGTGGCGCAGAGCCGGGTAGACGTACTCGTCGAGGTCGAAGGTAGTCAGCACGACCACCCGGACGGGATCCGCGGCGGTCGGCCCGGCGAGCCGGCGGGTCACCTCCAGGCCGTCCATCCGGGGCATCCGGATGTCCACCAGTGCGACGTCCGGGCGGAGTTGACGGGCCAGTTCGACCGCCGCGGCGCCGTCGGCGGCCTCTCCGACGATCTCGATGTCCGGCTGGGTCTCCAGGATGCGGCGCACCCCACGGCGGACCATCTCCTGGTCGTCGGCGATCAGCACACGTATCGTCACGGGAGGTGAGTCTGCCATGCCCGTTTCCGGGCAGCCGAATCGCCGTCATCTCCCGTCCGTCACGCTGCGGGCCATGGCCGACGGGACGTCAGCGCCGGACCGTCCGCGGGGTGGAGGCGGCGACCAGGGCGACGGCCAGCAGGGCGGCGGTCAGCGCCGTGACCGCCAGCGGTCCGGGCCCGGCGGGGTGGCCGTCACGGCGGACCACGCCCATGAAGTCGAGCGCCGCCGAGCCGTTGAGCACCAGGTACCAGAGCGGCGGGTAGAGCATCTGGAAGAGCCGGTGGGACCGGCTGACCAGGCCCAGGGCGAGGGCGAGCGCGGGTACGAACAGCGCGCCGCCGACCCAGCCGGCCAGCATCGGCCAGTCCGCGGCCAGCACCATCCGCAGTGCGGGGCCCGCGCCGGTCAGCACGCTGAGCACCACCCCGGCCGCCCACTCCGCCAGCACCCGGCCGCGCGGCGCCGGATACGCGCCGAGCAGCGTGTCGACGCCGTACTCCTCCCGCTGGGTGCCGAGCCGCGACCAGAGCAGCAGCGGCAGCAGCCAGGCGAGCAGCAGCACGCCCCGGCTGCCCGCCGGGTACGGCAGGACGAGAGCGGACGGTACCAGCGCCGCGAGGAGGAGCCAGCACCAGCGTGGCAGGCCCTGGAGCAGGATGCGCACCTCGCCCGCCAGCAGCCGGCCGAAGGTCCGGCCCGGTACGGCGGCGGCCTGCGGCAGTGGGGTCAGCGCGGCGTACGGGGGCGCGGGTCGGTGCGGGACCGGAGCGGCGAGCGGCTCCGGGGCGGGGTGCGTCAGCCGGAGGGGAGCGGCGCCGCGCGAAGGGTCGAAGCGGTGGAACCACAGCGCGGGCAGCAGGGCCAGCAGCACCGCGCCGAGGACCAGCAGCAGCCGGTCGGCGGCGAAGGCCGGGTCGACCCCCGTGCCGTTCCACTGGACGGTCTGCAGCGGATGGGCGCGGGAGGTCAGACCGAGACTGAAGTCGGCATCGCTCAGGTCGACGTTCCGGGCCACCAGGGCATCGCGCATCGATGCGACGAACGGCCGCACCCCGAGCCCGCCGAGCGGGGCGGTCGGCGACTGCCCGCCGAGCGCCACCGCCAGCGCCACGAAGAACCAGAGCGCGTTCCCGAGACCGCCGCGCAGTCCCGGCACGGTTTCGACGAGCAGCGCGGCGCCGGCCGTGACCGCCAGCAGTGGCAGCGTGACCAGTAGGTAGGGGGTCAGCAGGGCGACCGGGTCGACGTCGGTCGACTCCCCGCGGGTCAGTTGCAGCACCAGGGCGGTACCGGCCAGCACGGCCGCCATCGAGCCCAGGACCGCCAGGTTGCCGAGGAACTTGGCGGCCAGATAGGCGGTGGAGCGCAGCGGGGTGGTGGCGAGCAGCCGGCCGACCCCGGTGCTCTCGTCCCGGGTCACGGCGCCCCGCACGACGTAGAAGCCGGCCAGGGTCAGCCAGAGCGCGCCGGCCAGCGCGGTCGACCAGCCGACGTAGGCGCTGTTGTAGACGCCCCGGTAGTCCCCGACGTTGAGCACCGACCAGCGGGTGCCGACGGCCGGTACCGCCAGGCAGCCCAGGCCGACGGCCGCCAGCAGGGTCATCGCGTAGGCGGGCCGGCGGGCCCGGTAGCGGAAGTCTCCGAGTGCCAGTGCGAGCAGCGCACGGGGTGTCATCGCCGATCCTCCCAAGTCCCGTGGTCCGCCTGCTGGTTGACGACGGCGAGATAGGTCTCCTCCAGGCCGGGCGCCACCTGCACCGCGCCCGGGTACGGCGGTGCGGGCGCGAGCAGCCGCACCCGGACGCCGTCCGCGGTGCGCACCTGTCGGCTCACCAGGTGGCGGGCCTGGACGGCGGCCAGCTCGGCCGGGCCGACCACGACCTCCCAGACCTGGCCGGCCAGTTCGCGCAGCAGCGCGTCGGGGGTGCCCCGGCGCCGCAGCCGCCCCTGGGCCATGATCGCGATGTCACCGGCCACCGACTCGATGTCGGAGACGATGTGCGTCGAGAAGATCACCACCCGGTCCGTGGCGAGGCTGCCGAGCAGGTTGCGGACCCGGACCCGCTCCTGTGGGTCGAGCCCGGCGGTCGGCTCGTCGACGATCACCACCCGGGGGTCGGCCAGCAGCGCCTGGGCGATGCCCACCCGGCGCAGCATGCCGCCCGAGTAGGCGCGCAGCGGGCGCCGGACCGCCTCGGTGAGGTTGACCAGTTCGAGCAGCTCGTCGATCCGGGTGCGGGCCGCGCGGGCCGCGACGCCCTTGGCGGCGGCCAGGTATCCGAGGAACTCACGCGAGGTCAGGTTCGGGTAGACCCCGAAGTCCTGCGGGAGGTAGCCGAGCGAACGGCGGAGCAGGTCGGGGTGGGCCAGCGCGTCGTTGCCCGCGAAGCGCAGCTGCCCGGAGGTCGGACGGGTGGCGGTCGAGGCGATGTTCAGCAGCGAGGACTTGCCCGCGCCGTTGGGGCCGAGCAGGCCCAGCATGCCGGGGCCGAGCCGCAGCGTGACACCGTCGACGGCCCGCTTGCCGCCGCGGTGGACCTTGGTGATGTCGGACAGTTCGAGCACGGTGTCGGCTGCGGTGGGCGACGGCTGCCGTGCGGTGGTGATGGGGTGAGGCATGCCCGCCAGCTTCGTCGGTCACGGGCGCGCTGCCATCTACCTTTCGGCAGATATCGGAGGCCGGCCTTTCGGGGGGTCGGCCATCGGGGGCCGGCCTCCCCGGGTGCCGGCCCGCAGCGGCAGGAGGCAGCCGACCTGCCAGCCCGTCCGTCCTGATGCGGTGGTCCGGCCGTCTGCGACCGGTTCCGCTCCGGCAGCAGCCGCTTTGGCCGCGGCCCGGTCCAGCGGGCCGGCCGCGAAGGTGCCGCCGAGGGCGGCGATCCGCTCGGCGGCGGCGGCCAGTCCGGTGCCGCCGCCGCTGCGCGGGCGCCGGGCGAGCGCGCCGGGCCCGCCGTCGTCGGTGATGCTCACCGCGACCGCCGGGCCGCCGTCCGCACCGGTGGCGCGCCCGATCCGGACGGTCACCCGCTGCGAACCGGCGGCGTGCCGGCGGACGTTGGTCAACGCCTCGAGGACCACGGCGTACGCGGCACCCTCGGTCTCGCGCGGGAGCGCTCCGGCCAGACCGGGCTCGAGGTCGAGACTCGCGCGGGTCGTACCGGTGGTGGAGAACCGGCCCGTCAGGTCCGCAAGGTCGGCCAGCCCGTAGACGCGGGTGGGCGGCGGCTCGTACTTCGCGGCGTCCCCCGCGTCCCCCGCGGCCGCTGTGCCGTCCGCGTCCGCCGGTTCGCGCAGCGCGCGGACGGTGTCGTCCATCGCGTCCAGGGCGCGCAGCCCGGCCTCCTCCAGCCTGCGGAGCAGTGCGCGGGTCTCCGGCGGGTCGTCGCCGGAGAGTTGGGCGGCCTGCGCCTCCAGCACGATGCCGGTGATCTCGTGGGCCACGAAGTCGTGCAGATCGCGGGCGACTTCGAGGCGCTGCTCGCGCCGGGCCCGCGCCACCGCGCGCACCCTGCGCCCGTCCAGGGTCCGCAGATAGGCACCGACCCCGGCCGCACCGGCGACGCCCAGCAGGGACAGCGCGACCGCGACCACCGACGGCCCGGGATGCAGCACGGGCGCCCGGAGCGTGAACCGCAGCGGCAACACGGCCGCCACGGCCCCGGTGAGTACCGCGAACCCCGCCACCCGACGGCCCGGCACCCGACGGATCACCCGGTGGAGCAGCACCAGCAGGGCAGCCCACTCGAACGGCAACCAGACCAGCACCGGGCCCTGCTGCCACGCGTACCCCAGGTCGACCAGCAGTGACACCACGGCGACCGCACTCGCCACCATGGCCAGCCGCACCCGTCCCGACGGCCAGGGCAGCAGAGCACCGGCCACCGCCACACCGGCCGCCACCGCGAGCGGCAGCGCGCCGAGCGGTGCGATGACCGTAGGCAACAGCACCGTCAGGGCGGCGACGCTGCTCCAGATGCGGCGCTGACGGCGCCAGTGGCGGGCTGACAGGTGATCACTGCGCATACGACTGAGCGTACTGGCCGCGCCAGGACGGCCCTGGCCGGCCGAGGCGGTCGGCCGGGGCCGACCGGGCCCTGCCACCGGTTCGCGCCGGCGTGGCAGCACCGTTGCCGTCGCACGGCCAACTCGTCCGGCAGGAGCAGGACTTGGAGCGACGGCGGGAGGGGGGGAACCGGGCCACAAGCAGCGGCGCCGCGGCCGTCAGTCGGAGTCGACCGGGTCGGCGGGGCCGGTGTCCTTGATGCCGAGCTTCGTCTCCGCGGTGGTCCAGTCCGTGGCGATGGCCTGCTGGGCCGCGGCGAGGGTCACCTTGCCTTTGCAGATGGCCGTGTGCAGGTGGGTCTCGACGCTGTCCTTCGGGTTGTTCGGGCCCTTGCCCGCGACGTGGCCCGGCGACGGCGGCTCGACCCAGAGGTTCCTGGGGTCGTTCGGGTCACCACCGAGCTGGAGGCTTATCAGGTGGTCGTACTCGGCGTCGCCCATGGGGCCGGTGTACCCGTACGACTTGGCGTTGTCGGTCTTCTCCTTGCCGGTTATGTTCACCGGCGGCCGGATCGTGGAGGTGTACCCGCCCGTCCGGCAGATCGTGTCCTTGAGGTTGGCCTGGGTCACGGCCGGGCTCACCGCACCCGGAGTGCACGCCGGGTCCGGCAGCGGCTGCTGGTCCGAGGTGTACCGGTAGTGACAGCTTCCCGCCGCCGGCTGCCCCGCGGCGGTGTACTTGGGCTGCGGCCCGGCCCCGACCGGGACGGCTCCCCCGGCCTGGGCGCCCGAGGCGGGAGCTGAGGCCGCTGTCGGGGGCGGTGCGGTGTGATGATCACCGGATTTGGCGGTGTGCCCGGTCTTCGACGAGCACCCGGCGGTGGCGGCCAGCACGAGAGCTACGGCGGCCAGGGCGGTACGGGCCCGACGCTGCATCAGTCCTCCATGGGATCGCGCGACTTTTGGTCAGCAGTGCGGGGCGATTCTGCCAGGCGGTTCCGCAAGCGCTGCAGGTGGGCGGGGCGCACGGGGATCGGCACCGGCGGCGGCCGGCGCCCGTGAAGGTGTCGCACCGGACGGCGCGCGACCACTCCGTGCGCGAACCCGCGCGCCCTGGGGCGCGCGCGAAGCGAGGGCGCGGGAGACGGGTGCAGAGGACGGCGCGGGAGACGGGAGCGGGAGACGGGCGCGGTGCAGCACAAGAACCGTCGTAGCGGACCCGGATCCGCTACGACGCAGGGAGCGCGCCGGACGACCGCGTCGGCTTCGGCCCGCTGCTCGAACTCGCCCGGCGCGCACGGGAGATGGTGGCCTTCCCGGGGCGGTCCGCGGGTCCCGGCGCCCCGGCCGGCCGCCGCCTGCCGCTACTGCTCGGCCCGCTGGGTGATGGGCGCGTCGGTGCGGTCCCCGAGGAACTCGTACCACCGGCGCTCCAGGCAGACGTAGCGCACGTCGGCCTCGACCAGGCTGAGGAAGCCCGACACCGTCTCGGTGAGGCGCTGCTGCAGGCCGGAGTCCTTCAACATGCCGTCCTCGGCGAAGGCCTGGTAGCAGTTGGCCAGGCTGAACATGTCCGGGTAGACGCGGGTGCCGAGGTGCTCCAGCGGGACCCGCAGGGCCCACAGCCCGCGGTTGCCGCCGACGAGGGAGGGCGAGGCGGAGACCAGCATCGCGTGCTTGGTCTTGAACGGCTGCGGCTGGACGCGCGAGACCCAGTCGATCGCGTTCTTCAGCACCCCGGGGACGGAGGCGTTGTACTCGGGGGAGGAGATGACGAAGGCGTCGTTGCGTTCGAGCCGGTCGCGCAGCGCCAGGGCGCCGGACGGCAGGCCGTGGGCGGCCTCCACGTCGCCGTCGTACAGCGGCATGTCGAACTCGTGCATGGCGGCGAGGTCGACCGTGGCACCGGTGTCGGAGATCTGCCGGGCCACCAGCGAGGCGAGGCGGGCGTTGGCCGACCCCGCCCGCAGCGAGGCGCCGAAGACCAGGACCCGCAGCGGGCCGGGGTGGTTGTCCGTGGGCATGGAGACGTCCCTTCGGTCGTATGGACTCGCGCCCGGCCGGGGCGCCACGGGGACCAGTGTGGCCACGGCGGCACCACCGCGCCAGAGGACTGAGCCTTCCGGAGCAATGCCGTCGGTAGCGCGCCCGCCTGTTCGCGCCGGCGGACGTTGCCGGCTCCGCCGGCCGGGCTCCGGGACACGTCGACGTACGCCAGGCCCCGTGTGACGGCGGCCGTGAGCCGGGCCGGACCGCCCGCGGCGGGCCGCCTCGGGGCTCCCGCGTCACCCCTTCCGGTTCACCGGCTCAACTGCCGCTCCGGTAGTAGTCGATGGAGACCTTGACGGACCCGTCGTCGGTGGTCGTCGAGATCACCCTGACGATCGCGATGCCGAGGTCGGCCTCGGCCCGGACGCAGAAGGACCGGCCCGTGGGCAGGGCGCTGAAGGGCAGTCGGGTGACCGGCTGGGTCTCGATGCCCTTGATGCAGCCCGCGAGGGTGAGTTGGTCGCCCCGGGCTATGTAGGCGTCGTTCTCCTCGGCGAGGGAGAACTCCGTGGCGGTGCGGCCGAGGTACCAGGTGGCGGCGCCCGCGGGCAGCACCTTGCCGGTCTTGAGGTCGAACTCGTAGGTGTGGTCAGGCGAGGTCAGCTCGGATCCGCTGTAGTCCTCGGTGTAGCCGGGTACTTCGGCCGGGTCGGCGTCCGGGTCGGCGTCCGGGTCGGCGGCCGAGCTCCCGGGGGCCGGCCCTGTCGGGTCGTCCGAGGAGTCGGTGGTGGTGGGCGTGTCGGTGCCGGCGTGGTCGAGCAGGACGTACGCGCCGCCGGCGCCGAGCAGCAGCGCCGCGGCGGCGGTCAGTGCGATCACGCGGCCGCCCCGGCGCCTGGATCCGGCCCGCCCGGCAGGGGCGGCTTCGGGGGTCGCGGCCGGAGCCGGCAGCGGGTGGGCGCGCGCGGTCGGCGCGTCGGCGAGGGCGCGCGCCGGGTCGAGGACCGTGGGCGCCGCGTCGAGGACCGTGGGGGGCGCGGCCAGGGTGGTGGGCGGTGCGTCGGGGGCGGTCGGCAGGTCCGAGCGGCGGGAGATCTCGGTGCTGACCTGTGACGGCAGCCAGTCCTCGGTGAACAGGAGCTGCCCCGCGACCGCGGGGTGGCGGCGAGCCGCCTCGATCACCTCGGCGGCGGACGGCCGCTGCTCCGGCTGCTTGGCCAGACAGTGCCGGAGCAGCGGATGCAGGGAGGCCGGTACCCGGGTGAGGTCCGGCTCCTCGTGCACCGCACGGTACAGCGAGACGGAGGCCGGGCCGTTGCCGAACGGCGGTGTGCCGCCCGCGATGTGGACCGCCAGTGCGCCCAGGGCGAAGACGTCGGTGGCGGAGGTCGCGGGTGCGCCCATGGCCTGTTCGGGCGCCATGAAGCCGGGCGATCCGATCTGGATGCCGGTGCCGGTGAGCGCGCTGGCATCAGCGGCGCGGGCGATGCCGAAGTCGATGACGCGCGGACCGTCGGCGGCGACCAGGACGTTGGCCGGCTTCAGGTCGCGGTGCACCACGCCGGCGTCGTGGATCACGTGGAGCGCCTCGGCGACGCCGGCCATCAGTAGCAGCACCGTCCGCTCCGGGAGGGGGCCGTGCAGCTGCACCACCTGCTGCAGCGAGGGGCCCGGCACGTACGCGGTGGCCAGCCACGGGGTGGCCGCGTCGACACCGGCGTCCACCACCTGGGCGGTGTAGAGACCGTGGATGCGCCGGGCGTTGGCGACCTCCTGGGCGAAACGGCGGCGGAACTCCGCGTCCTCCGCGAGTTCGGGGCGGACCACCTTGACCGCCACCGGCCGTCCGCCCGGGGTGTGGGCCAGGTAGACCCGGCCCATCCCGCCCGCGCCCAGCCTGGCGATCAGGCGGTAGCCGCCCACCTCCGACGGGTCGTCCGCGGACAGCGCCTGGAAGGTCGGCGGCGGGCAGGCCGGGGGTGTGGGTGTGTACATGCGCTTGCCTTCTCAGCGGGCCGGATATCACACGGCTGGCCGATCAGCTCCTCAGGACACCCCGAAAGGCAATCACATGACGTGACCATCCGCTCAATGACCCGATGCAGTCTAGGACGGCCGGGGGCGACGCTCCGCACCAGGTCGCGGTAACACCTCCGGGAGCCCGGGTGCACCGTCCCGGAGCCGGCTGCATCGACGCCCGGAACTCGGTACACGGAGCAGCGCCCCGGCCGCGGCACGGCCGTCCCGCGCTCCTGGCGGCGGCCGGAGCGGTGGAGCGGTGAAGTGGAGGCTGCGCGCGACCCCGCAGTACCTCCTGATCGTGCTCTTCTTCCAGGAGGCCCTGGCCTTCAGGCCGGGGAGACGGGGGTCCCCCCCCGGCCCGGACGGGTGGGGAAGGTCCTCGACTCGGAGCCGAGAACGGCGGAGCGATTTTCGTAGGTTCGGATGTGAGCTGTTGTCAGTGGCCTTCGGTAGGTTGATCGTGTGCACCATCGGTACTCCTGTCGCCTCTACCAGACGTCAAGTCAGCGTGCTGCGCTGGCCCAGGCCTTCGGGTGTGCGCGGGTGGTGTACAACGACGCCATCGCGTCGCGGAGGGAAGCCCGGAAACCCGGACTGCTCCACCCCAAGTGCACTGATCTCCCAAAGCTGGTCATCACGGCGGAGACCGCCGAGCGGTCATGGCTCGCCTCGGTCGGTGTGGACCCCCTGATCCGGTCGCTGCAGGATCCGGACGCCGCGTATCGGAACTTCCTCGACTCGGTGTCCGGCAAGCGTGCGGGGCGGCCGGTGGGTCTTCCCCGGTTCAGGTCCAAGGGGGACGGTCGGCAGTCGCTGCGGTTCACCCGCAACGGCCCGGGCGGCCCGCGGTGATCGGCGCGCAGCCCTCGGCGGGCGCTCGCGGAGCCGTCGACGCGGTGGTGGTGGGCGCCGGGCCGAACGGCCTGGCGGCCGCGCTGCTGCTGGCCCGGGCCGGACTCGAGGTCGAGGTCCACGAGGCGGCGGACACCGTCGGGGGTGGCAGCCGTACCGCGGAGCTGCTGCCGGGCCTCAGGTACGACGTGTGCTCGGCGGTCCACCCGATGGCACTCGCCTCGCCGTTCTTCCGCGCCTTCGACCTGTCCGCGCACGGTGTCGAGATGCTGCAGCCCGAGGTCGCCTACGCCCACCCGCTGGACGGCGCACGCGCCGGTGTCGCCTGGCGCGACCTCGACCGCACGGTGGCGGGCCTGGGCCGGGACGGCCCGGCGTGGCGGGCCCTGGTCGGGCCGCTGGCCCGGCGGTGGCGGGGCATGGCCGCCGCCGCGCTGTCGGACTTCCGTACCGTGCCCGGCGACCTGCTCACCGCGGGACGGCTGGGCGTCCGGGCATTGGAACAAGGATCCGCGCTGTGGGGCGCGAGGTTCGCGGGAGGGGTCGCGCCCGCCATGCTGACCGGCGTCGCCGCGCACGCCCTGGCCCCGCCGCGGGCACCGGTTGCGGCCGGAGTCGGGCTGGTGCTGGCCTCGCTCGCGCACTCGGTCGGCTGGCCGCTGCCGCGCGGCGGCAGCCAGGCGATCGCCGACGCGCTGGCGGCGGCGGTCCGGCGCAGCGGTGGCGTCATCCGCACCGGACACCCGGTGGAGCACCTCGACCAGCTGCCCAGGGCCCGCGCGGTACTGCTGGACACCGGCCCGCACGCCCTGCTCCGACTCGCCGCCGGCCGGCTGCCGACTCGCTACGCACGGCAGTTGCGCGGCTTCCGCTACGGGTCGGCGGCCTGCAAGGTGGACTTCGCCCTGGCCGGGCCGGTTCCGTGGGCCGCACCCGGCTGCGAGCAGGCCGGCACGCTGCACCTGGTGGGAAGCCGCGCGGAGGCGGTGGCCGCGGAACGGGCGGTCGCGCACGGGCGGCACGCGGAGCGCCCGTACGTGCTGGCCGTCCAGCCGGGAGTCGTCGACCCCTCACGCGCAACGGCGGGCCGGCACACGCTGTCCAGCTACGCGCACGTGCCGAACGGTTCCCGGCAGGACGTCGGCGACGCCGTCACCGCGCAGATCGAGCGGTTCGCACCGGGCTTCCGGGACCTGGTGCTGGCCCGGCAGGTCACCACCGCGGCCGAGGCCGAGCGGTACAACCGCAACAACGTCGGCGGGGACATCGCCGGCGGCGCGCTGACCGTGCGCCAGAGCCTGCTGCGCCCGGTCGCCGGTCTGGACCCGTACCGGACGCCGCTGCCCGGTGTGTACCTCTGCTCGGCGTCGACACCACCGGGACCCGGGTGTGCACGGCATGTGCGGTCTGCACGCGGCCCGGCGCGCCCTGCGCGACGTCCTCGGCATCACTGCCGACCCGCTGGCACTGCTGCGCGGCCCGGCGGCCGGCTGAACTCCGCTGCCTAACGGCCGGGTTGTCGGCGGGCGGGGCCAACCAGGCGCGCGGGGGGCGGCGGGTGGGCCTTCCGACGCACCCCACGCCGGTCCGCCCACGCCGGTCCGCCCACGCCGGTCCGCCCGTGCGCCGGTCCGCTCAGCCCGCCGCCGAGGCCAGGTTCCGGACCAGATCGGCGGACAGCTGCGGGATCTCGCCGTGGTCCTCGTCGTCGCCGTCCACAGTGAGCTGGTTGATCACCGCGGCGAGCCGTGGGGGGAGCCGCACGTCCAGACCGTGGTAGCAGCGCGCGATTATGTCCGCGCGCACCTGCGCGGGCAGCAGTTCGTACGGCCCGTCCAGCACCCGCTGCCGGGGACGCGGGTCGGCCGCCAGCTCCTCCGCCTGGAGCCGCCAGAAGTCGGCGTCCTCGATCTCGCCACGGCTGCGGTGCAGCAGGTTCAGACAGGACGCCGCCGTGTAGTTGCCGCCGCCCGCCGCGAACTGCAGCCAGAACTGCGCCGCATCCCGGTTCCCGGTGATCAGCAGCAGCGCCCCGAGGACCAGCGCGCCCTCCGGGTGGACCCGCCGGTCGTTGACCAGCCGGTCGAGCGAGGCCGCCGCCGTCGGGGCGGCCAGCACCAGTGAGGCCAGTAAGTCCAGCTCGTGCGAGGCCTGTTGGTGCTCGGACGGCAGCGGTGCCGGCGCCGTCATCAGCCGCCTCCAGGCCAATCCGGAGGCGCCGGAGGGCTGTTTCGGCGGCAGGCCGGCCGGCGCGTCCCGGCCGGCCGGGGAAGGGGTGGGCCACCGGTTCTCGCGCACCGGGTGATCCCGTCCCGTGAGGCGGTCCGATCCCGGGCTCACCGCGCCTCCCCCCACCCGGCCTCGCGGCCGAGGACCCGGGCGAGCCGCTTGACGGCCTGGCTCGCGGTGGAGCGTACGTTCGCCTCGGTGATCCCGAGGTAGTCCGCGATCCTGGCGTCCTGCAGACCGAGCAGGTAGCGCAGGACGACCACGTCGTGCTGCCGCTCGGGCAGGCGCCGGATCGCGTCGTACAGCTCCTCGCGCTCCTCCAGCGACTCCAGGCTGATCCTGGCCTGGTCGGCGAAGTGGCGCACCACCCTGGCCCAGTCCGGCACGGTGGACTCCGGCGGCAGCCGGGCTTCCTTGAGTGCGGCGTCCGCGAGGGCATCGGCCACGTGCTCCTTGATGAGCATCCAGGCGTAGCACGCCGGAACCGCCTGGCGCAGGGTGAGATCCCAGTCGCTCCACAGGTGGTCCTTCATCGTCGCGACCGCCCTGGCCGCGTCCGCCCCGTCGCGCAGCCGCGCCCGGGCGAATCCCCTCCATGCCCGCTCGTGCGTCTCGCAGAACGCCTCGAACGTCAGGCGGGGCCGACTCGGCCGTACGGCCCAGTCGTTTTCGTTCACGTCCCGATCCTCCCCGGCGGACCCTCCGATGGCCGCCCGGTCCGCTGCTCTTCCGGCCGCGTGATGCTCCGGCGTGCGGCCGGTTCGAGGGGAACCGGAGTCCCCTCGAGACCATTGGAGCTCATTTGGAGGGCTGTTGTGAAAGTGATCACACAAAGACATTTGCGAAGGGTGGACTGATTGATCATCATTTGATGCTTCGTCATACCGGCGCACCGAGTGTCCCATTGGGCCGCGGTCCTGATCAACCGTGCCTGTGCACACCGTTCGTGCCGATGCGGACCTTGATTCTCCGGGGCCCGTTGTGGGCATAGTGGCAGAGGCCGCGCCAGGGTCCGCCAGGGTTCGCCAGGCCGGCTCGGCGAGGCGGACCGCGTGCGAGGACGGGCGCGGGACATGGGGAACCACGGACACTTGGGGGAGTGGGTGGCAGGCGACACCGTGCGAGCAGGCACCGAATCGGACGTCGAGGTGAACCTCGACGTGCATGTGGCGCATTCGGCGAGGATGTACGACTACTACCTGGGCGGCACCACCAACTTCGCCGCCGACCGGGAGGCCGCGGGCCGGGCCCTGGCGGTCTTCCCCTGGGCGCGCGCTGCCGCCCGCGCCAACCGCAGCTTCATGCACCGCTCCACCCGCGCGCTGGCCCGGTCCGGCATCCGGCAGTTCCTCGACATCGGCACCGGGATCCCCACCTCGCCCAACCTGCACGAGATAGCCCAGCGGGAGATCCCCGAGGCCCGGGTGGTCTACGCCGACAACGACCCGATCGTCCTCACCCACGCCCAGGCGCTGTTGCTCAGCACCCCGCAGGGCCGTACCGCGTACGTGCCCGGCGACGTGCGCGAGCCGGGGAGGGTGCTGGCCGCGGCCCGTGAAGTGCTGGACTTCTCCCGGCCGATCGCGCTCAGCATGAACGCGCTGCTGCACTTCGTCCCGGGGCGGGCGCACCGGATCGCCGAGGAGATCAAGGCCGAACTGCCCACCGGCAGCGCCCTGGTGATCAGCCACTTCACGCCGGACTTCGCGCCGGAGGAATCCGCTCGGCTGATCCAGGTCTACACCTCGGCCGGCACTCCGGTGCACGCCTGCACCAAGGAGCAGTTCGCCCGGTTCTTCACCGGCTGGGAACTCCTCGATCCGGGCGTCGTCTCCACCCCGAGGTGGCGGCCGGACGACGCCTCCGCCGCCGATCCGGTCAGCGATGCCGAGGCCTCCTGCTACGGGGCGGTCGCGATCCGTCGGTGAACCGCTTCGCGTGGTCGGCCCAGCCGTCCCGTCGAAGTCCAGCCGAGCCGAGTCGGACGGGGCCGTCTCCAGGGGCTGTTTGAGAAGGTGTCAGGCGCTGACCGCGCGGAAGGCGAGGTGGAGAATGCCGTCTCCGGTCGGGAGACTGTCCGGATGAGCGATTCAGCGAGCCTCCGGAAAACGCCGACGCACGACTGGGCGAGCGTGGTGGACCTCGAGCATCTCGAGCGAATCCGCCGGGATCCGGCCGCGTTCGCTCCTGGCGGTTTGCGGCACCTGGTTCTCGAGGTCGTCGCGTACGCGGCCGACGAGGCCGAGGTCAACGGCGGCGGCCGGTGCGTCGTCACGCTCCACCACGACGGCTCGGTGACCGTTGCGGACGACGGCCGCGGTACCGCCACTCGTGTCGATGAGCGTGGGCGTGCGGTGCGGAAGCCGGTCATGACGACAAAGGACCTGCGCTTCTTCGACTCTCCCGGTGCGCAACTGCTTCCCGATGGCCATCCCCGCCGGGGCATCTCCGTCGTCGCGGCGTTGAGCGAATGGCTCGTCCACACCAACCGCCGTCAGGACGGCGCCTGGGTGCAGCGCTACGAACACGGCGTTCCGGTGACCGATCTGGAGCCCGTCTCCGGCGGCCGAGCGACCGGGACGACGGTTCACTTCCGTCCGGACGAGGCTCTGTGGGCGCGCGGCGGGCCCGCGGTCGCCGATCTGGTGCGGTTGACCGCGCCCTGGCGAGATGTTCTTTCGATCGATGTCCGGGACGAGGTCGACTGAGTTCCACGGCCACTGCGGCTTGTGGGCCGACGACGACACCGCGCTCGATCGGCCCGCCGCCGCTGCCTATTTGCCCTGGACTGGCTCCGGAGAGTTGTGGACCGGTCACCGAAGGTGCGCGATTGGACGGGGCGTCCGGGGGGGGGCTCCCGGCTTGGATCGCTTCTACCGCACGGTGTGAGTGTGTCATCATCTGAAGACATCGCTTGATGACATCGCTTGATGACAACTCGATCTCCGACAAGGGAGGGCGCGTCCATGCACACCCGGACGGGGCGGCCGACGCGACGGCAGCGGGCTCTGGTGCCCGTACTGGTCTTCCTCGGCACCGTGGTGGCGGTGATCAGCAGCCTCGGCGCCCCGCTGATCCCGACCATCGCCACCGCCGATCACGTATCGCTCGCCGAAGCCCAGTGGTCACTGACCATCACCATGCTGGTCGGGGCCGTCGCCACCCCGGTGCTGGGGCGCCTCGGCGACGGGCCGGGGCGTCGGACGGTGACGCTGGTCGCGGCCGCCGTGGTGGTGCTGGGCAGCGTGCTGGCCGCGCTGCCGCTCGGCTTCGGGTGGCTGGTCGCGGGCCGCGGGCTGCAGGGCGTCGGGCTCGGACTGACTCCGCTGGCCATCGCCACCGCCCGGGACAGCCTGCCCGCCGCGGCCTCCCGCTCGGCGGTCGCGCTGCTCTCGATCACCACCGTCGCCGGCGTCGGCCTCGGCTACCCGATCACCGGCCTGATCGCGCAGTCCTTCGGCATCCACGCCGGCTTCTGGTTCGGCGCGGTGATCAGCGCCCTGGCCCTGGTGCTGGCCGCCCTGGTACTGCCCCCGGCCGCCGGGCGCGCGCGGCACCCGCTGGACACGGCGGGCGCGGTGCTGCTCGGCCTGGCGCTCGCCGGTCTGCTGCTGGTGCTCAGTGAAGGGGAGGCCTGGGGCTGGGCCAGTACCCGCCTGTGGGTGGTCGCCGCCGCCGCGGTGCTGCTGCTCGCCGGCTGGATCCGGCACGAACTGCGCACCGCCCACCCGTTGGTGGAGCTGCGCACCCTGGCCAACCGGACGGTGCTGACCGCCGATGTGGCGGGCCTGGTCGCGGGCATCGGGATGTACCTGCTGATGTCGCTGGTGATCCGGTACGTGCAGACCCCGGTGAGCACCGGCTACGGTCTGGGCGGATCGGTGGTGGTCGCGGGCCTGGCGCTGCTGCCGTTCTCGGTGGTCTCCGTACTCTCCAGCAAGGTGGTCCCGGTGCTGGCCCGGCGCACCTCCACCGCCCTGGTGCTGCCGCTGGGCTGCGCGGTCTCGCTGGTCTCGGTGCTGCTCTTCCTGTCCGCCCGCAGCCGACTGTGGGAACTCCTGGTGGTGATGGCGGTCGCCGGGCTGGGCGTCGGCTGCACCTTCGCGGTTATGCCGGGACTGATCGTCGCCGCGGTGCCAGCCGACGAGGTCGGCAGCGCGGTCAGCTTCAACCAGGTGCTGCGCTACGTCGGTTACTCCACCGGCAGCGCCCTGTGCGGCGCCGTGCTGCAGGCGCACACCGCGCCAGGACGGCTGCTGCCCGCCGACAGCGGCTACCGGGATGCCGCCCTGCTGAGCTGCGCGGTGTGGGTGGTGATCGGGCTGGTTACCATCGTCCTGCCGCGGCGCAGCGCCCCGGCGGCCGACCGGGCCAGCGTGGACGAGGAGCTGATGGTGGACGAGAGCATCGCGGATATCGCGCCCGGCGAGGCCGAGGTGCCGGTCCTGCAGACCCGGGCCGAGCGGTGACCGAGGCGGGGCGGGGGCGCGACGGGGCGGCCGCGGACGGCGGGCAGGCGCCCGCGCCGGGCCGGCGCCGCGACGCCGCCCGCAGCCGGGAACTGCTCGTCCAGGCGGCGATGGAGCTCTTCGCCGACCGCGGCTTCGAGCGCACCACCACCCGGGAGATCGGTGAACGGGCGGGTGTGGATCCGGCGTTGATCGCCCGCTACTTCGGCAGCAAGATGCAGCTGTACCTGGCCGCCGTACGGGTCGAGCAGGGGGACGCGGTGCCGGCCGACCTGCTGGACGAGGACCGGCTGCGCGGCCTGCTGGAGCGGTTCGACCGGCGCGGTCCCGGGCCCTCCTTCCAGGCCGCGGTGCTACCGAGTGACAACACCGAGGTGCAGCAGGCCGCCCGTGGTCACCTCGACGAGCGGTTGGTGCAGCCGCTGTGCGACCGGTTCGCCGCCGAGCGGGTGGACCGGCCCCGGCTGCGGGCCGAACTCGCGGCGGCGGCCTTCGCCGGAGTGGTCCTGGCCCGTTCCAGCGGGGCGTTCGGCGAACTGGCCGAGGCGGAGCCGGGGGACCTGCTGCCGCTGCTGCACGACCTGCTGGCCGCGAGCCGCCCGGCGTTTTCGCGCGGTCACCGTGCGCCGCGCGACACGACCGCGAGCAGCCGATGAACACCCGGCCCCGGTCGGACATCTCCGTCGACGGCACCGGTCTGCTGTGCGTCGCCCTCCTGCTCCGGCTGCGTGCCGCCATCGACGGAGCCCCGGCAGGAACGATCGTGCACGTCATCGCGACCGACCCGGCCGCACCGCTCGACCTGCCGGCTTGGTGCCACATGACCGGCCACACGTACCTCGGACCGGTCGACGACGAGCAGCGGCTGTTCGCGCTGCGGATCACCGGATCCCCGGTGGCGACCCGGCCCGACGCTCCCTGGCACCCGGTCCCGCCCGGGGGCTGAGGTCCGCCTCGGCTGTCGCGCCGGGGTGGGCGCGGGCGGCACGGCTCGCGGATCGGGCTCCGGGGGCGCAGCGTGGAGAGTGTCCGCGAGTGCCGTGAGGTGGTGCCCTGTGAACGGGAACGACTCGGCTCCCCGTGACGCGGCTCCCCGTGTCGTGGTCGGCGTCGACGGTTCGCCGTCGTCGGGTGCCGCGCTGCGGTGGGCCGTCCAGCAGGCCGGGCTGATCGGTGGGACGGTGGACGCGGTGAGTGCCTGGGAGCCGCCGGTGGCGTACGGCTGGAACGCACCGGTGGTCGACACCAGTCTCGACGAGGAGAACGCCCGCCGGCTGTTCACCGACGAGCTGCGCGAAGTGCTCGGGGAGGAGTGCCCGGTGGAGGTGCATGCGCGTCTGGTGCTCGGCAACCCGGCCGCCGCACTGCTCGACGCGGCGGTCGGTGCCGAGCTCCTAGTGGTGGGCAGCCGGGGGCGCGGCGGCTTCGCCCGTGCGCTGCTGGGCTCGGTGAGCCAGCAGTGCGCGCTCCATGCGACCTGTCCGGTGGTGATCGTCCGCGCGGAGTGAGGCCGACCGGGACGGACCGGCCGCGGCGGGTGCCGACCCGGCCACCGCGGGTCTGACCGTGCCGAGTGGACCCGGCCGCGTCGCCCCGCAGCGGGAGAGGGGCACGGTGAACGAGAAGACCAGGCCCGGAGCCGCCGACGTCCGGTCTGCCGATCGGGTTGCCGTCGCACAGCGCATCACCGGTCGGATACGTCAACTCGGGTTAACGGACGACGACTTGGCGAACCATGCCGCGATGGTCCCCGGCTATCTGCGGCACCTGATCAGGATGGGGCCCGACTTCGACCCCGGAGGCTTCCTCCGGCTCGCCGCGGCGCTGCGGCTGACGTAACCGGGAGCTGGTCGAAGGGCGGACCGACGCCCCGCCGGGGCAGGCCGGGACGGCCCCGGGTACGGGCGGCGCCCTACGGCTGCGGGAGTGCCTGCGAGGCCCAGATCACCTTGCCGGTGGCGGTGTAGCGGGTGCCCCAGTGCTCGGCGAACTGCGCGACCAGGAACAGCCCGCGCCCGCCTTCGTCGGTGGCGGCCGCGTAGCGCAGGTGGGGCGAGGTGCTGCTGGCGTCCGAGACCTCGCAGGTCAGCTGGTGGTCGCGGAGCAGGCGTACCCGGATCGGGCCGCCGGCGTGCCGGATGGCGTTGGTGGTCAGCTCGCTGAGGATGAGCTCGGTGTTGAAGGCCAGGTCGGCCAGGTCCCATTCGTCCAGCTGCTGGGTGACGGCGGCCCGGGTGTGGGAGACCGCGGCGGGGTCGGTCGGCACGTCCCAGCTGGCGACCCGGTCGTCCGCCAGCACCCGGGTGCGGGCGACCAGCAGGGCGATGTCATCGCTCGGCTCGGCGGGCAGCAGGGCGTCCAGTACCGCGTCGCAGATCTCCTCCGGCGACCTGCCGGGTTCGGCGAGGGCTCGGCGCAGCAGCTCCAGTCCGGTCTCGATGTCGTGGTCCCGGCGCTCGACGAGCCCGTCGGTGTACAGCACCAGCCGGCTGCCCTCGGGCAGTCGCAGGTGCGCGGTCTCGAACGGCAGCCCGGCCAGGCCGAGCGGCGGTCCGGCCGGCACTTCGGGGAACTCCGCGGTGCCGTCGGGACGGACCAGCGCGGGCGGGAGGTGGCCGGCCCGGGCCAGCGCGCACTCCCCGGAGACCGCGTCGTAGACCGCGTACAGGCAGGTGGCGCCGGTGACCGCGGTGCGGTTGCCGGCGGCCGTCTCCTCTTGGTCGATCCGGTGGACCAGTTCGTCCAGGTGCCCGAGGAGCTCGTCGGGCGGCAGGTCGAGGGTGGAGAAGTTGTGGACCGCGGTCCGCAGCCGTCCCATGGTGGCGGCGGCGTGCACGCCGTGGCCCACCACATCGCCCACGACCAGCGCGACCCGGGCGCCCGGCAGCGGGATGACGTCGAACCAGTCGCCGCCCACCCCGGCGTGCGCCGGGAGGTAGCGGTGGGCGATGTCCAGGGCGTCCTGGGCGGGCAGGTCACGCGGCAGCAGGCTGCGTTGCAGGGTGACGGCCATGCTGTGCTCGCGGGTGTAGCGGCGGGCGTTGTCGACGCACAGCGCCGCCCGGGTGGCCAGCTCCTCGGCCACCGACAGGTCGTCCTCCTCGAACGGCTCGGGCTTGGCGGAGCGCCAGAAGTTGGCCATGCCCATGATGATTCCGCGCGCCTGGAGCGGTACGGTGATCAGCGTGTGGAAGCCGTAGGCCATCATCCGCGCGGTCAGGTCTGGGTCCTGCGCCTGCCAGTCGGGCGCCAGGCGCAGGTCGGCCTCGAGCACGGCGTGCCCGGTCCGGAAGCCCCGGGCCTGCGGTGTGGCCGGGGACCAGGTGATCAGGTCGCCCACCCGGTACAGCGGCGCGTTCGGACGGAGGCCGTGGACGGCGGTGCGCCGCATGTTCAGGTCCGTACCGGTCGGTTCGTCACCGCGCAGCACCGGATCCGCCAGGTCGACGGTGGCGAAGTCGGCGAAGCGGGGAACGGCGAACTCCGTCAGTTCCTCCGCGGTCCGCACCACGTCGAGGGTGGTGCCGATCGCCGCGCCCGCGTCGTACAGCAGCTTCAGCCGCTGCCGTGCCACGTCCGCCCTCCCGGCGAGCTCCTGCAGTTCCGTGGTGTCCCGCAGGGTGGCCACGAAGTCGGGCGGCCCGTCGCCGAGCTTCGTGAGCCGCAGGTTGACGGCCAGCAGCCGGTTCCCGGCCGGGTACACCTGGTCGGTGGCGGTCTCCCCGGACGCCAGCAGTCCGGCCATGCTGGCGTCGAGCCCGAGGTCGGTGACGGCCCGGCCCTCGGCGTCCGCGGGAAGGGTGAGCAGCCGGCGCGCCTCGTCGTTGGCGAGGGTGAGCCGACGCTCGCCGTCGACGATCAGCACACCCTCGCGGACGGCGTGCAGTACGGCGTCGTGGTGCTCGTACATCCGGGTGATCCCGGCGGGGCCGAGGCCGCGGGTCTGCCGCCGCAGCCGCCTGCTCACCAGTGCCGCGCCGCCGGTGGCCAGCGCCAGCGCTGCCGCGGCCGAGCCGAGCAGCAGCGGCAGCTGACGGTCGGCCACCCCGCTCACCTTGCTGATCGTGATGCCCGCGGAGACCAGCCCCGCGACCGAGCCGCCCGGCCTGGTCACCGGGACGACCGAGCGTACGGACGGACCAAGGGTGCCGACGTAGGTCTCGGTGACGGTGCCGCCGGCCACGGCCGGCGCGATGGTGCCGATGTAGTGCTTCCCGATCTCGCTCGGGTTCGGATGGGTGAGGCGGATCCCCTCCGGTGTCATGACGACGATGAAGTCCATCCCGGACGCCTGCCGGGCGGCCTCGGCCCGCGGCTGCAGGATCGCGGTCGGATCGGGCGCCGCCAGCGCGGCCAGCATCCCCGGCGAGTGGGCGAAGGTCTGGGCCACGGCCAGTGACCGGTTGCGGGCTTCCTGGGTGCTGTCCCGCTGGGCCTGCGCCAGCAGCTCCACCACTGCGGCGACGATCAGGAGCAGCACGATCACCACTTGCAGGACGAACACCTGGCCGGCGATGCTGTGCACGCCGATCAGTGTGGCCGGGCGCCGTGCGGACGGACCGGCACCGCCGTACCCACCCTGCGGCCGCCGGGCGTCCACGGAAGCGTTCCCCGGACGTTGACGCGCGCGCCGACGGCTCGGCCGCAGGCCGGCGGAAGAAGGGGCCGACTGGGCCCAGCGGCCCAGAAACCGGACCATATGCTCATTTAAGCACTGCCATCTTTCGGGTGCCGTCCGCGCGCCGACGGGCAGTGCCGGCCGGCTGCCCGAGGCCCGTGCTCCGCGCGGGACGGCGGTGTGCGCCCGGGGCGCGTGGGTCGGCGGCGTGGTCCCGGGGCCGCGCACGGTCTGCTGCCGAGGTGTCAGCCGGTCTCGTCCGTCGGGTTCGGAGGGTTCAGCCGGGGGCTGCGGGAGCAGACCAGTGCCACCGTGGTGGTGCAGGCGGCGACGACGATCGATTGTCAGTACGGCTCGCTACGTTTCACCCAGCTCAGGAACGGCAGCTGGGAGGGCACGGTCGTGGCATGGCTGGCAGCGGGTGGCTACGAGGTCACCCTGGGACCCGACGGGAAGGTCGCGTGCCGCAACGCGGCCGGCCGCCGGCTTAAGACGGTGCCGTCGAAACTCAAGGACGACCCGGCCGTCACCGGGCTGCGCCGGCTGGCCGAGTGGCTCGACGCGCACCAGCGGCACTGCCTGCTGGAGGTGGAACGGTGGATGGTCCGCTCGCTCCCGGTGCCCGCCGCGGTGCTCACCGCCGTCTGGGCCGACGAGGCCTGGCAGTCGGTGCTCCGCGACCTGGTGGTGACGAGCGCCGACGGCGCCCTCGCGGGCTTCCTGCGCGGCGCGGACCCGCAGCGCGGCATCCGCGTGGTCGACCTGGACGGCGACACGGTCCGCCTCGCCGGCCCCGAGATCCGCGTACCGCACCCCGTCCTGCTCGATGACTTGGACGAACTGCGCGAGTTCGCGGCCGAGTTGGGCGTATCCCAGCAACTTCAGCAGCTGCACCGGGAGGTCTGGCACCGCCCCGCCGACCTCGACCCGAGGGCGGTCCAGACGGATACCTACGCCGGCGGCCGCTACCGGGAGCTGCGCGAACTGGTCGCCCGCTGCGCCCGGTTCGGGTACCGGGTGCGCGGCGGCTACGCGGTCGCCCCCCTGGTCGAGGACGGCCGGGCGCTGGAGGCCCGCCTCTGGGTGGGCGACTACTACGAGTACGACGAGTGCGAGACGGGCCCGCTCGGCTGGGCGGCCCCGGACGGGCGGCCTGTGCCGCTCGCCGAGGTCGGCCCGGTGGCCTGGTCCGAGGGCATGCGGATGGCCGCCGCGCTGTACGCCGGCCGCACGATCGAAGGGGAGGGGTCGGCATGACGACCACAGGGACGACGACCACGCAGCCGGCGGACGACCGCTACCGGGAGGACCTGCTCGACAGCGGCGGCATCCTCCCGGCCGGTACCCCGGCGGACGCCGGCCGCCCCGAGAGCACCGTGGACGTGCTCACCGCCCGTGCCTACCGGCACCCGGCCCTGGACGGGCGCACGGTGGTCCGGCTGGTGCCCGGCGCACTCGGCCCGGCCGAGGACCTCGCCCTGGAGTTCCTCGACCTGACGCCGGCCGAAGAGCCGGCCGAGGTCGGCCAGGTCCGCCAGGAGGCCCTCGGCTTCCCGGCCTGGGCCCTGGTCCACGACCCCGCCAACGGCCACCACGCGCTGGCCGTGGTCAAGGAGATGGAACGCCTGGCCCGCCAGGCCAGGTCCAAGCCCGGCAACGCCAAGGACGGCTTCGAGCGGCTGGCCGTCCGCCTCGGGCGCGCGGTGCCGCACTTCCTGCCGACGTACTGCGAGCAGGTCGGCCGGATCTTCCTGGAGCAGGGCAACCAGACGTACGCGGCCACCTTCTTCGGCAAGGCCCGTGAGGCCGAGCGCACCTTCAGCCTGGAGATCGACGAGGAGCGGCTGCGCGCCGTCTTCCTGGAGTTCGCCCTGGGCGGCGCACTCACCGTCAAGGCCCTGCGCCAGTACGTCAAGGACCTTGCCGCCCGGCTCGACGCGATGACCGCCTGGCAGCGGTTCCGCCAGCTGTGCGCCGAGCGCTCCGGTGCGGGCATGGCCCCCTACGCGGGCATCGCGGAGGACGCCCGGGCGCTCATCAAGGCCGCCGGGCTCGACCAGCGCGAGCAGCAGCAGGCGCTGCTCGCCGAGCTGCTGCCCGCCCCCGCGGTCGTCCGCGCCCCCGCCACCCTCTGGAAGTCCTGGCGGCCGGCACTGATCGAGCTGGCCCGCCGCGACGAGGCGGTCCGGGCCCGGCTGCTGGAGATCCTGCCCACCCCGCCCGGCGGCGGGGACCATGCCGCCGTCGACGAGGACTGGCTGGCGATCCTCAAAGAGAGCGGCGCGGACCGGCTCCTGACCGACCCGGCGGCCGCGGCGGCCGAGCCCGCGGCCAGCTGGCTGCAGCGATGGCTCATCCACCTCAACCGAGGCTGGCACTCCCGTCCCAGCTGCGCGGCGACACTGGAACTCGCCGCGCAGATGGCGGACCGGCTGCGCGCCGAGGCCGTCCCGGTGGAGATCTCGCAGAGCCATCCGACCGCGCTCAACCTGCTCGACCTGCTGCTCGCCGAGCGGGTGCCGGTCGCGGACCCGCCGTCGGCCATGTCCGTCAACCTCGGTGTCTGGCTGGCGCACGGCGGCCCCGGCCGGCGCGACCTGGCAGCCGTGGCGGCCGACCCGCGCTTCCGCCGGATGCTGCAGGACGCCATCCCGCCGGTCTGGGGATCGGCCGACGCCGGCAAGCTCAGCGGGCTCGCGGCCCGGTACCCGGTGCTGCAGGAGCAGTTCGTTCGCTGGGCCGACGACCGGGCCGACGAACTGCTGACCGCGCGCGGCCTGGCCGGCGCTCACAGGCTGCTGCTCTCGCTCGGCCCGGTGCGCCACGCCATCATCAACGCCAGCCCGGCCGCAGCCGCCAGGATCGCCCGACTGGACGTGGCCGCCCTGCTCGGTCGCACCCTGCGGGCCGGCATCCTGGACGAACTCGGCTGGCCCGCCCTGGAGGACGGGCTCCGCCGGCTCGGCTACGACGCCCCCGGGGCCGCCCCCGGCCGGTCGGCCAAGAACGAGCTGCAGATCGAGGACGCCTGGCCCGCGCTGATCCTCTCCCGCGGGCGCAAGGCCGTGGTGGTCGGCCCGGACGGCGTACTCCTGGAGCACGAGCTGCGCCTGCCCGCCGACCTGCCCAAGTGGAACCACCCCCGGCTGCGCTACGTCGACGGCGAACTCCTGGTCGCCTGGTACGAGGACGGAGAGCAGCGCGGCTACTGGTCCGCGCGGCCCGCCGAGATCCTCACCCTGACCGGCGAGCGCCTGGTCGGCGGCTACTACGGCGTCCGCGAACTCGCTCCCACGTCACTGCCGCTGCCCGACGGCGGCCGGGCCACCGGCGCCAGGGCCCTGCACGCCGGCGACACCGCCCTGCCGCACGAGCGGACGATCATGGGCGACGGTACCGGGTACTGGACGCTCCGCCGCACCGGCGACCGCCTCGCCCTGGCCGAGTACGACCCGGCGACCGGCAGCCACGGCCGCAGCTGTGTCCCGCCCGCCTTCGCCGCCGCCGGAAACCAGGCCGGCCCGCTCCGCCCGGAGCTCTCCCGGCTGCTCCCGCTCCAGCCGGGACTCGAACACAGCCCACTGGGCACCGACGGCACCGCGCTCGGCGGCTCGGTGCGCGGAGACGCCGGCACGATGACCTTCCACAGCACCGACGGCCGGACGGTCGTCCTGCCGGTCACCCGCTCCCGTCACGACCGGTACCCGACCGGCCGCCTCGACCTGCCCGGCGGCTCCTCCCTGGCACTGATCGCGGAGAACCGCGACCTCGCCCTCGGCCCGGTCGACGGCACCGGTGCACGGAGCGAGGTGTACGCCGAGCTGACCAGCGGCCAGCCCGGCCAGCTGCACGCAGCCGGGACGTCCCTGGTGCCCCCGCTCGACCACTGGCACGCGCTGCGGCCCCGCGACGAGGAGAGCTCCCGGCTGCTGCGCGCCGTGACGGACCGGAAGGCAGCCGAACTGGTCGACGCCGCCTGGCCGCTGGACGACGCGGACGCCACCCCGCCGGACCACCCCGAGCTGCTGCTGATCCAGGGCAAGCCCCGGCAGGTCGCGGGCGTCAGGGCGAGGGAGGCCACCCCGGCGGACGCCGTCGCCCGGGTGCTGCCGGGCCTGACCCATCCGCTACTGGTCCTCGGCGTGGCCGGCCTCGCCCGGCTGGCCACCGACACCGCCACCCGCGCGGCCCGCTACACGCCGCTGCCGCAGCCCTCGGCGCCCACCCGGGCCGGCGCGGCCGCCAGCGCGGAGCCAGCCGCCCACCAACCGGAGCACGGCCACGACGAGCTGCTCCGGGAGGCACTCCAGGGCGTCTTCGGCTCCGTCGACGGCTTCGGCAACAGCTGGAGCAGGAACCAGCCCCGGCATTGGCACGTGCTCGCCAACCTCAGGGCCGTCACCGGGCTGCTGGCCGCCGGCCGGGAGCCCGCGCCGGCCCGATGGACGGCCGAGCCCGAGCGTCTGAAGCTGCACGGCGACAGCAGGCACCACGGCTGGATCCACCTGCTCGGCCGTACCGCTCCGCTGGTGCTGGCCGCCTGCTCGCCCGCCACCGGCGAGCCGGCCAGGCCCGCGCTCGCCCTGCTGCTGACCGAGCTGACCCGCGGCTGGCTCGCCGACCGGGGCCCGGCGCTCCGCCAGGTGACGCTCACCGAGAAGCAGGAAGGCCCCCGCGACAGCTCCGCCCGGGTGGGCCAGGTGCTGCGGTGCGGCGAGCGCACCGTGATCGTGCTGGCCTGCGTGCGCCACTACGGCGAGGGCCGGGAGGTGCACTGGCTCGCGCTGGACCACGACCCGTCCGGGGAGTTCACCCGGGTCGCCCACTTCGGCGCGTGCGAGGAGCAGCGCGTCAGCGACGACCTGCCGGCCGACTGGGTCGCCGGCTTCACCGCCCGGCTCGAGCAGCACGGCCCGCTCGCCTGGCGGCCCGAGCTGGCCGAGGAATTCGGTGCGGCCACCGGGATCGGCCGGGCCAGAGCAGCCCTGCTGCTGGCCACCCCGCCCGGCCTGTACGGCTGGTCCGGCGACTTCCTCGGCACGGAGCAGCTCGGCCTGCTCGGGCTGAAGTCCGCGCAGGCCAAGGCCGCCCGGGAGTGGCTGCGCGCGGTCGACCGGGCGGACCGGGACGCCGCCTCGGCGGCGCTGCTGCCCGCCGAGCCTGCCGAGCTGTGGCGCACCGGCCTGGCGACGGACGCCGCCGCGAGGGTCTGGACGCGGCGGCGCGGCCGCCTGGTGACCCTCCCCGACGAGGCACAGGCCACCGTCAACGGGGCGACCATCGGGGCGATCGAGGACATGCTCAACGCGGCGACCACCCCCTGGCTGGCCCGCACCACCACCATGCGGCTGCGCCGACTGGACGACGGCCAGGAACTGCTGCCCGACGACCCGCACGCCATGCCCGACGGACAGAGCATGGCCGAGGCGGTCAGCGCCCTGCGCTGGCTGGCCTACCACCTCCCGTACGGCGACGGGCTGCGCCCGCTGCTACCGGCCGCGCTGGCTGCGATCCGCAAGCGGCTCGCCGACCCGCAGCTGCTGCTCAACCTCGAACTGCACTCCACCGCGGGCAAGCCGCTCGCGGCCGTGCTGCGCGCCCACGCAGGGCTGCCGGAGCAGGGCGGTGCGGGCAGCGACGGCCTGGTCGCCTGCGGCGAGGCGATCGTCCTGGCCCCGAGCCGCTACGGCGAGGCCGCCTTCCTGCGCCCGGCCGCGCTCACCGGCGCGAGTGACCCACTGCTGGACCTGCTCTCGGGCCTGGTCGGCGGCTACTACGTCAGGCAGGAGCTGCCCGCCCTGCGCGCCCTGCTCGACGCCGAGCTGGCGCAGTTGGTGGCCGCCGACTTCCCGCCCGGTGAGCCAGCCGGCTGGGCGCAGGACCCGCGGCGCAGCGCGCCGGCCCTGGTCACCGAGGTGGCCGAGGCCCGCGGGCTCGGAGCGGACGCAGCCGCCCTCTACCTCCAGCTTCTCGCCCTCCCCGACCCGACCGACCGCAACACCGCCCGCTGGACGGGCTGGAAGCCCGCGAGACTGAAACAGGCCCGCGCCGAACTCGCCGCCACCGACCTGGTCCTGGAGGCCAAGCGGGCCCGGGCCGGCCGCAGCCTCTTCCTGCCCGGCGGCTGGCAGGAGGCCAAGGCCCCCGGGCTGCCGGTGGAGACCTGGAAGTCCGGCCTGTACGAGCTGCCGGCGAACCACGCGATCCTGCCGCGGCTGACGGCACCCGCACTGTTCGTCCGCGCCTGGCAGCGGATCACCGGGGGCGACGTGCCCGGCTACGAAGAGCTCAAGACCGACAACCGCAGGAGAGGCCGCCGATGAGCACCCCCGCCACCCCGTCCGACCACAAGACCATCCCGTCCGACCGCAGTACCGGCAGGACCACCCCGTCCGACCACAAGACCATCCCGTCCGACCGCAGTACCGGCAGGACCACCCCGTCCGACCACAAGACCACCCCGTCCGACCGCAGTACCGGCAGGACCACCCCGTCGGACCGCAGGACGGCCGAGGCCGCTCCGGCGGACGGCGCGGCCGCCCGGGACCGCCAGATCGTTCCGCCCGAGCAGAAGTACGCCGCCGAACTGGAGTTCCTCGCCGCCTACGACTCGGGCCCGCGGCCGCCCGGCTGGCGGCTCACCCCGCGTGCCGTGGTGACCTTCGTCCTCGGCAGCGACGGCGGGAAGCTCAGGTGCGGCCGGAAGAGCATGGCCATCGAACCCAAGTTCGTCGGCGAGCGGGCGCTCGTCGAGCGCTGCGTGGTCACCCTGGCCGGTGAGCGCGGCCTGCTACTGGTGGGCGAGCCGGGCACCGCCAAGTCCATGCTCTCCGAGCTGCTCGCCGCCGCCGTCTGCGGCTCCAGCGCGCTCACCGTCCAGGGCACCGCCGGCACGACCGAGGACCAGCTCAAGTACGGCTGGAACTACGCCCTGCTGCTCGCCAAGGGCCCGAGCCGCGAGGCCCTGGTGCCCTCGCCCGTGCTCACCGCGATGACCACCGGCGCGGTCGCCCGGGTCGAGGAGGTGACGCGCTGCCTGCCCGAGGTGCAGGACGCGCTGGTCTCGCTGCTCTCCGAGCGGCGGATCGCCGTCCCCGAGCTCGCCGGCGGCGAGGACGGCCAGCTGCACGCCGCACCCGGCTTCACCCTGATCGCCACCGCGAACCTGCGCGACAAGGGCGTCTCCGAGATGTCCGCCGCCCTCAAACGGCGTTTCAACTTCGAGACGGTCGGCCCGATCGCCGACCTCGCCGCCGAGGTCGAGCTGGTCCGCCACCAGTCCACCGCCGCCGTCGCCCGGGCCGGCGCGCCCTATGCGGTGGACGACACCGTGCTGGAGGCACTGGTGACGGCCTTCCGGGACTTGCGCACCGGCCGGTCCGTCGAGGGCTGGGACGTCGAGCGACCGTCCACCGTGATGAGCACCGCCGAGGCCGTCTCGGTGGCCACCGCGCTCGGCGTCACCGCCGCCTACCTCGACGGCGACGGCGACCTGCTCGGGCGGCTGCCCGGACAGCTGATCGGCGTGGTCCGCAAGGACGATCCGGCCGACACCGCCCGGCTGCTCGGCTACTGGGACGGTGCGGTCCGCCGCCGGGCCGAGCAGGGGGCCGCGACCTGGCGCACCCTGTGGGACCTGCGCTCGGTGCTGGAGGGCTGAGCGCCGTGACCACCGACGTCCACCCGCTGGTCGAGGCCGAGACCAGGGAAGGCCGGGACACGCTCGCCTCCTCGGGCCTGGGCACCCCCGGGCCGTACCTGATCGGGGTGCGCCACCACGCGCCCTCGATCGCCGCGGCGGTCCCCGCTCTGCTCGACGCGGCCCGCCCGCAGGTGCTGCTGGTCGAGCTGCCCGAGGACTTCCAGCCCTGGCTCGGCCTGCTGGCCGACGAGCACACCACAGCGCCGGTGGCCCTGGCCGCCGCCACCGGGGAGGAGGGCGTGGCCCCCGCGTTCTACCCCTTCGCGGACTTCTCGCCGGAGCTGGCCGCCCTGCGCTGGGCGGCCCGTCACGGGGTGCCCGCCATCGCCTGCGACCTGCCGCTCGCCCGGCGCGGACCGGAGGCCCGGACCGGCGGCCGGGAGACGCTCGGCCTCGCCGAGGCGCTGCGCCGCCGGTTGACCGGCCGGCCGGACGAGGACCTCTGGGACCGCCTGGTCGAGGCCCCGGCCCCCGGCTGCACGCCCGAGCAGGTGCGCCGTGCCGCCCTGCTGGTCGGCTGGGCCATGCGACAGGACGCCGGCACCGGCATCGATCCGCTGGACCTGCGCCGGGAGGCCTGGATGCGGGGCCGCGTCCGCGCCGCGTCGGCGGACGGACGGCGCGTCGCCGCCGTCATCGGGGCCTTCCACGCACCCGCCCTGCTCGACGACCCGGCCCGGGTCCCGGCGCCCGGCGCGTCCGCCGGAAGCAGCCCCGGCCCGGGCGGTGCGGAGCCCCCGCGTACCGAGCGTCCCGACGAGCGGCCGGGCCCGGCCGACACGCCTCCGCCGCCCGGGGCCGACGGCGCCGCCGCGGGGACGACCTCACCGGCCGGTCCCGGCCACGGCGAGCGGCCGTCGCCGGCCGACGGCCCGGCGCGGCAGGTCATCTCCCTGATCCCGTACACCTACCCGCTGCTCGACGCCCGATCCGGCTACCCCGCCGGGATCCGTGATCCTGAGTGGCAGCACACCGTGCTGGCCGCCGCCGGGGATCCGGGGCGCCTGGCCCAGGAGCTGACCCGGACGGCCGTCCGGATCTGCGAGGCGCTGCGCGGCCAGGGCCACCCGGCCGGACCCGCGGACGCCCGGGAGATAGTGCGGCTGGCCGGCGACCTGGCCCGGCTGCGCGGTCTGCCGGCAGCGGGCCGCGGCGAACTGGTGGAGGCCGTCCAGACGGTGCTCGCCCAGGGCGAGCCGCTCGGCCGGGGGAGGGCCGTCGCCCAGGCCCTGGAGCGGGTCCTGGTCGGCACCCGTACCGGCAGCCCCACCCCGGCCGCCCCGCGCACCGGCCTCGGCCCGGCCGTGGAGGCCCTGCTCGCCGAACTCGGCCTGCCGGGTCCGGCCGACACCCCCGGACAGGCCCAGCGCGAGCTGCGGCTCGACCCGCTGCGCTCACCGCTCGACGCCCGCCGCGAGCTGCTGCTGCGCCGTCTCGAGGTCTGCGGCGTGCCGTACGGCGAGCGGCTGGCGGTCAGCGGTGCGGGCGGCACCGACGCACTCGGATCGCGCTGGCGCGTGCGGTGGACACCCGCCGTTGCCGCCATGCTGACGGTCGCCGGGATGCGCGGTGTGACGCCGGACCAGGCCGCCGAGGGCGTCCTCGGCGAACGGCTGCGCCGCGAGCAGGAGGCCGGCGGTCCGACCGCCCGGCAGATCATCGACGGCCTCGCCGCCGCCGCCGGATGCGCCCTCGCTACGCTGACCGCCACCCGGCTGGCACAGCTGGCCGAGGTGATCCCGGCCGTCGCCACTCTCACCGAACTCCTCGACGGCCTCGTCCTTCTCGACCGGCTGACCGCCGGGCACATCGCGGGCGGGGAGGCGGTCGCAGACCTGCTCGGCCCGGCCACCGAGGCCGCCGAGCTGCTCACCACCGCCGCCGTACGGGGCCTGGAGGGGCTCGCCGGCTCCGGCGACCCGGCCGACGCCCGGGCACTGGTGGAGTTCGCTCGCCGGGCCGACACCCACGGCGGGATCCGCCTCGACCACACCCTGCGGCGCCTCGCCGACCAGGGCTCGCCGCTGCTCAGGGGCGCGGCCGGAGCCGTCCGGGTGCTGCTGGGCCACCAGCAGCCCGGCCGGTTCGGCGAACGGGTCGCCTCCTGGACGGACGCCGCCACCACGCCCGACGGCCGGACGGTCCTCAGCCGGGCCCTGACCGGTCTGCTCACCGCCGCCGAGGGCCTGCTCGCCACCGCGCCGGCCGCGCTCGAACCGCTGCTGGGGCGCGTCACCGAACTCCCCGACGACGCCTTCCTGGACCGGCTGCCCGCCCTGCGCGCCGGCTTCGACACGCTCAGCCCCGCCGCCCGCGACCGGCTGCTCACCCTGGTCGAGGAACGCCTCGGCGAACAGGTCGACACCCTGCCCACCGAGGTCGCTCCGGCCGCCCTCGTCGCCTGGGCCCGGGCTGACATGACGGTACGTCAGATACTGGCCGACAAGGGCCTGTTGCCGCCGATGCCGGCCGATGGTGCGATCGAGGAGCCGGCGGAGGCCGCGGCCCACGGGCCGACACCCGCTCTGCCGCGGTCCCTCGCCGCGCTGCGCCCGGCGCCCGAGCCACCGCCCCGCTCACGCCAGGAGTCCGGGCACCCCGCGCCCGCCCCCGCGCTCCCGCCCGCCGACCGCTGGCGGCTGGTGCTCGGCCGCCCGGGCAGCCGCGGCCTCACCGGGCGTGCGGCCCGCCTCGCCACGGCGCTCGACGAGCTGTACGGCACCGGCCGGGGTGAGGGCTCCGGTCCCGAACTGACCGGCGGCGGGCGAGGCGGCCGCGAGGCGCCGTACCCGGGGGCGCGCGAGTGGTCGGAGGAACTGGCCGCGCTGTTCGGGCCCGGCATCCGCGAGGAGGTGCTCGCCGCGGCCGCCGGCCAGGGCCGCACCGACGTACTGGCAATGCTCTCCCCGGAGGCCGCCCGGCCCTCCGTCGAACTGCTCCGCACCGTGCTCCAGCACGCCGGAGGGCTCCCCGAGTCGCGGCTCGCAGCCCTCCGCCCGCTGGTCAGGCGCCTCGTGGACGAGCTGTCCCGGCAGCTCGCGACCGCCCTGCGGCCGGCCCTGACCGGCCTGACCCTGCCCCGGGCGGGCCGCCGCCCCGGCGGCCGGCTGGACCTCGCCCGGACCATCCGGGCCAACCTCGCCACCGCACGGCCTGGCGCGGACGGCTCCACCGTCATCGTCCCGGAGCGGCCCGTCTTCCGGACCAGGGCCGCCCGGTCCAACGACTGGCGGCTGATCCTGGTGGTGGACGTCTCCGGCTCGATGGAGGCCTCGACCGTCTGGGCCGCGCTGACGGCCGCCGTCCTGGCCGGGGTGCCTTCCCTGACCACCCACTTCGTGGCGTTCTCGACCAGCGTGGTCGACCTCAGCGGCCGGGTGGACGACCCGCTCGGGCTGCTGCTGGAGGTACGGGTCGGCGGCGGCACGCACATCGCGGCAGGCCTCAGGCACGCCAGGGAGCTGGTCACCGTGCCCTCCCGGACACTGATCGCGGTGGTCAGCGACTTCGAGGAGGGCTACCCGCTCGGCGGCCTGCTCGCCGAGACCAGAGCCCTGATCGGCGAAGGGTGCCACTTGCTCGGCTGCGCCGCGCTGGACGACACCGGGAAGGCGCGCTACTCGAAGGCGGTGGCCGGGCAACTCGTCGCGGCCGGAATGCCGGTGGCGGCGGTGAGCCCGTTGGAACTGGCCCGTTGGGTGGGGGAGAAGATCCGTTGACAGACTCCCAGACGCTTGCTCCGGCGCAGTGGCCCGCCGTACGGGCCGAAGTGGTCGCGGAGGTGGTCTCCGCGCTGTCGCCCAGGCTGCAGAAGCGGCTGGACGGCGCGGCCGCCAAGCTCGCCGACCGGCCGGCCGTCCGGTCGTCCGTCCGCGTGGAGGACGGGACGGGTGATGGGACGGGCGACTCGGCGCGCGACGAGTGGCGCATCCAGGTCGACGAGGAGGTCGTACTGGTCCTGCACGCCCCGGGCGGCGTGATCCGCACCGCCGCCGGCGTGCGCTGCAGCTGCCTGCTGGCCCCCGCCTGCCTGCACCGGGCCGCCGCCGTCACGGCCGCACCGCTCGCCGCCGCCGACACCGACCTCGCCCAACCCGGCCCCGCCGCCGAAGCCGACAGCGACGGCGCCGAGGCCGGCCCCGGAACCACCGCGTCCACGGGCGCGCCACCGGGCCCGGACACACCGCCGACCGGTACCGCGAAGCCTGACGAGGCAGCACGTACCCCCATCCCGGCGACCGGCGAGCGCCCTGGGGAAGACTCGGGCGACCGGCTCACCCCGGCCGAGACCGAAGCCGTCCAGCGGCTGCGCCGTTCCGCCGCAGCCGCGCTGGCCGCCGGCGTCAGCGGAGCCGGCGGTGTCCCGCAGGCCGAGCTTCTGCGCACCGCCTACCAGGCCCGGCTGCTCGGCCTGCACCGGCCCGCCGTCCTGGCCGCCACCGTGGTCACCCGGCTGCGCGCGGCCCGCGCCGGCGAACCCGATCACCGGCTCGCCGACCTGGTCACCGCCTACCGCGAACTGCTGGCGGTCACCACCGTCGGCACCGGGGACGAGCTGCGCGGTACGGCTCGCCAGACCTACCAGGAGGCCGGATCGCTGCGCCTCTACGGGCTCTTCGCCGAACCGCTGGTGAGCGCCACCCACGCCGGAGTCACGGTGTGGACGGTGGACGCCGCCGGCCGGCTCTGTACGGTCTCCGACATCACCCCGCACAGCGATCCGGTCGAGGCCGCGCAGCTCGCCCAGGCAGCGGCGACCCGGTCGGTACGGCTGGGCGACGCCACGCTCTCCCACCGGGAGCTGGCCCGGGCCGGTCTGGTCGTCCAGGGCGCGACCCGGACGGTCTCCGGCCGCCTCGGCGCGGGCGCCAAGGTCCGTGCGGTGCGGGCGGCCGGTGCCGACTGGCACCAGCCGCCCGTCGCCGGGCTCTGGCAGCAGCCGCCGGCGGTCCAGGCCGAACGCGCCCTGGCCGCCGAACGGATACCGTACGAACTGCGCCCCGCCGGGGCCGGACTGCTCTTCCTCGACGTCACCCTGCTCGGCCCCGGGACGGTCCCGGGCTTCACCACCCCGCAGCTGCTGGCGGACTGCGCCGGGCTGACGGTCGCCCTGCTCCCCGCCCAGGACCATCCGAAGCTCGCGTTCCGCAGCAACCTCGCGCTGCTGGCCGCCGCGCCCGGTTTGCGCCTGCGTGCGATCGGACGCCTGGAGCGCGCCGCCCACCCGCGCATCAGGCTGCTGGCGGTCGGTACCGCGCCGGGGGAGGACGCCCCGACGCTCGGCCTGTCGAGCGAGCGTCAGCACCGGGTCAGCCTCGGACTGGAGCGGCTGCAACGTGCGGATCTGCCACCGGACGCCGTCGCCGAGCGGCCGACGGCGCCGCAGGCCCTCGAAGCCTCGCAGCCGCCGGTCCACCTGCTCACCCGCCGGCTCGAACAGGTCGTCACCAGCGGCCGCCGCGCCCTGACCGCACACCTCACTCAGGGCGCGGCCGAGGCCCGCCTGCTGCGCGGGGCCGGGCTCGGTACGGGTGAACAGCTCCTTGCCGCACTCCGGTCGGCCGCGGCGGAACAGGAGCGCGACGTGTTCGGCCGGCTGCGCGCCGACGACCACGTCGGTTTCGCACTGGCGTGGCTCGCCGCAGCCTGCTACCAGGAGGAGCTGGACACCGCCCTGTGCGCGGCGGCCTGGCAGGGGCGGCCGGCCAAGTGACCGGGTGCCGGGCGGCTGTCGCGCCCGGCGTTCGGGGCGAACGGTTCCGGCGGCCGGTGGACGGCGTCGACCTGACCACCGCGGTGGGCCCGGCTTCCCGCCGCCGACGCCCGGCCACCGCCCGCCGGTCGCCCGGCCCGCGGGCGGCCCCGCTCCGTCAGGACCGCGGTTCGACGGGCGTGAGTACCCCGAGCCGTGCCTCGATCGCGGCCGCGGCCCGCAGACACAGGTCCTCCCGGTACATCCCGCCGATCACCTGGACGCCCAGCGGCAGCCCGCCCGCGATGCCGACGGGCACCCCGACCGACGGCACCCCGACGAAGGTGCTCGCCCGGCACAGCCGGGCCGCCGCGAAGGTCCGGGTGTTGTCCTCGACGTCGCGCAGCAGGGTCTCCGGCGCGGGCGGCAGCCCGGTGTACGCCGGCCCGAGCAGCAGCGGGAACCGTTCGAGGAAGTCGGCCCAGTCGCGCTGGATGCCGAGGCGGAGGCCGGGCAGCGCGACGTACTCGGCGAGGCCGACCGGCGGTCGCTCAGCCAGCGAGTACTCGATGTGCCGGCTGCTGTCGTCGGTGAGCAACTGCCGCAGGGCCGGCCAGATCAGCGCGAACTCGGTGTAGATCATGGCGCGGTAGCCCTCCACGGCCTCCTGCAGCCGGGGCACCTCGACGTGCTCGACCCGGTACCCGGCGTCCGTCAGGGCGGCGGCCGCCGAGTCGAGCCCGGCGAGTACCTCGGGGGCAGGACCGGGCCCGTCCGGGTCGATCACCACACCGACCCGGACCCCTCCGGCCGGCGGCGGGCCGTCGAGCGGTACGGGGACGGCTCGCGGGTCCTGCGGGTCGGAGCCGGACAGGACTTCGCAGACGGCACGCAGGTCCGCCACCGTCCGCGCGATCGGCCCGTCCACGGGGAACAACTGGGAGGACAGGGAAGGCTCTTGAGGCCCGATCCGGTGGTCCATCGGGAACCTGCCGTAACTGGGCTTGAGCGTTGCCACGCCGTTGAACGCGGCCGGGATGCGCAGCGAGCCGCCGGAGTCGTTGCCGAGCCCGAGCGGTGCCATGCCGGTGGCCACCGCGACGGCGTCGCCGCCGCTGGTCCCACCGGGAGTCAGCGCGGGATCCCACGGGTTGCGGGTGTCCCCGTACAGGGTGCTGACGGTGTGCAGGCCGCCAAGCGTCATGTCCGGCAGGTTGGTTCGCCCGATGGGGATCGCCCCGGCCGCCCGCAGTCGCCGCACGGGAGGAGCGTCCGAGGTGGGTACCAGGTCGCGGAACCGCGGCACGCCGAAGGTGGTCGCCGAGCCGGCGACGTGGATGTTCTCCTTCACGGTGAACGGCACGCCGGCGAGCGGTCCCAGCGGCTCGCCGGCCGCGCGGCGGCGGTCGGTCTCGGCGGCCGCCCGGCGGGCGCTCTCCGTCAGCGGGTTGGTGACCGCGTTGAGGGCCGGGTTCACCGAGGTGATCCGCTCCAGATGGGCCTCGGTCACCTCCCGGGCGCTGACCTCGCCGTCGGCGACGGCCCCCGCGAGCGCCGTCGCGCTCAGTTTCCACAGTTCGGTTTCCATGTTCGCGGCGGAACCGCGGTGGTCCGCCGAGCGGCGGGCACCCGCGTCGCCTTCCTCCCTCGGGCAGATTCGTATGCGACTGCGTATATGGATACAGTTCTGTATCTGGATGCGCAATCGATTACGGAACGGCTGGGCCTGAAGCCGCCGCTACCCGCCGCCGTGGAAGGGCCGGAAGCCGTGCGGAGCCCTCGGGAAGGCGTAGGCGATGATCCCGGAGCGGACGTCCCCGGTGAGGGCGGACCGCAGGAACTCGGCGAAGCCCAGGTCGAAGTGCTCCCACCCTCCGCAGCGCGCTTCGTTGACCATGACGGTCCAGTCGTCGGGGTGCTGCCCGGGCCTGGCCAACCAGTGGAGGAACTCCCTGTTGTCGGTCCACGCCCAGGCGGTGAGCCGTGCGCCGGGCTCGTCCAGCTGGGCGGGCGGCTCCTCCGAGCCGTCCCGGAGGTATTCGAGGGCCTCGGCGCGTTCCTCGACGTCCTCCGCCAGATCGTAGTTCTCGTTGGTGCAGTCCGGTTCCAGGACGTACAGGTGGTCGTCGAGGTACCCGCCGCTGATGGTGTCGATGAACTCCCGGTAGTCCGATGGGAGTTCGGTGCCCAGTCGGCGGCCGACGGAGGGCCAGTCCTCGGGCCGGGCTCCGGTCGGTGCGCCGAGCAACCGGGCCAGTCGCGCGAGGTCGTGGTTCATGCGGTGGTCCGTCGGGGGCCGACCGCCCGTCAGCGCCGGAATCCGGTCAAGCTGGGGCGAGTCGGGTGAGGCGGGCGACGGGTCGGGCCGCAGCGGTGGTGAGCGGTACGGGCAACCGTGGCTCCCGGTCGGTCGGGCCGGGTGATCCGCAGGTCCGTCGGCCGAAGGTGTGCGGCGGGCCCGTGGGCGGCCCGGGGACGTGATCGGGAAGAGGGCAGTGGCCTGCCGGTCCGGGCTTCAGGCCGGGCTCACGACCCGGTGGTCGTACGGTCCGACGGGGTCGAGCGCCAGGTCCGCTCGGTGAGGACGACCCGGTAGCCGTCCGGGTCGGCCAAGGTGACGCCGCAGCGGTCCCAGTACGGGTTGTGCGAGGGGACGACCGTCCCGCCGTGCCGGACCGCCTGCGCGACGGCCTCCTCGGGCACGGGATGGCCAAGGTAGACGACCAGCAGATCCTCCGGGGTCGGTGTGGGCTGCACCGGGTCGGCGCTGCTCGCGGTGAGTTCGAGGTGCCAGAAGCCATCGGCCGGACCGACCATCAGCAGGTCGCGCTCACCGGCCTCGGGCCGTCCGGCGATCCGGTGGAGCAGATCCAGACCCAGGCCCCGGACGTAGAAGTCCTCGCTGGCGTCCAGGTCGAGTACCGGGCGGGCGATACGGATGTCGAGCTGCGGTCCGATCATGTCGGACATTCGATCACGTCGGACACCCTCGCACTCCGCGCTCCGGCTGAGACAGTTGACCGGTAGTCGCCTTTGCGCTCCCGCCTTCCTCGCCGCATCGGCCGGCTCCGAGGGGTACGGCGGTACATTGGCCCGGTGGGTACACCCCTGAACGTCCTCAGGCCCCGGCCCGCAGCCTTCCCGCACGAACGGCACGGGAGGCTGGGAAGCCCCGCCTCCGTACGGGAGAGGCGTAGCGGGTTCCGGGCCGGTGTTCCCCGGTGCGGGCCGCGGAGGCGGCCGGTGCCGGACTTCCTGCAGCGGAGGTGGCGATGAGTCAGACCGACGGCGGTCCCGAGCGTCCGGTGGGCGAGGCGGCCGCGCTCGACAGGTACAGCGCCGGGGTGCTCAGCCATGAGCGGCCGACCGAGCTGAAGCGGCTGCAGGCGCTGGAGCGGATGTCCGATGGGTGGACCCGGCAGATCCTCGCCGACCGGGGGCTGCGCGGCGACTGGCGGTGCCTGGAACTGGGGGCCGGGGCCGGGGGAATCGCCCGCTGGCTGGCCGGGCAGTGCCAGGACGGCCGGGTCGTGGCACTGGATGTGGACACGCGCTTCCTGGATGCCGGCCGGCTCGGGAACCTCGACATCGTCCAGGGAGATCTGCGGAAGGCCGAGTTCCCGCCCGGCTCCTTCGATCTGGTCCACGCCCGCGCGCTGATGATGCATCTGTCGGATCCCGAGCGGATCATCGCCCGGGCGGCCCGCTGGCTGGCCCCGGGCGGCTGGCTGGTCCTGGAGGATCCCGTCAACTTCACCACGGACTCCTCGCCGTATCCGGCCTGGCAGCGCGCCATGCGCGCACTGGAGGAGACCCTGGCCGCCCAGGGCGGCGATCTGACCTGGGCCCGCCGTCGGCAGACGGCCGCGCTGGCGGAGGCAGGGCTGACCGAACTCGGCCTGGCCGTGTACCCGTTGATCGTCGGTGACGGCGGAGCCGTCGATGCCTTCATGGGGCTGTTCTTCGAGCAGATCGGTCCCGAGCTGATCGCCCAGAACCGGCTCACCGAAGCCCAACTGGCCGAGGGCCTGGCGATGTTGGACGACCCCGGATTCCTGGACGTCACCCACTGCCTGTTCACCGGGTGGGGACGCCGACCGTCTTGACGCGCACCTGGGGGCCTGGCACTGTTCGGCGCGCGGCCGACGGCGGGGGGGAGCCGTACGTCCGACTGCGACGCAGGAGGGCGCAGGGTGCCGGGGCGGCTCCGGGCGTCATTCGAGGAGTGAGTCCTGGACTGGGGTCGGAGGTGCGGTGTGGCTGTCTCGCCCGAGTTCTTGTTGCCAAGCGGGGTGGCCGGGCAGGGGTACGCGCTGCATGGAGCCTTCGCAGAGCATCAGTCGGCGGGACTCGCGCTTGTGGTCGACGATGGCGCCGAGCCCGATCGCCTCGATGGGGGTGACGGCGATCGTGCGTTTGCAGACCGGGCATGGAACTCGCGGAAGTCTCATGTGTGCCATGGTGCGGCAGGCCTCCGACAGCCGGGAAGTACGCGAGGCTGCTTGGTGTTTGACTGGCGATCAGTCACGAGGGGCGGTCGGCCGGAAGGCGTATCGAACGCACTCTGGGCCACCTGCGGGCCTGGGTGTCCAGCGAATCCGCCTCCTTGCCACCGGTCGGGGCGCAGGTCGTCGCGGACCGCGTCGGCGTCCCACTTCGCGCGGTGCTGGCCGTTGCAGGCCGGGGCCGTCAGTCGGCGCTTCGCCAGGCTCGGATGACCGCGCCGAGCCCGGGACCAGGCTGCCCCGCTCCGCCGACTACCCATGCGTCGGGTGCGGGGATCCGTGTTCGGCGTCCTGGGGCGCTCAAGTGCGGTCGAGGGAAGACCAAGTGCGGGGATCGTGCGGCCGCCGCGGCGGCTGTGCGTCTAGGGTGGTGACCGTGCTGGATGCCGATGATGTCCGTCGTATCGCGTTGTCCCTCCCGGAGACCGTGGAGAAGGAGGCGTGGAGCATGCCGACGTTTCGGGTCGCCGGGAAGATGTTCATCACGATCCCTGACGATCAGACGTCATTCGCTGTGCGCTGTCCGAAGCATGATCGGGCGGAGTTGATCGCTGCGGAGCCGGAGAAGTTCTGGGTGCCACCGCATGAGGTGTCTTCCGCCTGGGTACGCGTGCGACTCGGCGCTCTGGAGGACATGGCCGAGTTGTACGACATTCTTGTGGATTCATGGAAGCAGGCCGCACCGGACCGCCTCGTGGAGGCCTTCGGAGTGCTGGGGCCGGTAGACCCGGGTGAGGGCAACTGGTGACCTGGCCGGCGAGCCCGCGCATTGGGTGTGGGGATCCGTGTCCGGCGCCCCGGGGGTTCGTGCTCGGCGGGCTGGTCCCGCACGGCACGGTGGTGCGGCACACCTTTCCGACGGGTGGACCGCTCACCCTCGCGGTCCACGCCGTGCTGCTCGGCGGCGGTCAGCCGCTGCCGAGGCGGATGGCCTTGACCAGGAGCAGGACGGCGCTGAGGACGAGATAGCCGCGCAGTGCGAGCATCCCCAGCCGCAGACCCGGTGACCAGCGGACGGGTTTGAGCAGGGCCAGCGGCGGCATCCGCCAGGCCAGCTTCTCGGCGGTGGAGAGGACCGGCACCGGCGCCCGCCGGGCGCCCGGGCGGCGGCCGGCCAGCCACAGGACGGCGCCGGTCACGGCCAGGCCGGTCACCAGGATGACGGCCAGCCAGACGGTGAGCGCTCTGACGTCGACGGCGGGGAAGAGCGTGGTGAGCATCAGGGTGCCGGAGAGCACCAGCAGGACCGCGATGATCAGGGCGGCGACCAGGTTGAGCCAGCGCGGGTTGACCCAGGGGCCGAGCACCTCGGGGTCGTTGCAGAGCAGCAGCAGGAAGACGCTCGCCGAGGGCAGCAGGAGGCCCGCCAGTGCCTGGACCGCCTCGGTGATCACTCCCAGCGGGGCGCCGGGGATGAGTACGATCGCCGCGGCCAGCAGCACCATCAGGCTGTAGGAGGCGTAGAACTGCTTGGCCTCGCCGAAGCCGCGGTGCAGTGAGTGGCGCAGGTTGAACACGTCGCCGAAGGCGTAGCTGGTGGCGAGCGTGACGGCCGCCGCGCCGATGATGCTGGCGTCCATCAGCACGACGGCGAACACCACGCCGAGGGCCTGGCCGTGCTGTTCGAGGGCGTACGCGACGCCCGCCGCGTCGGTGAACGCGCCCGCGAACGGCGTCCCTCGGGCGGCGAAGTCGGCGATCACGACCAGCGCGGCGGCGCCGACCACGACCACGACCGAGCCGATCACGGTGTCGGCGCGCTCGTAGTTGATGAACCGCGGTGTGATCCGCTTGTCGATGACGTTGGACTGCTGGAAGAACAGCTGCCAGGGCGCCACCGTGGTGCCGACGATCGCGATGATGAGCAGGACGGCGTCGCCGGTGATGCCGCCCTGGATGCTCGGGACGACGAAGTCGTGGGCGGCGCGGCCCCATTGGGGCTCCGCGAGCAGGGTGAGCGGGATGAGCAGCAGGCTGATCGCGATGAGCGCGAACATGGCCCGCTCCCAGCGGCGGAACGAGCCGCCGGCGGTGACGGCGATCAGCAGCAGCGCGGCGATCGGCACCACGAGGTACTTGGAGGCTCCGAGGTGGGCCGCGGCCAGCGTGATCCCGATGAACTCGGTGACGATGGTGAGGAAGTTGAGCACGAAGAGGTCACCGACGCTGAACCAGCCCCAGAACCGGCCGAAGCGCTCGTTGATCAGCCGGGCGTGGCCGATGCCGGTGACCGCGCCGAGGCGGACCACCATCTCCTGGTTGACGATCAGCACCGGGATGAGCAGGAGCAGCACCCACAGCAGCGAGTAGCCGTAGTTCTGCCCGGCCTGGGCGTAGGTGGCGATGCCTCCCGCGTCGTTGTCGCCGACCATGACGATGATGCCGGGGCCGACGATCGCCAGCAGGGTCAGCAGCCGGGCCCTGAGGCCCGGACGCTCCTCGATGCGTTCCCGGGGAATCCGCCCGAACGCCCCTTCGATGTCGCCGAGTCGGGCCTCGTCGGCCACGGTGCCGGGGCGTGGGGAGGCGGCCGGGCGCGGCCTGGGCCGGGCCGCGGGGCCGGCGGCCGGCCCAGTCGGAGTCGGAGTCGGAGTCGGAGTCGGAGTCGGAGTCGGAGTCACAGTCGGTGGTCCCGGAGGCGGTGTGGGCGTCGCGCGCGGTGCGGGCTCCGCCGCCGGCGGTGCCGGTGCCGCCGGCGGTGGGGTCGGCGGCGGGGTCGGGCCTGGCTCGGGCGGGGTGTCCGGTCCGGGCCGCTCCGGTCGTTCCGGCGGCTTCCCGGGGCCGGTCATGCGTCCGGAGCCGTGCTGTCGTCGGCACGGCGCGCCGGGTGCGGGGCGGGCTCACGGCGGCGCCAGTCCTCGGGGAGCACCGTCTCCAGGATGTCGTCGACCGTGATGACCCCGAGGATGCGGTCCTGCTCGTCCACCACCGGTACGGTCAGCAGGTTGTAGTCGGCCATCAGCAGGGTGACGTCCTCGACGTCGGTGTCCGGGAGCACCCGGACCGGTTCGGTGGCCATCACCTGCTCCAGTCTGGCGCCCGGATCGCTCTGCAGCAGGGCCACCAGGGTCGCGGTGCCGATCAACCGGGCCGTGGTTCGGGCCTGTTCGACGACGTAGACGCTGGTGATCGCCTCGGGCTGCAGGGTACGGGCGGCGCGGACCAGCTCCAGCGCCTGTGCGACGGTCGCGGCCGGGGACGCGGTGACGGTGTCCAGCGCCATCAGCCCGCCCGCGCTGGACGGGTTGAAGCCCATCAGCGTGAGGACCTTGGCGCGCTGTCCGGCCGGCAGCGCGTCCAGGACGGGCTGCCGGCGGCGCTGCGGCAGGTCGTTGATGGCGTCGGCGGCGTCGTCCGCCCGCATCCGGGCGAGGACCGCCGCGATCTCGGCGTCGTCCTTCTCCGCGAGCAGGCGGGTCTGCGAGTCGGGCTCCAACTCCTCGAAGACGTCCGCCTCCAGCTCGGGGTCGGAGTGGACGGTCTCCAGGATCTCCTCCGACTCGGTGCGGCTGGCGTCCTCCAGCAGGTCGGCGAGATCGGCGGCCTTGAGCCGGCCGAGGCGGCCGAACGGACCGCGCACCCGGGCCGACTGGGCGTGTCCGATGAGCGGTTCGAAGGACTTCCAGTCCCGCCAGTGCGGCTCCGCCCGGCCGGGCCGGAACCAGCGGGGGCGGTGCGGACGGGTGTCCAGGCGGTCGACCACCCAGCCGTCCGGCCGCTCGCGAAGCTCCAGGTCGTGGGCGCGGACCAGCTCGACGCCGACCACGTCGATCACCCGGTGCCCGAGCACGTCCGCGCGCAACAGCACCTCGCCCTCGCGCCGTTCGAACGGCCGCAGGTCCACCACCTCGCTGGTGAGGCGGGTCCTCCCGCCGTCGAAGGAGGCCACCTGCTCGATGGGCAGGAACACCTCGCGCCTGCCGATCCGGACGACCAGGCCGGTCACCAGCGGGTAGTCGCGACCCCGCAGCCGGACGATCACATCGGACAGGCGGCCCACCACCTCGCCGCCGCGCCCCACCAGTGGGCGGTGCAGCAGCTGGGAGAACGAGACGAGACGATCCACAGCGCGAAGCTAGCCGAGCCCGGTTCACGAACGCCGCGGGTTCCGCCGTCACACCGGGGCTTCACCCGGACGGATCAGCAGGGCGCCGAGCTGTCGGGGCGTCAGGGTTCGGTGGGACTCGTCCGGCAGAGCGCGCCGCGAGACCTGCCGGATGGTGTCAGGACGCCGCTCGCCCCGGGAGCAGGTGTCCGTGCTCCGGGGCGAGCGACCGGTTGCCGCCGGAGTCAGGAGGACCTGACGGTGATGTCGCCGATGTCGGTGGTCAGGTCGAGCCGGTGGGTGCCCGCCGGGTCGTTGCTGACACCGATGTGCTTGTCACCGAGATCGGCATCCGCGTGCACCTGGTAGTGGCCGGCCGGCACGGTGAGGTGGATCTCGCCGTTGGAGGTGCCGGCCTTGACGTTCTGCGGCACGGTGGGGGCGAGGTCGATGCCGCCGTTGGAGGTCTTCGCCTGGATCTTCCCGCCCTTGAGCCCGTGCCCGCTGATCTCGCCGTTCTCGGTCCGCACGTCGATGTCGCCAGCGACCCCGTCCAGCTTGATGGCGCCGTTGTCGGTGGTCACCTTCACCTCGCCCACGTCGGAGAGACTGATCTCGCCGTTGGAGGTGCTGCCGGTCACCGGGATGCCCGCCGGGACCTCGACCGTGTAGTCCACCGAGCACTGCTTGCCGCAATCCCCGAGCACCAGAACGCCGTTGTCGATCCGGTGCGTCGCCCCGGTGGGCTTGTCCCCGTGGTACTCCACCTTCCGGTGGACGGAGAGGTCGCCCTTGCCGTCGTGGCCGTGCAGGACGACGCCGCCGGACTTCAGCTCCAGCCGCACCGCGGTGACCTTCTCCGCCAGCACACCGTCGTCCTCGAAGGTCTTTCCGGGCAGCACGTTGCAGGCACTCAGCCCACCGGCGGCGATACCGGCCGCTGCAAGGATCCCGAGAAAGCGAAGCCGTTGGCGCATGAACATCCCCCATGGTCTGGACATCGGCCGGCCCGGACTCCCCCCGGGCCGATGCCGACGAAGCTATCGCCCGTGCCGCGATCACGACCATGGGGTAAACCCCAGCATCCGGCCGCACCGGGCGCGGAGTCGATCCGGTCGGTGAACGGCGCGCGAACTCCGCGACGGCGCAGGCTCGTCGGGGCGGGGGACGTCCTCAGCGGGCAGGACGATGGGGCCGGGGCGTCGGTCCGGTGCTCCGGCCGGCCGAGGCGTCGGCGGCCCCGGCCGGCGAGGTGAGGGGGTCAGCCGCCGTACACGTCCTCGACGTAGCGTCCCCGGGCGATCAGGGTCTGCAGCCAGTCCCGGGCGTCGGCGAGGTCGGCGCCGGGGGTGCGTTCCAGGTACAGCGCCCGGAAGGCGTCCCGGACACCGGGTGCCATCCGGGCGCCGTCGCCGCAGACGTAGACCTGGGCGCCGGCGGTCAGCAGCTCCCAGACCCGGTCGGCGTCGCCGGCCAGCCGGTCCTGGACGAAGCGCCGGCCGTCGGCGGGGGCCGCGCTGAAGGCGGGGCGCATGGAGACCGCCCCGGCCCGCTCCGCCGCGTGCAGTTCGGCGGCGTACAGGTAGTCGGCATCGGGCGCGTCGCAGCCGAAGTAGCACAGTGCCGGGGAGAGTCGGCCGCCGTCCGCCAGGTGGGCGCGGCGGTCCGCGATGGCGCCGCGGAAGGGGGCCAGGCCGGTTCCGGCGGCGATCATGATTACCGGGGTGCCGGTGCCGTGGTGGATCCGGAAGGCTTCGCGGCACGGCTGGATCCGGGCGAGCACGGTGTCTCCGGGCCTGAGCGAACCCAGGTAGCCGGATCCGGTGCCGCGGAAGGTGCCGCGGCCCGAGTGCGCGGGAGCCTGGAGCAGCGAGACCATCAGGTCGACGTGGTGCGGGTCGGTGCTCGGCGAGGACGAGACGGAGTAGTGCCGCGGTCTGATCGCCGGCAGCAGCTCCAGCAGCACCGGCCAGGTCAGCGCCTCCGCCAGGGCCGGGTGATCCTCGAGGAGGTCCAGCAGGCTGCGGTGGTCGGCGGCCCGGGCGCCGGAGTCATCGGCGAGCGCGCGCAGTGCGGAGCGCTCGGGCGGGCAGGGGTTCAGCTCGGCCAGTACGGCGAGCTGCTCGGCGGTCGGCCGATCCTGCAACTCAACGTGATGGGTAAGTAGTTGGCGCACCGTCAGTGGACGGTCGACGGCGAGACCGTCGCGGCGCGGCCGGCCCTGGACGATGTTCAGCACGGTGTCCAGGTCGGCGCGGAGCAGCCGGGCGGCGCGTTCGACCAGGATCGGGTCGTTGGCGGGCAGCACGGTGAGGTGGTCCCCGGTGCGGTAGCCCGTCCCCTCCGGCAGGGCGAGCCGGACCAGCCGCTTGACCCGCGGATAGTCCGGCCGGGTGAGGCCGCCGGTCTCGGTCACGGTCATCGCCGTCATGCCGTGCCGGGCGGCCAGCGCGTCGAGCGCCTGGCCGGTGACCTCGGTGACGGTGTACGCGGGGCCGCCCTGCCCGGCCCGCGGCCGGGCGCCGGCCGTGTCGGGATCGCCGTACACCCGCAGCAGGGCGGTGCGCAGCGCGCCGGCGAACTCCTTGACGCTGCTGGCCAGATCGCCGGAGGCGTCGGCCTCGGTCCGCTCCAGCAGACGGGTGCCGCCGAGGGCGGCGAGCCGCTCGTCGATGAAGGTCGGGACCCGCTGGTAGGTGGCGGACCAGTTGCGGTCGCCGACGCCTAGGACGGCGTAGCTGACGCCCTGTGCGGCCCCGGGCCCGGCGCTCTCCAGCCACCGGACGAAGGCGGCGGCGTCGTCGGTGGGCTGCCCGTTGTAGGAGGCGGCGGTGATGACGACCGGCCGGTCGGTGGGCAGGCCGCCGGCGTACGCGTCGAGCGGTGCGGTGGTGGTGCCGAAGCCGAGCTCGGCCGCCTCTTCGGCGAGTGAGGCGGTGAAGCCGCGGCAGGTGCCGTAGTTGGAGCCGTGCAGCAGCAGTGCGCCGCTGCCCTGGCGGACCCGGGTGGGCGGCGCGCTGTCCGTGCCCCGTGCGCGGTCGGCGGGGGTGGACGCCGCCCGGGGCGTGCGGTCGGTACGCGGGAGCAGGGTGAGGGTGAAACCGTTCGGCTTGATGGTCAGCGACTGCTTGAGCGCGAGCCGGTAGTCCGTGTGGTCGATCAGCCGGTACCGGTGGACCAGCATGCCCAGCAGCATGGTGGCCTCGTGCAGTGCGAACTGGCGGCCGATGCAGGCGCGTTCACCGGTGCCGAACGGCTTGAAGGCGTGCGGGGAGCGGGCCGCCTCCGCTTCCGGCGCGAACCGGGCGGGGTCGAACAGCTCCGGGTTGTCGCCCCAGGCCGGGTCGCGGTGCAGCATCGGGGTGACCACACCGATGACCTGCCCCGCGCGCACCGGGATCCGGCCGCCCAGCAGCGTGTCCTGGCGGGCCTCGCGGCCGAAGCCGGGGGCCGCCGGCCACAGCCGCAGGGTCTCGTTCAGCACCCGTCGGGTGTGGCGCAGCCGGCCGACGTCCTCGAAGGTCGGCGCCAACTCCACGCTGTCGCCCCACAGTTCGTCCACCTCACGCTGCACCTGGCGCAGTACGGCCGGGTGCTTGACCAGGTTGTGCAGGGCGAAGGCCAGGGTGCCCGAGGTGGTCTCGTGCCCGGCGATCAGGAAGGTGATCACCTGGTTGCGGATGTTCGCCAGGTCCAGGGTGGTGCCGTCACCCGGGTCCGTCGCGGTGAGCATCAGACCGAGCAGGTCCCGCTGCTCGGTGCTCCCGGCGGCGGTGCGCGCGGCGATGACCTCGTCGACCACCGAGGCGAGGTAGTCGGTGTCGGCGCGCATCGCCTCGTCGCGCTCGCGGTGGTCGAGCTCGGGGTTGCGGCTGAGCCGGGTCATCGCCCAGTTCAGGCAGCGCACCATCGAGGCGACGAACGGGTGCGGCTCGTCCCGCGCGAAGGAGCCGAAGTCGAACCCGAACCCGGCCAGCCCGATGGTGTCCAGGGTCATCCGGGTCATGTCCTCCGGCACGTCCACCGGAGTCCCGTCGGCGGCGTGGCGGTCCCAGGAGGCGATGAGCCGACGGGCGACCTCCAGCATCACCGGGTGGTAGGTGCGCATCGACCCCAGGGTGAAGGCCGGCATCAGGATGCCGTGCGCCTTGGCCCAGTTGGGCTCGTCGTTGTAGGCCGTGAACAGGCCGTCGCCGGTGAACTCGCGGACGTTCTCCAGTGCCGGGCCGACCGCCTTGGTGAACCGCCGCTCGTCCGACAGCTCCGTCACCAGGTCCAGGCTGCTGACGAACAGGGTGTCGTGGCCGTGCAGGCGCTGCACGAAGGCCGGGCCGTGCCGCCGGGCCAGCTCCATGAGCCGCAGGACCGGGGTGTCGGTCATGCCGGCGGCGGAGAGGTCGACGACGGGGACGCCGAGAGCGGGAACATCGATGACGGGAACGTCGTCACCGCCGCCGGCCCGCGCTGTCAGCAGGGTCTCGGTCATGGGTGAACTGCCCTCCGGGGTATGGGATTCCGGGCTGCCGCCGCCGCGGTGCGGGCGGCTGTCCCCACCCTGACGCAGCGGGGCTTCCGTGCGACCGGTCCCTACTACATGATTCTGTAGTGGCCGCCGGAGCGTCGGGCTTGCACCGCCCGGCTCCCGGGTGTAGCAGCAGTACGAGCAGGGGCACGGAATGGATTCCCGAAGGCAGGCGGACCCTGTTGGGCAGTGCCCGGGCGGACCGGACGACACCCCCCGGCCGCCCGAGCGCGACCGGGCGGTCACTTGGCGCAACTGGGCCCTGCTGCTCTTCGACCACCTTCCGATCCCGACCGCGCTGTGCGACGCCCACGGCACCGTGCTGCTGGCCAACCCCGCGATGGCCGCCGAGTGGGGCACCCTGCCCGGCCGGTTGGCCGGCCAGCGTGCCCTGGACCTCTTCGACCTCAAGACCCCGACCCGGCTGCACCCGATCGTAGAGGCGGTCCGGCTGCGCCGCCGGTCGCGCTACCCCGTCGAGGTGTCCTGGTCCACCGGGAAGGGCGCCGAGCGGCACGGCGAACTCACCGTCGACCTGGTCAGCGACACCCCGGACGCCCCGCCGCACCTGCTCCTGCTGCTGCGCGTACTGGAGGAACCCTCACGGCCCGCCACCGCCACCGCCCGGGTGAGCCCCGTGGAGGCGAGGACCCTCGCCCTGGCCGCGGGCGGCGCCACCACCGCGCAGATCGCCGCCGGGGTGGGGCTGACCGTCGACGGGGTCAACTACCACCTGGGCCGCCTCGCCCGCCGCTGGGGCACCGCCAACCGGACCGCCCTGGTCGCGCGCGCCTATGTGACGGGGGTCCTCGCGCCGGGCGTCTGGCCGCCGGAGCCCGGCGAGCCGGTCTGAACCCGGGCCCGCTCACCGGCGCGCGGGCGCCCGGAGCGCTACCGGAATTAATCGCAGTGCGCCGGGCTTCGGCCCGGTGGTGAAGCGATTCTGAACGCTGTTCTGAGCTGGGTCCGGCGCGCCCTCCCGCGCTGTGGACCTCGGCTCAGGCGGGCCGGTTTTGCTGCTCGATGTACTGCCGGACGATGCTCAGGGGTGCGCCGCCGACCGATCCGGCGAAGTACGACCCGGACCAGAGCCGCTGTGCTCGCCAGTAGTGCCGGACCAGGTCGGGGAACTCCTGACGTAGGCGTCGGGAGCTTACGCCCTTGAGACTGTTGACCAGCTTGGAGATCGCCACCTTCGGCGGGAAGCTCACCAGCAGGTGGACGTGGCTGGCCTCGCCGTTGAACTCCACCAGCTCGGTCTCGAAGTCCGCGCAGACCGCCCGCATGATCTCTTCCATGCGTTTCAGGTGGGCGTCGGTGAACACGCGATGCCGGTACTTCGTCACGAAAACCAAGTGAGCGTGCATGACGAATGCACAGTGCCTGCCTGTACGGATGTTCTGATACTCGCCCATAACCAACCGTAGTACGGTGATTGCCGTGCAGCTTCGGTACAGCTTCCGCCTGTACCCGAACGGGCCTCAGTGTGCCGCTCTGGCAAGGGCGTTCGGGTGTGCGCGGGTGGTCTTCAACGACGCCCTTCGGGCTCGTGAGAGCGCCCGCGCGGACGGGTTGCCGTTCCCGAGGATCGGCGACCTGTCGAAGCTGCTGATCACCGAGGCGAAGAAGACCCCCGAACGCGCATGGCTCGGGGAGGTGTCGGCGGTCGTCCTGCAACAGTCCCTCCGGGACCTGGAGAGCGCGTACTCCAACTTCTTCGCCGGCCTCAAGGGCAGCCGCAAGGGCCCGAAGACCGGTGCGCCCCGCTTCAAGTCCAAGCGGGACAGCAGACAGTCGGTCCGGTTCACCGCGAACGCCCGGTGGAAGATCACGCCAGGCGGGGACCTGTCGTTGCCGAAGATCGGCGATGTGCGGGTGAAGTGGTCCCGCACGCTGCCGTCCGCTGCGTCCACGGTGACCGTGGTCAAGGACAGCGCGGGCCGGTATTTCGCGTCGTTCGTCATCGAGACCGATCCGGACGTCGACCTCGGGCGCATGCCCGAGACGGACGGTCGGATCGGTCTCGACCTCGGTCTGACGCACTTCGCCGTCCTGTCGGATGGCCGGAAGATCGACAGCCCGCGTTTCCTGCGCCGGGCCGAGAAGCGCCTCAAGAAGGCGCAGCGGTCCCTCTCTCGCAAGGAGAAGGGCTCGAAGAACAGGGACAAGGCCCGCCGCAAGGTCGCCCGTGCTCACGCGCGGGTGGCCGACGCCCGGCGCGAGTTCCACCACCAGCTCTCAACGAAGATCATCCGCGAGAATCAAGCGGTTGCCGTTGAGGACCTGGCGGTCAAGGGACTCTCCCGGACGAAGGTGGCCAAGTCCGTGCACGACGCCGGATGGTCGGCATTCCTCACGATGCTGGAATACAAGGCCACCCGATACGGGCGCGTCTTCACCCGCATCGGCCGGTTCGAACCGACATCGCAGGTCTGCTCGAACTGCGGCGTCAAGGACGGCCCCAAGCCCCTCAACATCCGCCTCTGGCAGTGCCAGGCATGCCGGGTGTGGCTGGACCGGGACATCAACGCCGCCGTCAACGTAGCCCAGGCCGCCGGACTGGCGGTGA